>CAXQUZ010000786.1:0-14218 GCA_964226865.1 Myxococcota bacterium | reverse complement strand
CTACACGACGCTCTTCCGATCTGGGCCAGGTCCTCCGCGACCTCGCGCAGGCGAAAGAGAATCTCGACCGGGCGGCCAGCCGCCTCGGAATCCCCCTCTGATGGGCAGTCGCAGGAGTCAGCGAATGTCAGTTCGAAACGCAGTGTGCTTGGCCATGGTCCTCATGGGCAGCCCGGCCTGGGCCCAACAGGCGCCCGCCGCCGCCGAGGTGCCAGATGGTGAGGTGGTCGAGGCCGCTCGCTCCCCCCGCGAGGCCGGCGAGTCCACCGACGAGGTCGCCTTTGTCGAGTTCGACCGCGACCTGCTCCTCGAGAGCGGGCCGATGCTCCAGGGCATCACAGCCACCGAGACGGTCGCCTTTCGCATCTCGCCCCGGTGGGACCGCAGCACGGCCCCCATCCTCCACCTCAACTTCGACCACTCCGACGCGCTGATCCCGAGCCGGAGCACCCTCTCGGTGCGGGTCAACGGCCAGGGTGTGGCGAGCATCGTGCTCTCCAAGGACAACGCCGACGAGGGCTACAAGCGCATCCGCATCCCCCCCCGGGTGCTGAGCGAGAACGGCTACAACGAGATCAAGTTCAAGGTCGTCCAGCACGTCACCGACGACTGCGAAGACCCCTTCGATCCCGCCCTGTGGACCCGCATCTCGACGACGAGCTACCTCGAGATCGACCGCACCGAGCGGCCGGTCGAGGGCCACCTCGAGGACTTCCCGGCGCCCCTCTTCGAAGACCTCGGCTACGGCCCCTTCCAGGTCGCCATCGCCGGCGCCGCCAAGCCCAGCGACACCCAGCTCGAGGCCCTCGGCCTGCTCGGCTTCGCCATGGGCCGCATGGCAGACTACCGCGGCGTCGACATCAAGGTCGCCGGCAGCGACCCGGCCAAGGCCAACACCCACCTCGTCGTCGTCGGCACCCCCGGCGAGAACCCGCTGGTCTCGAGCTTCATCGACACCAGCGGCCTGCGGGCCGGCGTCGGCCGCCTCGCCGTGGTGTCCAACCCCGCCTCGCCCGACAAGGCCGTGCTCGTGGTCACGGGCGGCGATGCGGCGGGCGTGATGAAGGCCGCCCAGGCCCTCACCAGCGAGGACCGGGCCGAGCTGCTGGCCGGCGCGAGCGCCGACATCGACGTGATGAACGAGGCCCTGCCCGTGGCGACCCGGCGCATCCCCCTGCCCGTGCCCCCGGCCAGCAACACCACCCAGCAGCGCATCAAGTTCGAGGATCTGCGCATCAAGGACCAGACCGTGCGCGGCTTCTACGCCCCGCCGGTCACGGTGCCCCTCAACCTCGAGGGCGACGCCGAGGTCCACGTCGACGGCGCGCGGGTGGGCATCGACTACGCCTACGCCGCCCTGCTCGACAACCGGCTGAGCACCATGGAGGTGCGCCTCAACGACATCACCCTCCGCAGCATCGCCCTCGACGAGGCGGACGGTGAGGAGAAGGCACGCCTCTGGGTCGACCTGCCCTGGGAGCTGCTCAAGCCCGACGCCCGGCTCGAGGTGGTCTTCCACCTCTTCCCCGTCAACATGGGCGAGTGCATCTACGTAAACGACAAGCACCTCTGGGGCACGGTCTTCAAGTCGAGCGAGCTGCGCCTCACCCGCGACCGCTACGCCGAGCTGCCCGACCTGGGCCTCGTGCGGCACGACCTCTGGCCCATGACCCCCGCCCTCCACGACGCCTCGCTGACCGTGGTGGTGGACGACGACCCCTCGACCACCGACGCCGCCGCCATGATGCAGCTCATGGGTGAGCTCGGCGCCCGCTCGGTCACCGATGTGCCCGCCTTCCGCATCGTCCGCGGCACCGCCCAGGACCTCGGCGGCGCCGGCGACACGGTGGTGGTGCTCAACGGCGAGGGCCGCAACGGTGGCTACACCCACCTCAAGTCGGCGGGCCTGGTGACGGCAGAGAAGGAGGACGTGCGCCGGCGCCTCTCGGAGAGCGGCGACCAGCTCATGGACGCCCGCATGAACTCGACCTACGGCACCATCGAGCAGGTGGTCTCGGGCACGGGCGAGGCCTCGACGGTCAACATGATCCTCGACGCCCCCACCGACGCGAGCCTGCTCCAGCTCGTCAAGCTCATGGGCGACCCGAGCGTCACCGGCGGCCTCAGCGGCAACATCGCCGTGGTCGACAGCGACGGCGGCGTCAAGGCCATCGACGTGGTCGAGAACAAGGTCGGCGTCGGCACCCGCTCGCTCGCGAGCAACATCAAGCGCGCCTTCAACAACTACTGGGGCATCCTCGGCCTGGCCGTGCTCGTCTCGGCCCTGCTCATCGCCTTCATCGTGCGCGGCTGGGCCGCCCGGCGCGGCGGGCAGGCCTGATGGTGCAGCCGGTCCGACGCCCGGTGGCGCCCCTGGCGCTGGCCACCCTCCTGGGACTCGGGGCTGCCGACGCAGCCGCCGCGGTCCCGGCGTCGGTGCCGGCGACCCTCGCGGCGTCCTGGGCCGACTACCGGCGGGTCTACCTGCGCCACAGCGGCCGGGTGGTCGACCCCCGCGGCGGGCGCATCAGCACCTCCGAGGGCCAGGCCTATGGGCTGCTCCGGGCGGTGTGGGCCGACGACCGGCCCGCCTTCGACCGCTTGCTCCGCTGGACCCGCATCCACCTCCAAGATGGTGATGCCCACGCCCTTCCCGCGTGGAAGTGGGGCCGCCGCAAGGGCCGGATCTTCCGGGGGGTGGTCGACCCCCAGCCCGCCGCCGACGCCGACCAGCTCATGGCCTATGCCCTGCTGATCGCCGCGGTCCGGTGGGAGGCCCCCGCCTACCGCCGCCAGGCGCGCGGGCTGCTCGACCGCATCTGGGCGGCCGAGGTCCAGCAGGTCGGGCCCCACCTCGTCGTGCTGCCCGGCCCCTGGGCCGCCGAGATGGACCCCGTCCAGCTCAACCCCAGCTACGGCCTGCCCTTTGCCTGGCGCGCCTTCGCCGCGGCCGACCCCGACCACGACTGGGCCGGCCTCATCGACGGCTTCTACGCGGTGCTGGCCCCGGCCGACGGCACCGGCGCCGCCCTGCCGCCCGACTGGCTGTGGCTCGACCGCGCCTCGGGCCAGCCCGTGCCCCCGCCCGACACCCCGGCCCACGCCCTCCACGGCTTCGAGGCCTTCCGGGTCGCCTGGACCCTCGCCGCCGAGCTCCAGTGGCACGGCGAGACGCGGGCCCGCCCGCTGCTGGCGCCCTATCTGGCCCTGCACGAGCGCTGGACCCTCCACGGCTGGATCCCGGCCGTGATGACCGCCGACGGCACGCCGACGGTCGACTACCCCTACCTCGGCTTGTACGGTGCCCTGCTTCCCGCCTGGGAGCAGGCGGGGGACGACCGCGCCACCGCCCTGTACCGGGCGGCCATCGCTCCCGCCCGCACCGCATGGGGCTGGGGGGAGAAGGCCGACTACTACTCGCAGAATTGGACTTGGCTCGGGCTCGCGCTGTGGTGCGGCGCGGCGCGGCCTCCGGAGATGTTCCGATGAGCCCCAACGGGTTGATCCTCATGCTCTCGCTGTCGGTCGCGCTGGCCGACGGTCCGACGCCGCCGCCGCCGCCCGCCATCGAGGCAGCCGGCGCGATGAACCCGGCAGATCCCTACGAGCTGCTCGCCCTGGCGAGCGCGCTGGGGACGAACCCGGTCCGGCGCGACGAGCAGATCGCCGTGCTGATGACGGCCCTGCGCCACAGTGACACCCGGGACGCCGCCGCCACGGCCCTCGAGCGCATCCTCCTCACCCAGGATGCCCAGGCCTCCTGGGAGGCCGCCTACCGCGCCCTGATCGCGGCAGGACTGGCCGAGAACACGCGCATGCTGCAGATCCGCTACGCGGAGGCCCGCGCCCTGGCCCCCCACACCCGGGCCAAGGCCATCGTCGACCTCGAGGCCATGCTCCAGGAGAACCCGCGCGACGAGGCCATCCGCAACGCCCTCGGCGACGCCTACCTGCGCCACGCCCGCCCCGATCGGGCCCTGGCCGTCTTCGAGGACGGCGACAGCAGCTCGAAGGTCTGGAAGGGCGAGGTGGCCGCCCTGCTCACCCTCGGCCGCTACACCGACGCCATGCGCACCGGCGGCGAGCTCGTGCCGGCCGCCTGCCGCACCTCGCCCGCCCCCGGCCCCTGCGCCCTCGGCCTGCGCCAGCTCGGCTACCCCGGGGCCGCCGCCCACAGCCTCGTGCGGGCCGCCCGGGAAGACGCCCGCTCGCCCACCGAGAAGGCCCGCCTCTACGCCACCCTGGCGAACCTCGAGCGGGCCGACAACCCGAGCGCCGACCTCGTCGGGCTCTGGGAGAAGGCGGTCAACCTCGACAAGTCCGAGCCCGAGTACCGCCAGAAGCTGGCCGAGGCCCTGCTGCTGCGGCGCCGCCCCGACCGGGCCGCCCGCTACGTCACCGACCCCCGGATGCCGCTCCAGCGCTCCATCGAGGCGGTGAAGATCATCAACACGGTCAACATCAACAGCACCACCCCGGCGACCCGCGAGCGCATCGAAGAGGCCCGCAACCTCGACGGCGACCACCCCATCGTCGTCCAGGCCTGGGCCCACCACCTCATCGTCTCGGACGAGGCCGACAAGGCCGTGACCGTGCTCGATCCCTACATCGAGAACCACGGCACCGAGCACGACTGGCGCAAGCTCTACGTCTGGGCCGCCGGCTCGGCCGACGCCCCCGCCAAGGCCGCCGAGGCCCTGCGGGCCGGCCTGCGCAGCGCCCGGGCGACCGAGTCTTGGCAGCGCCTGCGCAGCGAGCTCGCCACCTACGAGTCGATCGCTGGCAACCGCGCCAAGGAGGCCGGCAAGCTCGACGAGGCCGTGTCGCGGCTGCGGCTGGCCCACGCCCTCGATCCCCTCAGCGTCGGCCACCTCGTCGCCCTCGGCGGCGCCTTCTGGGAGCGCGCCACCGCGGCCCGGGACCCCATCACCCGCGAGGCCGAGCTGGCCCGGGCCGAGGCCGCCTTCCAGCAGGCCATCCGCACGGCCCCCCGCAACCGCGACGCCCTCATCTCGCTGGTCAACCTGCTCCGGGCCCAGGACCGCCCCGAGGAGGCCCGCCGGCTGCTCGTGGCCAGCGGCTACACCGACGCCGCCATCCTGCGCCTGGAGCGCGAGCTCGAGATGCACGCGGTCGCCCAGGATGCCCGCCAGGCGGCCGCTCTCGGCCAGTACGAGCTGGCCCGCGACCGCTTCGAGCAGCTCCTCCTGATCTACCCCAACGAGAAGGTGCTGCTGCACGGCCTCGCCGACGCCTACGCCGGCCTCGGTGAGCACGAGAAGGCCGCCGCCACCTACGCCCGCGCCCGCCAGCAGGACCCCGACGACCTGTGGCTGGCCCTGGGCGAGGTCCGGGCGCGCATCGCCACGGGCACCTCGATGGCCGACCAGCCGACCGAGGCCAGCCGCCACCTCGACCGGGCCGAGTACATCCTCGACGCCGTGGGCCGCCCGACCGAGGGCGCCGAGGCCCAGGGCTGGGACGAGGCCGCCGCGCTGCTCGCCCGGGGCCGGGCCGACCTCGTGGCCGCCCAGGGCGACACCCAGCGCGCCTACAAGATGTACCGCCGGGTGCTCGACGGGGACGGCAGCCGCGGCCCAGACGCCGACGCCATCCTCTACAGCGGCCTCGCGGGCCTCTACATGTCGACCTGGCAGTACGGCGCCGCCGAGGCCTACTACGAGGAGGCCCTCGACATGGACGGCGACCTCGACGAGGCCGAGCGGGGCGCCATCCAGGCCATGGTGGCCAAGGGCGAGTACAAGCGCGCCCAGGAGCGGGCCGGCCGCCTCGCCGTGCGCCGCCCCACCAGCCGCAACATCGCCCTCTCCGAGATGGTCGCCCGCCGGGCCGCCATCGACGACGCCGCCGCCTACGCCGTCGACGGCCACACCGAGATGGCCCGCCGCATCCTCGACGAGCAGCGCGCCACCTGGCCCGACGCCCTCGAGATCCAGGTGGCCCAGGCCGCCGTGGCCCTGCGCCAGGGCGACGCCGACGGCGCCTTCGACCTCGCGGCCGGTGTGCTGAGCCAGGATCCGACCAACCCCGGCGGCCTCGCGGCGATGCAGGCCGCGGCCATCGAGGCCCGGCGCACGAAGGAGGCCATCCCCTTCTACCAGGCCGCCCACGAGGCCACGGGCCAGTCCTGGCTCAAGAAGGAGATCAGCGCCCTCGAGCTCGCCGACCACCTCAACCGCGCCCTCGACGCCCACCGGCTGGGCCAGCGCGAGCGCGCCCGCGACCTGCTCGACGAGGCCGCCCGCTACTACGGCGACGCGACCGCCCGCCACTGGACCATGATCGGCACGGCCTGGCTCGAGCTGGGCAACGTCGACCAGGCCATGGCCGCCTTCGCCACCGCCCGCCACCTCGACCCCCGGGACGCGAGCGCCGTCATCGGCACGGCCGGCGCCCTCCAGGCACGGGGCCAGCCCGGCGAGGCCCGGGCCGTGCTCAAGGAGCACTGGGACGCCTGGCACGACATCGACGTCGGCATCGCCCTCGCCCAGGTCCAGTCCGACCTCGGCCAGCACATGGCCGCCGAGCGCACCCTCGAGAACGTGCGCGACATGACCCGCAAGGGCGGCGTGCGGTCGAACGCGGCGGCCCCCGACCCCCTCGAGGTCAAGGCCCTGCCCAGCGGCCGCAAGGCCCCGAGCGCCAGCGAAGAGCAGCGCAAGCCCCCCGAGGTGCCCGCCAGCCTGCCCCCCGGCTCGGTGCGCGAGGTCGAGCAGGATCTCCAGTCGCCCTACCGCTTCGGCGCCACGGCCGGCATCGCCACGGCCGCCCGGCCCGGCAGCGCGGCCCGCAACTACATGGGCATCGTCTACGCCCCCATCGCCGCCGAGCTCGCCATCTGGCGCCAGCTGCGGCTGCGGGCCGAGGTGGTGCCGATGCGCATCAGCGACGGGGTCCAGGAGATCCAGGCCACCAGCGGCAGCGCCGGCATCGGCTTCGGCATCGGCGACGCCCTCGGCATCAACGCCCAGGTCGGCACCAGCCCCCAGGGCCCCGACCTGCCCGCCGACCCCTACACGACCTGGACGGGCACGGTCCAGGCCCGCCTCGCCAAGGGCTTCACCGCCGGCCTCGAGACCGTGCGGGCCCCGGTCACCGACTCGGCCCACGCCCTCATCGGCACGGCCGAGGCCGACGGCACCGTGAGCGGCCGGGTCCGCGACTCGTGGCTCGGCGTGAACCTGTCGAAGGGCTTCGCGAGCGGCGCCAGCGTCGGCGCCCTCGGCCGCTGGGGCCAGTCCGACGGGCTGCTGCTCTCGCCGGACGGCACGACCGACGGCATGGTGCCCTGGGAGCAGGCCCTGCTCTACGGCCGCGCCCCCGTCTTCAGCCAGGGCGCCGGCTCGCTGTGGCTCGGCGGCGAGCTCATCTACCTGAACCACGACCGCCAGGTCGACGGCTTCGGCCCCGGCGGCGGCGGCATGTTCAGCCCCGACGTCTTCTACAGCGCGCTCGGCCGCGTCGAGGGCCTGCTGGGCGCCGACCCGGACTCGACCTTCACGGCCTGCGGCATCGCCGGCGTCGGCCCCCAGGTCGTCCAGGGCGAGCCCACCCTCTACCTCGGGCCCGGCACCAACCTCGGCGACGAGCCCAAGGGCTCCCGCGCCTGGAACCTGGCCGACCAGTGGGCCCTCGTCGGCCACCTGATGCACCAGGGCACCTGGTCGGTCTGGTCCCAGACCACGGCCATGGCCCAGATCCGCTTCGGCGCCTCGGCGAACAGCCTGCCCGCCCCGAGCGCCGCCACCGCCTCCCTGGTCCACGGACCTCCGATGCTCGAACCCCAGCACTGCAGCGTGTCATGGAACAAGGTGGAGGCCGACCGATGAGCCCCCTGCTCCGCCGCGCTGCGGCCCCCGCCCTGGGCCTGCTCGCCCTCGGCCTCGCCTTCGTGCCCGCCCCCGCCGACGCCGTGGGCGGCACCCGCGAGGACTTCCGCCTCTCGCCCTCGGCCCACGACGGCCAGGGCGCCCTCCAGCTCATCCACCCCGACGTGGGCGGCAAGGGCTCGGGCTTCGTCGGCGCCGTCGGCACCACCGGCGAGAACTTCTCGGATCCCCTCGGCCACCGGCGGCTCTCGGGCCTCCACCTCGGCGGCGGCTTCGCCTTCGCCGACTGGCTGCGGGCCGAGGTCGACCTGCCCTTCGTCGCGGGCTTCGCCGACACCACCACCGTGGCCTCGGGCCTGGGCGCGGCCCAGTTCAGCCTCGGCGTGCCCTTCATCCGCACCCCCGACGGCCGCTTCGCCGTCGGCATCTCGCCCTTCGTCCAGGCGCCCGGCCTCGCCGGCTTCGACGACACGGGGGTCGAGGGCGGCGCCCTGCTCGCCCTGGGTGGCGGCTTCAGCGGCGGCGGCTGGCGGCTCAACGGCGGCCTGCGCACGGGCCCCGAGACCCAGCCACGGGTCGACCTGGGCATCGGCCTCAACGGCCGCATCAGCTCCGGGGTGGGCATCGGCGCCGAGCTGATGGCCAGCCAGAGCATGGCCGCCCTGCCCGAGGATGGCGTGCCCATCGCCGATCCCATCGAGGGCAGCGTCTACCTCATCGTCGGCCAGGACCGGCCCCAGTCCGTGACCATCGGCCTCACCACGGGCCTGGTCGAGGGCGCCGGCTCGCCCCAGTACCGCTTCACCCTGGGCCTCTCGGGCCGGCGGTCTGGCGTCGTGGGCGATCCCGACGGCGACGGCATCTTCGGCCTCGCCGACGAGTGCCCCGAGAGCCCCGAGGACTTCGACGAGCGGGAGGGCGAGCCGGTCGACGGCTGCTTCGATCCCGACAACGACCTCGACGGCATCCCCGACGGCCTCGACCGCTGCCCGAACGAGCCCGAAGACCTCGACGGGGTCAACGACCGGGACGGCTGCCCCGAGCCCGACAACGACTACGACGGGGTCTACGACGTCGACGACGCCTGCCCCGACACCCCCGGGCCCGTGGCCGCCGCCGGCTGTCCCGACATGGACGGCGACACCGTGGGCGACCCCTTCGACGAGTGCCAGACCCGCCCGGGTCCGGTGGCCAGCTTCGGCTGCCCCGACCGCGACGGCGACCGGGTGCCCGACTACCGCGACCAGTGCCCCGGCGAGGCCATCTCGCCCAAGATGGACCCCATCGCCTCGAACGGCTGCCCTGTGCGCGCCTTCTACGCGAGCGGCCGCATCGAGATCACCGAGAAGGTGCGCTTCGACTTCGGCTCGGCCACCGTCAGCGCCAGCTCGCGGCCCCTGCTCATGGACGTCGCGGCGGCCATCAACGCCGACCCGGACCTCGTGCGCATCGAGGTGCGCGGCCACACCGACGACGTGGGCACGACCCGCTACAACCTCGCGCTCTCGCGGCGCCGGGCCCGGGCCGTGCGCGCGGTGCTCATCAACGAGGGCGGCGTCTCGCCCCGGCGCCTCACGGCCACGGGCTACGGCGAGTCCCAGCCCCTCGACACCAACGAGACCGACAGCGGCCGCTCGGCCAACCGCCGGGTCGAGTTCGTGGTGGTCGAGAAGCGCTGAGCCGCCGGGGGCCCGACCGCCCCCGCGCCGTGCCGGTTCCGGGAGGGCGACACCGTCCTCCCGGTCGCCGTCTTGGGCCCGCCCGGGAGGGCCCGGGCTCAGGAGCGGTCGTCGACCTCGTCGCCCGGGCGCAGCAGCAGGAAGAGGTTGCCCGCGCCGTCGGCGCCGAGCAGGTTGGCCCGCAGGCCCTCCTGGGACAGCCGCCGCCGGGTGCGCGAGAGCACGGCGTCGAAGCGGCGGCGGAGCTGGTCGCGGTGGGCGGGGTCCTTCCAGAGGGCCAGGGCCAGCTCTTCCCAGGGCAGGGCCGTGCCGGCCTGGGCGAGCTCGGTGATCAGCCGGGCGGCGTGGCCGCGGAGCGAGACGGTGGGGGCCCCCTCCCGGTGGATGTGGACGAGGTCGAAGTGGGTCTCGAGGCGCAGGGCCGCGTCGAGGCGGCCGACGGCGAGGGTCGGGCGCTGGCCGGCCCGCGACAGCGAGACCAGCACGGCGCGCACGGGGCCGCCGGGCACCGGGAGGCACCAGCCGGGCGCCAGCGGGGCCGTGCCCTCGGCCGTGCGCACCCGCCAGCCGTCGTCGACCGTGAAGAAGACCGCGGCGGCGTCCCGCACCACCCCGGGCCGCAGGGCCACCTGGGGGGCGGTCACGAGCGAGGCCACCCCGGCGAGGGCCTGGCGGGGGATGCCGGGCCCCTCGATGCCCAGGGTCTCGTCGGGCAGCACCACGTCGACCACCTCGAGCGCGAGCTCGCGCGAGAAGTGGATCTGTTGGCCCGGCGCCAGCACCAGCGACTTGCAGGGCTTGCCCTTGTGGGCGAAGAGCCCGCGCAGGGCGAGCAGGTGGAGCTCGCCGCCCCGGAGGCTGACCAGGGCGTGGGCCTCGGAGATGTCGGGGCTCGCGAGCTGGAGGCGGGCCGACCAGAGGCGGCCGATGAGGTCGCCGTGGCCGAGCTCGTGCTCGGTGCCGTCGGGATGTCGGAGGGTGACGAGGGCGCGCATGGGCCGCAGCATAGTGCATGCCGCCGCGGCCCACCGGGGGGCGCGCTCAGCGGGCGAGCAGGGCGGCCGCCGTGGTGGCCCAGCGGGCCTCGGCCTCGGCCAGCAGGGCGGCCGGCGGTCGGTCCCGCACGCCGAGGTCCCAGGTGCGCAGGGTCTGGTCCCACGAGCCCGAGAGCAGCCGCCGGCCGTCGGGGGAGAAGACCACGCTGGCGACCCGCTCGGTGTGGCCGGGCAGCACGAGCACGAGCGCCCCGGTGGCCGTGTCCCAGACCGCGACGTCCCCCTCGAGCAGCCCCGCCGCGAGCAGGGCCCCGTCGTCGGAGACCGCGAGATCGATGACGACCCCGGGCGCATCGAGGAGCACGGGCGCCGCCGCCCCCGGGGACCACCGCTCCACCCCCCGGTCTCGGCCCAGGTAGACCGTGCCCGCCACGTCCATGGCCACCGGGCCCGGCGCCGCGGCCGACACCACCCGCCGGAGCACGGGCACGGGCCCGGCCTCGAGCCGGTAGACCGTGCCCAGCCGATCGACGGTGACGGCCGCCTGGCGCCCCGCCACGGGCTCGGTGTCGACGAGGCCGGCGTCCGAGAGCGCGAGCTGGGGCCAGCGCTCGCCGCCGCGCGACCGGAGCAGCGGGCCCTGGCTGTGGCCCTGGCAGACGCCGAGCGCGTCACCCAGCCAGATGGTCCGGCGGCAGGCGAGGCCGAAGGGCACGGCGGGCGGCGGCGTCCAGAGCCAGCGGGACGGGCTCGCGGGCATGATGCTGGCGGCGAGCACCCCGCCGTCGGGGCCGAGCGAGACGTCCTTGGTCACGTTGCCCTCGAGCAGATCGCGCCGCTCGACGGCGCCGGTGCGCAGGTCCCCCCGCATCACCTTGCCGTTGCCCAGGGCGGCGGCCCAGTGGTGCCCCCGCCAGTCCACCCCCGAGATCCCGGCCTCGACCGCCCGCAGCCCGCCCCCGTCGTCGGAGGGCAGGGACCAGATCGTGCGCTCCTGGCCCACCAGCACGAGGCGGGTGTCGTCGAGAAAGGCGAGCTTATCGGCCAGCACGGGCAGCCGCAGCCGGCTGGCGGGCATGCCCCGGCGCCACAGCCAGGCACCGCCCGCCTCGTCGATGGCCGCCGCCCAGCGCCCCGTCGGCGACAGCGCCACCGCCCGCACCATGCCCAGCCGCAAGAAGAGGTGGGTGAGCGCGCCCGTGTCGAGGTCCCAGATGCGCACCCGCCCCGACAGCGAGCCCTCGATGAGCAGGGGCGCCGCCGCGGCGAGGCCCACGGCCCACGGGGAGTCGTCGTGGCGCAGCACCCCCCGGGGCCAGGGGGCGCCCTGGGGCTGGCCGTCGGGGCCGATGAGGGTCACGCTGTCGCGGTGGAGCAGCACGGCCCGCCCGTCTGCGGCCACGACGGCCGCCTCGACCCCGCCGGGCTCCCCCACCTGGGCGGTGGCGCCCGGGCCGAGCTCGGCCAGACGGGCGATGTGGCCGTCGAGCAGCACCACCCGGTCAGACCGCTGCGACACCGTGTCGCCCGTGCCGCTGCCCCAGGTCAGCCCCACGTCCACCGGGGCGCCCGTCTCGAGCGCCAGCAGGCGGGTGTGGCCCGTGCTGCGCTCCCAGCCGAGCAGGTTGGCGCCGGCGAAGACCACCTGGCCGAGGTCGACGGGCTTGCGCCAGCGCAGCCGGGCGCTCTCGACGTCGATGACCCGCAGCTCTTCGGGCGCCACACAGACCAGCGAGCGGCCGTCGGGCGCCAGCAGCCGGCCCACGCAGTCGGCCACCCCCACCCGGGACTCGAGGCGCGGACGCAGGGGCTCTGCGGCGAGAACACCCCGCAGGAAGGGATCCTCACCATCCATGAGCGCCGCGGCGGCGACCAGCTCGGCCATGGCCGCGTCCCCCTCCCGGGCGGCCTCGACGGCCCGGTTGCGCACGAGGGCCCGGGACAGGGCCGGCAGCGCCCCTGCCTCCGGGGCGGGCGCAGCGGCCGGCACCGCGCCCGGGCCCCCCCACCACCCGGCACTGGCGACGAGCAGGAGCACCAGGGCCAGCACCGGGGCCCGCCACGGGCGCACCCGGGGCGCCGGGGCCGTGGTTGCGTGGGCAGCGAGGGCCCCGGCGAGGGCATCGGCGAAGGCCCCGGCGTCGGGGTGGCGGTCGGCGGGGTCCCGGGCGAGGCAGCCTGCGAGCACCGGCCCGAGCGGGCCCGCCAGGGTGGGGAGCGGGGCCTGGACCACGGCCTTCAGGGTCGCCGCGGGGCTCTCCCGGGCGAAGGGGGCGGCGCCGCTCTGGAGCTCGGCCAGGCAGACCCCGAGGGCCCAGACGTCGGTGCGCCGATCGACGGCCCCGCCGACCGCCTGCTCGGGGCTCATGACCGCCGGGGTGCCGACCACCTGGCCCGTGGCGGTCTGGAGGGCCGAGCTGAGCAGGGCGTCCCAGCCGGGGCTGGCCGACTCGGGGCGCGCGATGCCCCAGTCGATCACACAGACCCGGGCGCCCGCCGCGGTCGGGGCCCCGTCGGGGTCCGTGGCGCCGGTGCAGAGGATGTTCTCGAGCTTCAGGTCCCGGTGCACGATGCCCTGGGCATGGGCCCGCGCCACCACCCGGGCGGCCGCCAGCAGGTCGCCGAGCAGGGCGGGGTGGCCCGGCCCCAGGGCGGCGAGGCGCGCGGCCAGGGTGGGGCCCGCCAGCACGGGCATCGCGAACCAGGCCCGGCCCTCGGCGTCCGTGCCCGCGTCGAGCACGGGAGGCACCCCCGGCCCGGCCACCGCCGCCGTGATGCGGGCCTCGCGGAGCAGCTGGCGGTCGGCCGCCCCGGCGCCCTCCCGGGCCTGCTTGAGCACCACCTGGCGGCGGAGCACCGGATCTTCGGCCAGCCGCAGGGTCGACATGGCCGTCCGGGCCAGCACGGCCCCGGGCTGGTAGCGCAGGGGCGCCCCGTCCGGCGCCGCCTGGGGCAAGACCGGCCCTCCCTCGGCCCCGTCGGCCCGCAGATCCGACCAGGACCAGCCCGCCGTGCTGGGGGGATCCGGGGGGCTCACGGGCCCTCCGCGCCGCAGGGGGGCGGCGCCGCGGGCCAGGTCCACACCGTGCCGGCGGCCGTTCCCGCCGCGAGCCGGCGGCCGTCCGGCGACCAGGCGAGGGCCGTGATGCTGCCCAGCCCGCCGTCGACCTGCCACCGCACCCGCAGGGGCGCCCGGCCGGCCACGAGCAGCCCGCCGGCAGCGGTCGCCACGGCCACGGCCCCGCCGTCCGGCGCCACCGCCAGGGCCCGGGGCCGCCCCGCCAGGGCCAGCCGGTCCACCACCGCCGCGCCGGGGGCCCGCCAGTCCACCTCGGCGAGGCCCTCCCGGCCGTCGACCAGCACCCGCTCCGTGCCCGGCACCGGCAGGGCCTGGCTGCCCGCCGGCAGCTCCGGGCGCTGGTGCAGCCCGGTCGGCCCCAGCTCGAAGAGCCCCCCGGTGTGGTCGACGAGGGCCAGCATGCCCCCGGCCCCGGCCAGGGAGCGCCAGCCCTGGTCGGCGAGGGCGGCGCTGCGATCGGCCGGTCCGCCGTCGAGGGGGTGGCGGTCGGGGCCGTACTCGCGGCGGGCACAGACCACCGCGTCGGGCCCGGCCCAGGCCACCCAGCGGCAGGGGGCACCCGAGAGCGGGGTGGGCACGCCCCCGGGCGGGCGCAGGGCGAGCCCCCCGGCCCCG
>CAXQUZ010000785.1:0-5579 GCA_964226865.1 Myxococcota bacterium | reverse complement strand
GGCCGCTTCGGCATCCCGGCCGTCTACAGCGAGGAGCCCCTCTCCAAGCCCCAGGAGCTCCAGTACGACAAGGGCGAGGGCTTCCGCTGTGTCTGCCCGCCGACGCCCCAGATCGACATCGACGCCTGCAACCACCAGCACGTCATCTGGGGCACGGCCAGCTTCGTGACCGGCGCCTTCGGCCTCGCCTGCGCCAGCGTCGTCGTGCGCACCCTCAGCGCCGGGCCCGCCGACTGAGCGGCCCGCCCCTCCAGGGGCCCGCTAGCCCAGCACCCGCCAGCTCTGGGGCGCCACCGCCGGCAGCCGGGCCTCGCGCACCACCGCGAAGAGAAGCACCAGGTCGTTGGGCGCCTCGGGGCTGAGGATGAGCCGGCCGAGGCAGTGCATCGGGAAGACCACGTCCGAGCGGTCCTGGGCCGCGACGGCCAGGGTCGGCTCGGGCGCACCGGGCGGGGTGGCCATGATCCACTCCCAGCCCGCCGCCCGGCAGAGCTCTTCGCCAAAGGCCACCCCGAGCAGCATCGCGAGCTGGCTCGGATCCCGGCCCTTCAGCCCGGCGTCCTGGCTGCGCACGGCGTCCACCACCGTGGCGATGGCCTGGACCATCATGGCCGGCGGGCTGTCGTCGCCGCCGATGACCGCACCCGGCGGCAGCGGCAGCAGCTCGAAGCACTCCGACATCAGGGCCGAGAGCTGGGCCGACTCCTCGGCGTCGAGGGGGCGCTCGATCACCGGTCGCCGCCGGGGCAGGTGGCGCTGAGCTGGTAGGGCTCGTTCTCGCCCGAGGGGCCCTCGACGATGATGACGTAGCGCTTGGGCTCGTTGTTCCAGACCCGCACCGAGCCGCCGTCGCCGCTGATGTCGGCCTCGCACTCGAAGATGTTCGAGCTCGAGGTCACGCAGCCGCCGTCGTGCTGCATCACGAAGAGGTCCATGTTGGCACAGGGGCTGTCGAGGTAGATGAAGGCCTCGCCGTTGCCCGGATGGTTGAACTCGTAGTGCATCTCGGCGCCCGTGTAGGACTGGGTGCCCGTGACCTCGCAGGCCCAGATGCTCGAGTAGTCGCTGCCGTCGACGTTGCTCGGGCCGCCGGTGTTGATGCCCGAGATGGTCTCTTCACAGCCCAGGGTGGCCGCGATGCAGGTGCTGCTGTCGTAGCTGAGGGGGTCGACCGTGTCGGTGCACTCGACCTCGCTGGGGCCGGAGCCCTGGCCGTTGCCCCCCTCAGAGCCGGAGCCCCCGCCGCCCTCGGAGCCCGAGGAGCCCGATCCGCCGGAGCTGCCGCTGCCGCCGCCCGAGTCCTTGTCGCTGACGTTCTCGCAGCCCAGCGCGAGCAGCGCCACGCTGCCGGCCAGCCACCAAGACCGCTTCTGCATCCGACCTCCTCGCGTGCCCGGCGGTCGGCCGGCGCACCCCGTCACTCTACTCACACGCGACCGAGAGCGCGAACGGCGCCTCCTGGCCCTCCGGGCCCTCGACCACCACCAGGAAGTTCGAGGTGTCTTCGTCGAAGTCGGAGGTGATGGTGACCTCGCCGCCCGCGCGGCTGTCGTCCATCTCGCAGTCGATGAGGCTCACGCCCTCGTAGGGGCAGTCGCCCTCGCGCTCCCAGAACTCCCAGCGCAGCGCCATCACGTCCAGCTCGTCGCAGGGGCTGTCGAGGGTGATGGTGGCCCGCTGGCCCCGGGGCAGCTCGAGGGCGAAGACCTTCTCGCGGCCGCTGTAGGGGCCCTCGGGCGAGGGGGTGCAGTACCAGTCGCGGTAGAGGTCGTCGTGAAACCAGCTCGTGCCGCCCTGGGTGGTGGCGACCACGGTCTGGCCGCAGGCGATGGTCTGGCTCACGCACTCGTCAATGTTGCCGCTGGCCGGCACGGCGCCGGGGGTGCAGTCCACAAGCGAGGTCTCGCCCGTGTCGCCGCCGGTCTCGCCGCCCGCGTCGCCGCCGGTCTCGCCGCCGTCGCCGCCGTCCTCGCCGCTGTCGTCCCCGCCCTCGTCGCCGCCGTCCTCACCGGAGCTGTCGTCGCCGGTGCCGCCGGTGGCGTCGGTGCCCGGGTGGTCACCGCCCTCGGTGCCGGCGATCCGCCCCGAGTCGTCGTCCCCGCCGCCGCCCGTGGCGCCGCCGGCGAGGCTGGTGTCGTAGACCTTGTCGAAGATGCCACAGCCCCCGAGGCCCAGCGCGAGCGCGGGCAGGAGGGCGAGCAGGGTTCGGCCGGCAGACATGCGGACTCCGCAGATGGGTCAGGTCTCGCGGACCGTAGCGCGTCGCCCCGGCACCCGCGATGACCCGCTGGTCGCCTTTGGTCAGCCCGCGGCGTGCTCGGCGTCCATGAGCCCCTGGCCGTCGGCGACCAGCTCGGCGTAGCGCCCGCCGAGGGCCATCAGCTCGCTGTGGCTGCCGAGCTCGACGACCTCGCCCCGGTCCATGACCGCGATGCGGTCACAGCGCTGGACGGTCGACAGCCGGTGGGCGATGACGATGACGGTCGTGGTGGCCAGGATGTTGCCGATGGCGTCCTGGACGAGCTTCTCGGTCAGGGAGTCGACCGAGGCGGTGGCCTCGTCGAGGATGACCACCCCCGGACCGTGGGCCATGGTGCGGGCGAAGGTGAGGAGCTGGCCCTCGCCCACCGACAGATCGGCGCCCCGCTCGCGGAGCTGGTGGTCCCAGCCCAGCCGCTCGACGAAGCCCCGGGCGTGGGTGAGGTCGGTGGCCTCGGCGACCGCCTCGTCCGAGACCGCAGGGTTGTCGAGATCGACGTTGAAGCGCAGCGACTGGCTGAAGACGTGGATGTCTTGGCGCACGCTGGCGACCCGCGCGCGCAGCGCCGCGAGCCCGAGGGTCGAGAGCTCCTGGCCGTCGAGGGTGATGCTGCCCCGGTAGCCGTCGTAGGAGCGGTCGAGCAGCCGGGTGAGGGTGGTCTTGCCCGAGCCCGAGGCCCCCACCACCGCCACGCTCTCGCCCGGCCGCACGTCGAGCGAGATGCCCTTGAGCACGTCGTCGCCCTCGGCGCGGTAGCGGAAGCGGACGTCGCGGAGCACGAGGTGGCCCCCGCCCTCACCCTCGACCACCCCATCGGCGTCCGCGATGTGGTCGTCGGCATCGAGCAGCCAGAAGATCTTGGAGAGGGCCGCGAGCGCCCGCTGGATGACCGTGATCTTGCCGGAGATCTCGCGCAGGGGCCGAAAGAGCCGGTCGAGGTAGTCCATGAAGGCGATGAGCAGGCCCACCGTGGCGGGCACCACCCATCCCTCGGGCACCACCTCGGCCGCGAGTCCCGTGCCCCACCAGAGCAGGGCCGCGACGAAGACCCGGCTGCCGCCGTCGACGAGGGCGAACATCGCGGCGTCGTAGACGTTGGCGGCCTGGGTGGCGTCCCGGTAGCGGCGGTTCCGCGACTCAAAGCGGGCCGTGGTGGAGGCCTCGGCGCCGAAGAGCTGGACCACCTCGACCCCGTCGACCCGCTCGGCCATGAAGGCGTTGACCTCGGCGAGGCTCTCGCGGGTCACGAGGTAGAGGCGGCGCAGCTGGCGGCGGATCCACTCGAGGGCCAGCAGCAGCGGGGGCGCGAGGGCCAGCAGCAGCAGGCTGAGGCGCCACTCGAGCGCGAACATCGTGGCGAGGATGCCCGTGATGAGCAGGATGTCGAGCAGGATGGTGACGACACCGGCCTGGAGGCTCTCGCCCAGGGACTCCACATCGCTCGTGAGGCGGGTGAGGAGCTTGCCGGCGGGCTGCTTGTCGAAGAAGCGCTGGGCCAGGCCGAGGGTGTGGGCGTAGAGGGCCCGCCGCAGCCGCAGGATGGTGCGCTGGCCACCCCAGGCGAGGGCCAGGCTGTAGGCCGCCTCGGAGAGGTAGCTGCCGACCACCGCCCCCAGGTAGAGCAGGGCGATGTGGCGCAGGCCCGCGAGCTGGCCGGGGACGATGTGATCGTCGATGGCCACCTTGAGCAGGTAGGGCTGGGCCAGCGAGAGGCCGGCGATGACCGGGGTGAGCACGAGGGCGAGGACGAGGGTCCAGGCGTCGGGCCGCAGGAAGCGCCAGATGCGCAGGATCATCCGCAGGTCGCCCTTCTCAGAGCGCTCGGCCCCGGGCGGTGGGGACGGGGGACTCATGCGAGCTCCTCGCCAGCAGGGCGCTGGGCCAGCCAGGTGTCGCGGTAGGGCCCGGGCTGGGCGGCGAGCGCCTCGTGGCTGCCGCTGGCGATGAGCCGCCCCTCGTCGAGCACCAGGATGAGGTCGGCCCCGCGGAAGGCCGAGACCCGGTGGCTCACGATGAAGGTGGTGGGGCGCTGGCCGCCGGCGCCGATGCCGACCAGGGCGTCGACCAGCCGGGCCTCGGTGCTGTGGTCGACGGCGCTGAGCACGTCGTCGAGGAGCACGAGGCCACCGCCCTTGAACAGGGCACGGGCGAGGGCCACCCGCTGGCGCTGGCCGCCAGAGAGCATGATGCCCCGCTCGCCGACGACGGTGTCGACCCCGTCGGGCAGCGCCGAGAGGTCGGGAGCCAGGGCTGCCAGCTCGACGGCCCGGTCGCGCGCGAGGCCCGTGTCGCCGGCCGCCGGGTCGGCCGAGAGCTCCACGTTCTCGCCGATGGAGTCGCTGAACAGGAAGGGGCGCTGGGGGGCCACCGACAGGAGCCTGCGCCAGCCGTCGAGGTCGACCTCGCGCAGATCCACCGGGGGCGCCCCGGCCTCGCCGACGAAGACCGTGCCCGGGGGCGGGTTGTAGAGGCGCGAGAGCACCCGGACCAGCGTGGACTTGCCGCTGCCCGTGCGGCCGAAGAGACCGACCACGGCGCCCGCGGGGATGTCGACGGAGATGCCCTTGAGCACGTCGTCTTCGGGGGCGTCAGGATAGGCGAAGCGCAGGTCGCGCAGGGAGAGGGCCGGGGGCCCGGCGGGGGCGGGCAGGGGGCCGGCCGCCCGGGCGCGCTCGGGCCGGTCGAGGGGCGCGTCGAGCAGCTCGAAGATGCGCTCGAGCGAGACTTGGCCCCGCTGAAAGACCGAGATCATCCAGCCCATCGAGCGCAGCGGCGGCAGCAGGATGCCGAGCAGGGTCACGAAGGCGGCGACCTGGCCGACCGAGAGGGTGCCCTCGATGGCCATGGGCCCGCCCACGAAGAGCAGCACGAAGACCGCGAGGCTGCCGCCCAGCGAGAGGCCCGGGAAGGCGACGCTGGAGATGGCGGCGGCCCGCATGCGGGTCTGCAGCAGGTCTTCGTTGCGGCCGTCGAACTGCTCGACGAAGCGCGGCTCGGCCACGAAGCCCTGGATGGTCGAGATGCCCTGGAAGGAGCCGAGCACGTGGTCGGAGAGGGCGCCGAGCTGTTCCTGGGACTGGCGGTGGAGGTGGAAGATCTGGCCGATGCCGCCCCGCACGAGCACCATCGACACGACGATGGGCACCACCGAGAAGGCCGTCAGCAGGGGCGAGAGCGCCAGCATCTTCCAGGCCGTCAGCGACAGGGCCACCGTGACGTTGACGGCCTGCATGATGCCGAAGCCCACCACCACCCGGGCGAAGCTGATGTCGTTGCTGGCCCGGCTGATGATGTCGCCGGTCGAGCGCCCGGCGTAGAA
>CAXQUZ010000784.1:0-3182 GCA_964226865.1 Myxococcota bacterium | reverse complement strand
GAGTAATGCTGCCTTCATGGGAATTCACGTAGAACTTGTGTCAAGATGTGCGACTGATTACATCACACAATCTGCAGGGAATAAAGCCATGCCGACGGCCCTCGCGGTGCTCGACACCGCCATCGAGCGCTTCCCGAAGGTGCCCGAGCTGCGCTGGGACCGGGCCGCCCTCCGGGCCCGGGCGGGCCAGCTCGCCGACGCCGCCGCAGACCTGAAGGGCCCGGTGGCCCGGGGCACCCTCGACCCGGCAGCCCTCGGACGCGATCCGGATCTGGCCGCCCTCGCGGCCGACCCCCGCTTTGCTGGGCTGGTCCAGCTCCCCGAGCTGCGGGTGGCCGCCACGGCCCCGCCCGATGGGCTGGTCGGCGACCGCTGGGAGCTCGAGCTCGAGCTGGCGGGGCCCCCGGGGGCGCTGGTGGTCGCGGCGGCCGGGCCGGTGCCGCCCGCGCAGCTGCTCTCGGTGGTCGAGGACGTGCTCGAGGAGGGCGCGCTCGACACCCGGCGGCGACTCCAGTGGCGGGCCCGGCTGACCGGCCCGGCGACCGGTCGGGTCGGGCCGTGGACCGTGCGCAGCGGCGCCCTCGAGGCCACGGCCAAGGCGCTGCCCCTGGAGGTCACGGCGCTGGGCGCGGCCGACCCGGGAGGCGTGGGGAGCGGCTGGCCGGCCGAGCTGCCCGTGCCCAGCGCGCTGCGCCAGGGGGCAGAGCTGCCCGTCGTCGCGACCCGGGGGGCGTCGCTCTTTCTGGCGGCCCCGGCGCACCACCGCCTGACCCTGCCGCCGGCCTGTGTCGGCATCGAGCGCCGCCACCCGGGCCGGCGCGACTGGCACGGCGCGCTCTGCCCGGTGGGCGGCGGCGGCGCGTGGTCCATCGCCGACGGGGACCGCACCGTGCAGCAGGGCACCCTCTGAGGGCGGGCGCCGGGCTCAGGGCTTGCGCTGGAAGAGCGTCTCGACGGCAGGGCCCGACTGGATGGGCGCGAAGTCGTCGGCCTCGTCTTCCGGGGCCGGGCTGGCCACGAGCCGGAGGTCGAGCTTCACGGCGTCGCGGTTCCGCCGCTGGCCGAAGAGTGCGAAGTAGGGCTCGATGCCGAAGCTCGTCTGGCGCAGGTAGACCGTGCCCGAGAGTGCGAGCGCGGTGTCGCTGATGTCGCCCTTGAGATCGATCTTCAGGGGCTGGGTCACGCCGTGGATGGTGATGCGGCCCTCGACCGTCCAGCCGTCGACCGGGCCCTCGGGATCATCGGCGGGACGCAGCGCCGTGCAGCGGTCCACCTTGAAGTCCATGGTCGGGAAGCCCACTGCGTCGAGCTGCTCGGCGTCGAGCATGTGGGTCAGCACGTCCGCCTTGTCCCACCGGTTGAGCTCGCCCTCGACGCCCAGGGCGCTGCGGTCTTCGGGATCGTCGATGTGGAGTCGGGCCACGGGCACAGTGACCTCGCCCGCACAGCGACCGCCCTCGGCCAGGGTCAGGTGGCCCGTCCACTCGTGGGCGCGCACGACGTGGCGGTGGGAGCGAGGGTTGTCGAGGGTGCGGGCGTCGGGCTCGACCTGGGCGTAGATGCGCGAGGCGGCGGGGTCGAGCTGCCAGCGCACGGGCGCCGCGACGGCGGGCATGCCCTCCTGGAGGGCGGCGAGGGCCTCGAGGTCGTCCTCGACGGGCTCTCCGCCGCCGATCAGGTCGTGGGGCACGGCGTGGGCCGGGCCCCCGAGGGCGACGGTGAGGAGGAGTGCAGGGGTCACAGGGTGTCTCCGCAGGCGGCCTCGCAGCTGCTGCTCTCGCCGAGGCCGTTGAGGGTGAGGTCGATGCTGTCGCAGTCGTCGATGGTGGTCGAGCCACTGCAGACCATGCCGTACTCCGCGTTCTCCGTCGACGAGGAGGCAGAGGTGACGGTGACCGTGGCGTTCGTAAACTGCATGCCCGAGCCAGCGGCCGTGGCCACCGAGACCCCGTCGAGCGAGAGGGTGCCGCCGTACTGGTAGATGGCCTCGTCGCCGGTGCCTTCGATGTCGACCCCGGAGAGGGTCACCCGGTTGGTCGTGCCGTAGAGGTAGAGGCCGTAGTCGTCGGTGGTGTCGATGCTGGCGTCGATGATGCGCAGGTCGAGGGTGCCCGAGGCGCTGTCGCTGTTGAAGTTGTAGACCTCGACGGCGTTGTCGCCGCCGAGGGCGCTCGCCGTGAGCCCCTCGATGTAGAGCTCGTGGGTGCCGTAGTAGCCGTTGAGGGTGATGGCGCCCGAGTAGCTGTAGCTCGGGTCGGTGTTCACCGTGTCGATGGTGACATCGACCAGCTCGGTGCTCGAGGTGGTGGTCGAGTAGAAGTAGGCGGCGGCCGACGCGGTGTTGCGGGCCTCGAAGCCGTCCATGGCCACCGTCGACTCGTAGCCGTAGAGGGCGTAGCCGGTCTGGCGCGTGGGCACGTCTTCTTCGGTGAGCTCGCCGTTGACATAGGTGTCGTAGGAGTACTCGCGCACCCCGATGGTGTCGACCTCGGTGTCTTCGAGCTCGATGCTGGATTGGGAGCCGTAGAGGGCCGTGCCCGTGAGGTCGGCAAAGCGGTTGCCGGCGCCCTCGATGGACGAGCCCGACAGGTAGAAGCCGTTGCTCTCGTAGCCCTCGACCAGGTTGTTGTTGGCCTGGACCGTCGCGTCGGCGAAGTAGGCCGCGAAGACGCCGTCCTGGAAGGTGTTCCCGTCGAGGCTGAAGCTGGCCGACTCCGAGGCGAAGATGTCGTAGCCGATGCGGTCCTGGTAGACGCGGGTGATCTCGTCGTCGCCCGAGGTGTAGGAGGACTCGTACTCGCGGTCGACGGCGTTGCCCGTGAAGTCGTTGGCCTCGAGGGTGCTGCTGGTGCCGCCGTAGTCGATGTAGGCGGCCATCAGCGCCGTCGAGCCGTCGCCACCGGCGCCGGTGAAGAGGCTGCCCTCGACCCGCATCGAGCCGTAGAAGTTGATGGCGCTGGCACAGGCGTTGGTGTCGAGGGTGAGCTGGTCGAGCTGGGCCACGCCCTGGCTGTTGACGATGCCGTAGCCCCCCACGTCTGCGATCCCGCCGCCGGTCCACTCGATGCGGCCGCCGTTCTGGTAGAAGCCCACCGTCTTGTCGACGAGGCTGCAGGCGCCGTTCTCTCCCCAGTCGTCGACCATCTCGATGGCCGAGATCTCGACGTCGACCGCCTCGATGA
>CAXQUZ010000783.1:0-9720 GCA_964226865.1 Myxococcota bacterium | reverse complement strand
TTAATGATACGGCGACCACCGAGATCTACACGTCTTAAGACACTCTTTCCCTACACGACGCTCTTCCGATCTCTCGCGGTAGCGCCCCTCGCGCTTCATGGTGAGGGCGTAGTTGTTGTAGGCGGCGGGGGCGTCCGGGTAGAGCTCGAGCATGCGCTCGTAGGTCTGGCGGCTCAGCTCGCGGTTCTCGGCGAGGTAGGCGTAGAGGCCGACCACGTTGAGGGCGTAGGGGTCGTCGGGATCGAGCTGGAGCCGCACCCGGGCGATGTTGAGCTCGCGGGCCCAGCGCTGCTTCTCTTCGGGGGGCGCCTCGGCGCTGTCGAGCCAGTCCTTGAAGCCCCAGCCCACGAAGCGCTCGACCGGGTTGGGCACGTAGGGGCTGTCGTCGGCGAGCGGCTCGTCCTCGGGGGCGCCGGCCAGCTCGGGGGGAGCGGGCGGGGCCTCGTCCAGCTCGAGCTGGTCGGGCGCACCAGGCAGGCTGTCGGTCGCGTCCGCCACGGCCTCGGCCGCGTCCGGATCGGGGCTGTCTTCGGGCTCGGCGCGGCTCACCTCGTCGCCGGCCACCGCCCCGCCGCCCATCCGGTCGAGGGGGCCCGTGTTGCCGGCGGGCAGGTAGTAGGAGGGGCTCTGGCGCTCGTGCTCGGGCCGCTCGGCCTCCTGGATGGTGCCGTCCTTCTCGCCGTCGTAGTCGCGGTTGAGCAGCCGCGCGATCATCTCGGGGCTGGGCTCGTGGTCGTACTGGGCCTGTTGGGCCTGGGCGTTGCTCAGGATGCGCTGGGCGACCCAGACGACCTGGGCCGAGCCCACCACCAACAGCATGAACAGCGCAGCGAAGGCCGGGTCGGCGGTCTGGCCGGCGCGCCCGTGGCCGCCGCGGTGGGCGCCGACGAGGTCGAGGTCGACCCGCAGCGGGCCGTCCTGCCAGGACCAGCGGTCGTCGGGCGACAGCTCCCCGGCCGGGCAGCCCGGGTGGAGGGGGGCGAGGCGCACCCGGTCGCGGGCCACCCAGGCGAGGCGCACGAGGGGGCGACCGCTCGCCGTGGGCACCGCGTCCCGGAGCTCGGATCCGACGGTCTGGTCGGTGATCAGGTGGCCCAGGGGGCCGCGCGCCCAGGGGCGATCCCCCTCGCCGTGGGCCTGGGCCCGGAGCCGGCCGAGCACCCCCGCTGGCAGCAGGCGATCGGCCCGCCGCGGCCAGCGCACGGACTGGAACAGCAGCTCGGGGCCCAGGTGGGCCGAGACGCGGACGCCGTACCAGTGGGGGTTCTTGGACATGGAGGCCGGGCGGGAGAAAGCGGGGGGGAGCGCACCGTGGGTGCGGTCCTGGTGGACCAAGACACGCAAGTTGCGCGATGGTTCCATCCCATTGTCTGCAGTGTAGCGCTGACGAGGGGCGTCCCGGCACCCCGAATTGCGGTACATCGCAAGGTGCGGGCCCCGGTCTGCCCGCTCCGTCCCCCCCGAGATCCCGGGCTGCCATGTCCCCGCCCCCCACCGCCGCCGTGCTCGTCATCGGCAACGAGATCCTGAGCGGCAAATTCCAGGACGAGAATTCGCCCTGGCTGGCCCGGCGGCTGCGCGAGCTCGGCGTCGATCTGGTGCGCATCGAGACCATTCCCGACGAGGTCGAGGTCATCGCGGACGCCATCCGGCGGCTGCGGGCCGTGGCCGACTGGGTGCTCACCAGCGGCGGTGTGGGGCCGACCCACGACGACGTGACCATCGCCGGGGTCGCCCGGGGGCTCGGCGTCGAGGTGGTCGAGAGCCCCGAGCTTGCCGCCGTGCTGCGCGAGAAGATGGGCCCCCGCTACACCCCGGCCGCGGCGCGCCTGGCCGCCGTGCCCGCGGGGGCCGAGCTGTGGTGGGAGGGGCCCATCGCCTTTCCCCAGGTGGTGGTCCAGGGCGTGCTCATCTTCCCGGGGGTGCCGGCCCTGCTCCAGCGCAAGTTCGACGCGGTCGCCGCCCGGCTCGGGGGCCAGCCCGTGCTCCACGCGCGGCTCCAGACCACCCGCGCCGAGTCGGTCATCGCCGACGAGCTGGCGGCCATCCAGGCGCGCTTCCCGACCGTCGACATCGGCAGCTACCCGCGCTTCGAGAAGAAGCCCTGGACGGTCATTCTCACCCTCGACAGCCGCGATGGCGCCGCGCTCGAGGCCTGTGTGGCGGCCCTCCGTGAGATGCTCGGCGCGGCCGAGCTGGCCGCCGCTCCGCCCCCCCGGGCGCCCGACGAGGGCTGACGCCCTGCTGGCGGATCTGGGGGGGAAGCCCTGGCCCGTTCGGGGCAATCGGGGCTCAGGTGCGGACCGGAGGGTCCGAAGGAAGGCGCGTCCCCCTGACGGAGCGCGCGACGTGTCCTACCTCCAGTCCGTGGCCCGCAGGGTCGCCGCGAGTGCGCTGTCGCGTGCGGTCACCGACATGTGGCGCAGCCGCCGCACCGTGCTGCCGGCGCCGCTGCTCCAGGCCCGCCTCCACGAGGAGCTGGGCGACCGCGCGGGGCTGCCTGAGCTGGAGAGCTTCCGCGCACTCGGAGCCGCGGCACGGGAAGAGCTGGCGGCGCTCGTGGCGGGAGCCCGGCTGCTCGAGCTGGACGGCGCCCGGCTCGTGCTGCGTCCCGACGGCGTGGCGGGGCCGGCCCGGGCGCTGCAGGACCCCGCCGAGCTCGAGCAGGTGCTGGTCCACATCGGCGAGCTGGTGGCCCGGCGCAGCGCCGGTGGCTGAGGCCCCCGGCCCTCCCCTGCCCCGGCTCAGGGCGCCTCGGGCTCGGACGCGGCGAGGGCCCGGATGGCCTTGCGCGCGAGGGTCGACAGCCCGGCCCGGCCGGGGCGACCCACCGGAAGCCAGCGCTCGGCCGTGTAGAAGCCCGGGCTGTCGGTCCGGGTGGCCGCCGCGCGGTAGAGCTCGAGGGTGAGCCGCATGTGGGTGAGGGTGTGGCGCAGGGTGGCGTGGTGGACGAGGTCGACCGGGGTCCAGCCGGATCGGGCCCGCACGGCGGCGGCCGCGGTCTCGGCGAGGGCGCTGTCGGCGGCGGCCGGCCCGTCGAGGATGTCGCCTGGCAGCTCGTAGAGGCCCCCGAAGAGCCCCTCGGCCGGGCGGCGGCAGACCAGCACGGTGTCGTCGCGGACCACGGCCACGGCCACGGCGGTGCGCTCCGGCACCACCCGCTTGGCCTTCTTCTCGGGCCACAGGGTCGGCGTGCCCGCCTGGCCACCGCGGCAGTGGTCGAGCACGGGGCAGCGCTCGCAGTCGGGGGACTTGGGCTTGCAGATCCCCGAGCCGAGGTCCATCAGGGCTTGGTTGAAGTCGCCGGCCCGGCCCGTGGGCAGCAGCGCTTGGGCCATCTTGTGCACGGCCCCCCGGCCGCCCGGGTGGGCGTGGACCCGGCTCAGCACCCGCTCGAGGTTGCCGTCGACCGCGGGCTCGTCCAGGCCCAGGGCGATGCTGCAGACCGCGCCGGCGATGTAGGGGCCCACCCCGGGCAGGGCGCGCCAGCCCGCGAGGTCCGTCGGAAAGGCGCCCGCGTCCCGCACGGCCTGGGCGGCCTTGTGGAGGTTGCGGGCCCGGGAGTAGTAGCCGAGGCCGCTCCACGAGCTGAGCACGTCGTCGAGGGGCGCGTCGGCCAGGGCCTCGACCGTGGGGAAGCGCGCCATCCAGGCCTCGAAGTAGGGCCGGGCGGCCTCGACCCGGGTCTGCTGGAGCATGACCTCGCTCACCCAGGTCCGGTAGGGCCCGGCCCCCGCGTCGCGCCAGGGCAGCGTGCGCTTGTGCGCGTCGTACCAGGCGAGCAGCTCGTCGGCGAAGCCCGCGTCCACCGGCTCGGGCAGGGGGACAGCGGTGCGGCGGGACTTGGGCATGGCATTCTCCAGGCGGCGGTCCTATCCCCCCAGCCGCGCCTGCCACGGAGCCCGCCCTCTTGCCTGCCATCGGCCCGCCCCCCGACCCTCGCATGGTGCCCGTGCCCGCGGGGCTGCTCGATGATCCGGGGGGCCACCTGCTCTGTGCCGGAGTGGCGCTGGTCCTGCTCGCGCTGGCCGGGTGGCGCCGGCCGCCGGTGTTGGTGCGCATGGGCCTCGCCTGCCTCGGGGGCACGGTGGGCCTCACGAGCCCCTGGCTGGCCCACCTCGACCGCCACTGGCTGGGCGCCTTCCCGACCATCGACAAGGAGGGCAGCCTGCTGTTCTACCTGGACGGGGTCCACCGGCGCAGCCTCGCCGATCCCGTCGCCGCGATGGCCGATCCCGCCGTGCAGCTCATCGGGGTCCACACGGGCCACCTGTGGCTGGTGGAGGCGGCGGATCTCGTGCTGGGGCCCGTCGGCGCCTTCGGGCTCTGGGCGCTGCTGAGCCCGGCCCTCGCCTGGTGGCTGGCGGCGCTGCTGGCCCGGGCGGGCGGGGTGCGGCCGCTGGTGGCCCTGTCGCTGGGCTTCCCCTTTGGCATGGGGCTCCACGTCTTCCGCGACCTGAACTGGTACACCATCGAGAAGGCCCAGGTCTTCTGGCTGCCGCTCTTCGGGCTGGTCTGGTGGCGGGCGCGCGAACGGGGGGGGCGGGCCCTGCTCGGCCCGGCCCTGCTGTGGCCGGTGCTTGCCTGGAACAACCTCTACTTGGGCATTCTCGTGGCCATCGGCGCCGCGGCCTGGGTCGCCCTCGACCTCCTCCGTGCCCCCCGGTCGGCCCCCCACCGCCGTGCCCTCGGGGCCGGGCTGCTGGCCGCACTGGTGGGGGCGCCGGTCGTGCTCTGGCAGCACCTGCTCATGGCCGGTGCCCCGCCCCTCGCGCCGCCCGCGGCCTTTCTCTGGCAGCGCGCGGCCCTCGACAGCGTCGAGCTGTGGCCCCCGGCCTGGAACCGGCTCGAGCTCTGGCGGGCCCTGAACCCGGTGGCCCTGGGGCTGGGGCTGGCCGGGCTGTGGCGGCTGCGTCGCCAGCCCCTCGCCCAGAGCCTGGTGGGGGTGGGGCTGCTGCTCGGCGCCCTCGCCCTCGGCCCTGCCCTGGTGCACGGTGCGCCCGGGGCGCCCGCCGTGGTGGCCAACCCCGTCTACATGGCCTTCCATGCGGTGGTTCCGGGCTTCTGGCGCATCGCCAAGCCCGAGACCTTCTTCCACGGCTGCTGGCTGCTGCTGCTGCTGGCCGGCGCCCAGACCGCCGAGGGCTGGCTGCCCCGCGACCGCCGCCAGTGGCTGCTGCCCCTGCTGGTGGTGGCGGCCTGGCTGGCCCTCGTGCGGACCCACCCGGCCTTCCCGGGGCTGTCGGCCCCCGTCGAGAGCGCGCTCGCCCCCGACTGGCAGCACCAGCGCCGCTGAGCGGCCGCCTACTCGGCGCCGCCCGTGTACATGAGCACCTGGCCGTCGTTGTCGCCCCGCGCGTTGTAGGCCGACTGGCCGATGAGCAGGTCGTCGATGCTGTCGCCCGACAGGTCGGAGCCGTCGATGGCGGTGCCGAAGAGCGAGTAGGTGGTCGTGCCGATGATGGCGCCGTCGGCGGTGGTGACGTCGAGCGAGCCCGCCGTGACGGGGCCGTGGAAGACGAAGACCGCGCCCGTGTTCGACGGGCCGCCGTACTCTGCGGAGATGACGAGATCGTCCTGGCTGTCGCCGTCGAGGTCGACGTCGGCCAGCAGCCCGGAGCCGATGCCGGGGCTCGCCGAGCCCGATGCGGCCACCGAGGTGGAGATGATCACGTCGGCGTCGGACTCGGTGAAGCTCGTGCCCGACAGCGGGCCGAAGAACACGAAGGCCGCGCCCGTGTAGGTCGAGGTCGGGCCCGGGTGGTCCTGGGCGCCGACGACGAGGTCGGCCTTGCCGTCGCCGTTGAGGTCGCCCGCGGCCAGGGTCGAGCCGATGCGCAGGCTGGACGAGGAGCCGGCGATGACCGCGTCGGCGTCGGTGCTCATGTCGAGCTTGGCCGTCGCCGAGACGGGGCCGAGCACGAGGCCGACCGCGCCGTTGCTGGAGTAGGCGCCGTAGCTGGCGCTCGGACCACCGGCGAGGAGGTCGTCCTGGCCGTCGCCGTCGATGTCGGTGACGAGCAGGGAGGCGCCGGTCTGGGCGTTGACGCCGAGGCCGGCGATGCGGCCGTGGTCGGTGTCGGTTGTGTTGGGGTCGGTGGCGTCCTTGATGAACACGGCGCCGCCGTTCGACCAGGTGTCGTCCGAGCGGGCGGCGCCCACGAGCACGTCGGCCTGGCCGTCGCCGGTGAGGTCGCCGGTGGCCAGCGTCAGGGCAAAGCCCGCGCTCGACTCCGAGCCGTAGATCTCGGCGTCGGCCGCGAGGTAGGCGTAGGTCGTGTTGGTGACCGGGCCGTAGAGCACGAAGGCCGCGCCGCCGTAGGTGGCCAGCGAGCTCTCGTAGGCGCTGCCGATGACGACCTCGTCGTAGCCGTCGCCGTTGACGTCGTCGAGACCGGCCACGGCGGCGCCGAGGTACTCCGAGGAGCTGCGACCGGCGAGCTGGGCGTCGGCCGTGCGGCCGATGCTGTTCAGCCCCGTGACGGCCTTCGAGTAGATCGAGACCGTGCCCGCGTTGCTGGTCGAGAGCGAGTCGTAGGGGTCGCCGATGATGAGGTCGTTGACGCCGTCGCCGTCGATGTCGTGGCGGGCGGCGATGGCGTAGCCGAAGCCCGAGACCGCGCTCGAGTCGTAGACCAGCCCGGCCGCGTCGGTGGGGGCGATGACGCCGGAGACGCCGCAGGGCACGCTGTTGCCGGAGCAGTCGTCGTCGAGGCCGTTGCTGCAGACCTCGGTGGCGCCCGGGTTCACGGTCGCCAGGGTGTCGTCGCAGTCGTCGCCGGCGGTGCCGCCCGAGCTGTCGGGGGGGGCGTCGCTGGCGAAGCCGTCGGCGTCGGCGGCGATGTCGTTGTTGGCGGCGCAGTCGAGGTCGACGCCGTCGTACCAGGCGTCGCTGGCGGCGGGGTTGAAGTCGGCCGCGGCGAAGGTGGTGCTGCCGTCGACGGTCGAGATCGGGAAGGAGACGGCGGCGGAGGGGTCGTCCCAGCAGTCGCCGCTGCCGTCCTGGCGGGCGCCCGGTGCGTTGACCGTGGTGCGGCCGGCGTAGCGGTCCGGGACCCAGAAGTCGCCGTCGGCGTCCCAGTCGCTGTTGCCCTGGCAGTCGGTGTCTTTGCCGTCGTACCAGGTGTCGGCCGCGCCGGTGTAGGAGGTGGCGTCTTCGTCGTTGCAGTCGCTGCCGCCGCCCGCGGCCACCGGGTCGCCGTCGCCGTCGAAGTCGTAGTCGTCGCGGTCGTCACAGTCGGCGTCGGTGCCGTCGTACCAGATGTCGGTGGCGCCCGGGTTGATGGCCGCAGCGGAGAGGCCCGCCGGGTCGTCGATCTCGCCCGCCTCGTCGGCGCAGGCGTCGTCCGGGCAGTCGCGGCAGTCGCGGCCGAAGCTGCCGTCGGTGGAGACGTAGGCCGCCGTGGCGTAGCCGTCCCCGTCCTGGTCGAAGTCGTCGGCGATGCCGCTGCCGTCGGCGTCTTCGCCGAGGCAGTCCTGGTCGACGCCGTCGTAGTGGCGCTCGGTGGCGTCGGGGTGGACGTCGGCGGCGCCGAGGGCCGAGAAGCCGTTGAGCACCGTGAGGGCGGCGGAGGGGTCGTCGAGGCAGTCGCCCGGGCGGTCCTCGGCGGGGATGGTCATCGGCCGCTCGCCGTTGCTGATGACCAGGTTGTCGTAGTCGACATGCCAGTAGCCGTCGCCGTCCTGGTCGCCGTCGGCGGTCTCCAGGTTGCAGTCGTCGTCGAGGCCGTTGTAGTAGACCTCGGGGATGTCGTCGTCGGGGAAGCGGGTCGGGTCTTCGTCGTCGCAGTCGACCGAGACCTCGGCGCCGTCGCTGTCCTTGTCCTGGTCGTCGATGGCCCCGTCGCCGTTGGCGTCCTCGCCGGCGCAGTCGTCGTCCTTGTCGTTGTAGTAGACCTCGGGCGCGCCCGGGTTCACCAGCGGGTCGGTGTCGTCGCAGTCATCGGCGTTGTCGGCGATGCGGCTCGGTGGGTCGCAGCCCTCCATGGCCTCGCCGGCGCCGTAGGAGTCGTTGTCTTCGTCGACGTACCAGGTGGTCGGACCGCCGATCTGCGCGTTGTCGTCGTCGCAGTCGGTCTCGAAGCCGACACCGTCGCCGTCGGCGTCCTTGCGGGCCTCGACGGCGTCCTTCGAGACGAAGACACAGCCCTGGGCGGCGAGCAGGAGCACCATGCCGGCGTGGCGCAGCAGCCCGGGGGCGGCGTGCGGGCGGGCGGTGCGGGGAAGGTTCTGGGACATCGAGCGCCTCCGAGCGGACTCCGTCCGGAGCAGCCTATCACCTGGATCCGGCGGAGTCCGCGCCCGGGGGGACCAGCTTCAAGGAGAGGTCGACCCAGCGGGCCTGGTGGATGAGCCCGCCGATGCTGACGACGTCAACCCCCGCGGCGGCCACCCCGGCAAGTCGCTCGGCGTGCATGTTTCCGGAGGCCTCGAACAGGGCGCGGCCGCGGTGCTCGGCGATGATGGCGGCCATGGTGGCGTCGTCCATGTTGTCGAGCATGATCACGTCGGCGCCGGCCGCCACGGCCTCGCGGGCCTGGTCGGCGTCTTCGACCTCGACCTCGATCTTGAGGAGGTGGTGGGCCTCGGCGCGGGCGGCGCGGACGGCGGCGGTCACCCCGCCCGCAGCGACGATGTGGTTGTCCTTGATCAGGACGCCGTCATAGAGTGCGAAGCGGTGGTTGGCCCCGCCGCCCAGGCGCACCGCGCGGCGCTCTGGCGCTCGCATCAGCGGAATGGTCTTGCGGGTATCGACCACGCGCAGACCGGCGGCGTGGGCCACCACTCGGCGGGTGTGGGTCGCGATGCCCGAGAGGTGCATCAGGAAGTTGAGGGCGACCCGCTCGGCCGTGAGGATGCTGGCCAGGGGCCCCTCGATGCGGGCGACCACCGTGCCGGGGTCGACCTGGGTGCCGGCCGGGGCGAGGGCGGTGTAGGCGGCCCCGCGCTGGGCGAAGGTCTCGGAGGCCTCCCGGTGGCCGGCGAGCACGAGCTGCTGCTTGGCGCGGATGAGGCCCACCCCCCGGGCGTCGGGGGGCACGGTGGCGGCAGTGGTGATGTCGCCGCCCCCCAGGTCTTCCTGGAGGGCGAGGCGCACGAGGGTGGCGGTGTCCATGGGGGCTCCTGTGGGGGGCCGGGCGGTGCTACCAGGGCAGCGGGCTGCCGTCGGCGTGGACGAAGCGGCCGGTGTTGTCGAGCGTAGTCTCGTCGATGCGGGCGAGCAGCCCCTCGGCGGCCTCGTCCGGGCCCCAGTTGCCGCGGCCGCCCGTCATGCCGGTGCGCACGTAGCCGGGGTGGAGCAGCACGACGGCGACGCCCCGGTCCCGCAGGTCGACGGCGAGGCTCTTGCCGGCCATGTTCACGGCCGCCTTGCTCATCCGGTAGCCGTAGTGGGAGCCGCCGGTGTTGTCTTCGATCGAGCCCATGCGGCTGGTGACGATGGCCACGGTGGCGCCCGGGGCGAGGTGGTGCTGGAGCGCGGCGGTGACCCGCAGGGGGCCGAGGGCGTTGACCTCGAACTGGTCGCGGATGCCCTGCTCGTCGAGCGCGTCGAGGGACTGGCGCCGCAGCAGCCCGGCGTTGTTGATCAGCAGGTCGATGGGCTGGCCGGCGAGCCGCCCGGCGAGGGCCGCGACCGAGGCGCTGTCGGTCACGTCGACGGTCTCGGTGCGCACTCCGGCGACGGCGGCGAGCTCGCCGGAGATCGGAAGAGCACACGTC
>CAXQUZ010000782.1:0-4380 GCA_964226865.1 Myxococcota bacterium | reverse complement strand
GCGCGGGGCCTGGACGTGGGGGCGGGGCGTGGAGAATGGCGGGCGGCTGGGGGTTGGGGGGGCCAGGTGGGGCGTCGGGGGCCGGGCGGGGGGCGCCGGTCGACCGCCGGCGAGGGGGGCCAGCAGGGCAAGGGAGCAGAGCAGCGGGCGCATGGGCACAACCGGGGCGGCCGGGGGCAGGGAGGGCCCGGCGGGTTCAGAGCGGCGGTCGCGGGAGGATACACTGGCGCCGAGGTGCGCATGAGCAGTCGTCCCCACCCCCGCCGGGCCCGCCGGGCCCCGCCGCCGCCGCCGGCCGCCACCGCCATCGGGGGGGTCACGCTGCCCTGCCTGCAGCTCGTGAAGACGGCGACCTTCTACACCCGGGCCCTCGGCCTCGCCATCAAGGGCCGCTCCTCGCGCCACGTCACCCTCGACGCCGACGGGGTGCGGCTGGTGCTGGTCGACGCGGCCCGCACCCCCGGCTTCTCCCGCGGCAAGAGCCAGACGGCCTTCCTCGAGCTCCAGGTGCCCGATCTGGCGCGGCTGGCCCAGAGCCTCCAGGCGGCCGGGGCCCGCATCTTCCCGGCCCGCGAGGGGTCCCAAGGGCGCATGCTCACGACCCGCGACCCGGAGGGCAACGTGCTGAACCTGGTCCAGCAGGGGCGCTGAAGGCCCCTCTGGCCGGCGGGCTCACCCGCTCTCGGGCTCACCCGCTCTCGGGCTCAGCCGATCTCGGGCTTGCCGCCGCTCTCGGTCACCCAGCCCGCCACGGCGTCCGGCCAGGCGTCGGCGTAGGGCACATAGGGCTTCACATCGAGCACGGGGGTGCCGTCGAGCAGGTCGAGCTCGCCGATGGTGATGCGGTTGCCCTCGACCCCCAGCACCCGCACACAGGACAGCCCGATGGGGTTGAGCCGGTGGGGCGCCCGGGTCGCGTAGATGGAGCGGGGCGGGCCGCCGCGGGGTGTCTTGACCCGGGCCTTGCGGGTGCGGCGGTTGAGGTGGAGCCAGGTGACCAGCCAGATGCGCTCGAAGCCCGCCAGGTCGGCGATGGCGTCGGCGGGCACGAGCGACTTGTCGAAGGCGATCCAGGCCGGCGCCTCGGCCGCCGCGTCGTTGATGCCCCGCAGCCCGGACTGGCGGGGGGTGCCGTAGCGCTCTTTGTAGGGCGAGTGGATGGTGCCGATGGCGTAGAGCTCGACGGCGGTGGGGGCATCCAGCCCGGAGGTGTGGTCACGCCACGGGCGCTGCTGGGGCTTGGGCTCGGTCATGGGCGGTCTCGGTCACTCGGCGTAGCGGTCCAGATCCTGGCAGGGGCCCTCGCAGAAGTCCTGGATCTCGCCGGTCTCGAAGAACCAGGCGAGCTGCTCCTGGGCGGCGAGCTCGCGCCGCGGGGCCTCGTGGGGGTCGGTCTCTTTGTTGGGCGGGATGTTCTGGTAGGGCTCTTCGAGGCCGTAGTCCCACTCCACCAGCACCGAGCCCGTCGTGGGGCCGGCGACGGTGTCGATGCCCCAGGCCTCGCGGGCCGGGGTGCCGATGAAGGTGGCCCCGTAGCTGCGTGCCATGTACTCCGCGCCGAGGGTCGTGACCTGTGCGTCGCCGATGGCGACCTGCTGGAGCACGGTCTTGGCCGGGGTGTCGGGCAGGGGATCGGAGGTGGTCGCCCGGGCGTAGCCGGCGCCCTCGCCCTCGTCCCAGAGGGTCTGGATGTAGGCCAGCCACATCGAGGTGTCTTTGGGGTCGGGGTACATCGTCTTGAAGAGCAGGAAGAACTCTTCGAAGTCGGCCGAGCGGGTGAGGAGGAGGTGGTAGGGGCCGCCGCCGACGCCGAAGGTGGCCCGCTCGATGTCCTTCGAGATGGCGGCGTAGGCCGCGCCGAGGATGCCGCCCTGGGAGTTGCCGTAGTAGTAGCGGCGCGTCGGGTCGATGAGCGAGCCGCCCGGTCCCGTGAGGCTCGTGTCCTGGAGGGCCGCGTCGTCGACGAGGTGCTCGGTGACCAGCTTCATGGCGACCTGGAACTCGACGAAGCCCTGGTGGCTGCGCTCGGGGACGATGGCGAAGTTGCCGAGGTCCTGGACCAGCATCAGCGCGATGTAGCTGGAGTCGATGGTCTTCATGCCCGTCCAGTCGACGGCGAAGATGATCCAGCCGTTGCGGTCGGCGAGCTCGGCCAGGTAGCCGGCGTGGACCTCGCTCTGGCCGCCCAGCAGGCCGTGGCCGTACTGGACCACCGGCGCGGGGGTGCCGCTGGCGACGACGCTCTGGGGCACGACCACCGTGAAGGGGACCTCGGTGGTGCCGTTGAGGACGGGCATGCCGTCGGCGTCGCGGGTGAGCACGGTGCCGGGGCGGTCTTCCTCGGTGAAGAGGGGGGCCGTCATCGTGCCCTTGACCCGGAAGGCCGTGTGGTCGTCGTTGCGCTCGTCGATGGCCGTGATGGTGTAGGGCACGCCGTTCTCGGCGACCCACTGCTCGGTCAGGTCGCGGAGGTGGACCGCCCGGCCCGTGACCTGGGTCTTCGAGCCGGTGACGAAGTCCCAGGCGAGCTGGACCTCGGCCGGGTCCCAGCCCTGGGCCTCGAGGGCGGGGAAGATGACCTCGTCGTAGTGGGGCTGGCGGGTCAGCAGCTGGGCGTCGACGGTGTCGTCGCCCGTGCGGCCGCCCGTGGCCAGGGCCGAGAAGGCGGGCGAGGGGGCGAAGGCGGTGCCGGCCGTGTCGGCGAGGTTGCGCACGGCGACGACATAGTGGCCGCCGTAGTCCCAGGAGGCCGCCGGGTGGCACATGAAGAGGCTGTCTTCGTCATCGGTGGTCGAGACGTCGCGCTCACACCAGTGGGCCACCCGCTCGCCGGTGGCGAGGTCGATGATGATGGTGTTGCTGTCGTCGCCCAGCGAGCCGGCGATGTCGTCGTGGCCGCTGACGAGGCCCACGTCGACGTTGGGGAAGTGGGCCATGACCGGGGTGGCCACCGACCAGCCGTCGCGCTCGTTCCAGTAGGTGGGCGCGGGCTGGTGGCCGTCGATGTTGGCCGGCAGGGTGGTGGGGCCCATCGCGATGCGCCATGTGCAACAATGCGCTGTCTCCGGGGAACCCAAACTTTTTCGAAGATTCAGGCGCACGGTCGGGCAACAGCATGATCCTTGGCCCGAGAGGTGAGGAACTGGCACGCGCGCGCCAGGCGGAAACAGCCATTTCGGCCAACCTGCCGCTGGCGCAATTCCGCCAGCGGCATCAGCAACCAGTCGTCCACATGGACCTCTATCGCGCAGTTTGGGAAGGCTATCAGAATGCCTACGCACCCAACTTGTTCAGCGACTATCTACCGAGCGATCTGTATGATGCAAAGCGATTCCTGCAGGACAAATCGCGCTGGCGTTAAGCGCCCGGTCGTCCATCATGAACGCGCGATCCAACAGCCATGGCAGCGCGCTCACGATCGGAACCGCGGCGCCTAGTCCTCCAGACAATAGAGCGCTTGTTCAGCATCGCAGGTTGCCGTGGGGTCGATAAGGTTCTGCGTCCAGAAAAGGTTTGGAAATATGCTGTGTCCAACAGTGCCTTGATCAGCAGGGTTGCTCGATGTCCAGTTTTCGCAAGCGACCCCAAGACTCATTTCTACGGTCGTTCCGGTCCATGCACCGGAAGCAGGTAATTCCTTCCTCGTCCCCGATTCATCGGTTCCCGGCGCGACAGTTAACGAATGTGAGCTCAGGGCTGCCAAATTGTCTGCCACGGTTTCTCCCACAATGTTTTTGTAAGGCTTGGCCGTCTCGGTGAAACGCTCTGGCGCCGCAACGGCGTCGGTTGACAGCCACGCCTTGAACTGACCCGCCAGCCCGGCCGCCGTCGCGAGGCTGTTGCATTTTTCATCAGCCCCGATCAGCCCCCCCAGGTCGCCATTGTAGATCTCGCTGCTCGTGAAAAGGAAGCAATGGTCCTTGCCTTCACATGAGTCGGCAGATGGATAGGCAAATTCAAAGTGAGTGGCCCAGTTACGGCCTGGAAATTGCTCCGTGCCGGCCCAGGCACCTTCCATGGAGTTCAGCAGTGCCTCCTCCGGGGTCTCTCCCGCAGTAGTGTCATAGACCACTGCGTGGGCGGCGATGCACAGGCTACCCGAATTTTCATAGACATCCACCAGTGTCAGGTGTATCTCGTCACTGCCCGCATTGGACGGACTCTGCCATTGGTCTTCAAACTTGCCTACCTTCGGATTCCCCGAGCCAGTTTGGGGGATGTCCGCGCATTCGCGCGCTGCCGCGGCATGGGTCTCCAGCAACAAGTAGGGTGGTTCAACGGTGAATGCCACGTCCAGCGAGTCGCCGTTGTCTGTTACCGCCACGGAGCCAACAAGCTCACCGGCGCCATCTCCATTGTCCTGGATCAGTTGCACCTGTG
>CAXQUZ010000781.1:0-4871 GCA_964226865.1 Myxococcota bacterium | reverse complement strand
CTGAAGCCTGCGCTGCGGCCGGGCCTCCTCCTGCGGGGGGGGCCCGGTCTCGCGCTGGCGCCCGTCCGGCAGCAGGTCGTCGGGCGGCGCGGTGCCGGTGGCGGTGACGTGGCGTTGGCGGTGGCAGCGGCGAGAGCCTGCGGCGGAGGTGCAGTACAGGTCGAGGTAGAAGCGGTTGGTGGGGCTGGCCTCGAACCAGGGCTTGAGCCGGCAGGTGGCGCGGAGGCGGCAGGTGGCCCCGCCCTCGGGCGGGCCGGCGGCCGGCAGGGGGGCCTGGAGCCGGTCGATGAGCTCCCGGCCGATGGGCTTGTGGAGAACGCGGTCTTCGTGTACCTGGACGAAGGCGCGCAGGGCGAGATCGACCACCCCGCCCGTGAGGAAGAGGACCCGGTCGGCCTGGTCCGGTGCCGTGCGCTGGAGGGCCTGGTGGGTCTCCATGCCCGACATCCCGGGCATCGCGAGGTCGAGCAGGATGCGGTCGAAGCGCCGGGACTGGACGAGGGCCAGGGCCTCGGCGCCCGAGGCCGCGAGGGTCACGGCAAAGTCTCGGAGCAGCCGGGAGAGCGCCGTGCGCACCTGGGGATCGTCGTAGACCACCAGCACCGTGGGGAGGCCCGTCGGCGCGGCCGTGGCGGGCGCGGGAGCCGGGGCCGGCGCCGGGGCTTCGGCGGCCACCGGCAGCCAGATGCGCACGCTGGTGCCGCGGCCCACGGTGCTGTCGACGGTGAGGCGGCCGCCGAGCTCGCTGATGATGGTGCGGCAGACGGCGAGGCCGAGCCCGGTGCCCTGGCCGACGGGCTTGGTGGTGAAGAAGGGGTCGAAGACCCGCTCCAGCTGGTCGGCGGGGATGCCGCAGCCGTTGTCGGTCACGGTGATGTGGAGGCCCGTGTCGTCGCCGTCGGTCCGCAGCCGGATGCGGGCGCCCTCGGTGCCCGAGACCGCGTGGGCCGCGTTGGTGAGCAGGTTGATCACGACCTGGGAGAGCTTGGCGGCCGCGCAGTGTGCCCGTGCGCCGCCGGTGTGGGCGTAGGAGAAGTCGAGGTCGGGGGGGAAGGTGTGGGCGGCCATGTGGGCGGCCCGTCCCACGAACTCGCGCACGTCGGTGGGCGCCGCGTCCGCGACGCTGCTGCGCGAGAACTGCTGGAGCTCCCGGACCACCCCCTGGATCTGGCGGGCCCCCGTGCGGGTGTCGTCGAGCATGTCGCGCAGCTCGTCGAGGCGGGCGGCGGACCGGGTGCCGGTCGGGTCGGCGGCCATGTGGGGAATGAGCTCGTCGAGCGCCAGCTCCAGGTTGATGAGCATGAAGGCCAGGGGGTTGTTGATCTCGTGGCCGACCCCGGCGGCGACCGTGCCCAGCTGGGCGAGGTGGTTGGCCCGGGCCACCTGGGCCTCGGTGCTGGCCTCGCCCCGTGCGCGCTCGGCCTGGAGCAGCTCGGTCTCGAGGGCTTCCTGGCGGGTGATGTCGCGCACGGTGATGAGCACGAAGGGCCGGCGATCCATCTCGATGGGGAAGGCCTGGAGGGCCACCCGGCGGGGGGGCAGGCCGGGCGCGCCCGGGAGGGTCCACCGGCTCTCTGCCCCCTGGAGCGCTCCGCTGCGGGCCTGGGCCCAGGCATCGGGGGGCAGCAGGTGCTGCACGGGGAGGGGGGCGCCGCGGGGGGACGGGGCGAGGCCCGCGAGCTCGCGGGCGGCGGCGTTGTGGTCCTGCACGAGGCCGGTGGCGGTGTCGACGAGGATGAGCCCGGCGGGCATGAGGCCGAAGACCGACTCGAGGGTGGCGTTGCGCCGGTGCCAGAGCGAGGCCTGGGCCGTGATGAGCCCGACCAGCGCCAGCCCGGCGTGGCCGAGGGCGACCCCGGGGAGCCAGGGGGGCGCGAGCGTCTCCGCGGGCCAGAGCGCGGCGTGCACGGCGGCGGTCAGCACCGAGATCACGACGGCGCCGACCCGGTTGCGCTGCCACGCCGCGATGGCCAGGGGCAGCAGCACGAGCGGGGCGAAGCGTGGGCGCACGGCCACCGGCACCCAGAGGGCCACGGCGACGGCGTAGATGCTGAGCAGCACGAGGCAGGAGGGGGGGGCCAGCCGGCGGGCGCGTGACCCCAGCGGTGTGCGCTCTGTGCGGGCGCCGCGCGGTGGAGACGTGCGGGGCAGGGTTGGGCTCAGGGTGTGCTGCATGGTCGGGCCCAGGGACGGAGAGACGGGGACCCCGGAGGGCTACCGGTCCTGAGCGTAGCGAGCCCATGGGTTTGGTTGGGGCTTGGGTTGGGGATTCCGAAATATTCTACCGGGGGGGCGACCCATTCTGCGTCGGGTCTGCACACGCGCTGCATGGGTGTTTGTGTTGTCGTGTATCTCAAGTCGCGGGTTTTGTTGCGCGAATACCATGTCTTGTGTCCGCGGCAGCCCACCGCCGCCCCCGCCCCGTGCGTCCCCGCCCCGCGTGCCCTCAGCCCCGCGTGCCCTCAGCCCCGCGTGCCCTCGGCGCTCTCGCGGGGGGCCTCGGGGCCGAGCCGCCGGCCGTCGGGCAGCAGGTCGTCCGGGGGCCGGACGCCGGTGGCGGCGAGGTGGCGCTGGCGGTGGCAGCGGGTCGGCGCCTCGTCCGTCGCGTCGCAGTAGAGCGTCTGGTAGAACTGGTTGGTCGGGCTCGACCGGAACCAGTCGTAGAGCGCGCAGTGGCACCGGAGGGCACAGCCGCCCGGCTGCGGGGGCGGTGCCGGCGGGAGGGGCGCCCGGAGCCGGTGGACGAGGTCGGCGCCCACGGGCTTGTGGATGACCCGCTGGCGGTGGATGTCGGCGAAGGCCCGCAGGGTGGTGTCGACGACGCCGCCCGTGAAGAAGACCATGCGCGCGGCGGTCTCGGGCGCCCGCGCGAGCACCTGGGCGTAGACCTCCTGGCCGGTCATGTCGGGCATGGCGAGGTCGAGCAGGATGCGGTCGAAGGTCGCGGTCTCGAGGCAGGCCAGGGCCGCAGCACCGCTGGCCGCGGTGGTCACCTCGAAGTGGGGGGCGAGCAGGCGGCGGACCGCGTCGCGAATGACCTGCTGGTCGTCGACCACGAGCACCCGCAGCCGGTCGCTGGACGCCCGCGAGCGGGGGCCCGCCGCCGCACCGGGCGCCGCCGCGGCGTCCTCCGGGGCGGGGACGGCCGCCGCCGGCAGGAAGATGCGCACGGTCGTGCCCACGCCCTCGGTGCTGTCGACCGTGAGCTGGCCGCCCTCGCCCTCGACGATGCTGCGGCAGACCGCGAGACCGAGCCCCGTGCCCTGGCCGACGGGCTTGGTCGTGTAGAAGGGGTCGAAGATGCGGGAGAGCTGGTCGGCGGGGATGCCGCAGCCCGTGTCGGCCACGGCGAGGTGGATGCCCCGGTCGTCGACGGCGGTCTCGAGGCGGACCTCGGCGCGCGCGCTGCCCGCGACGGCGTGGGCGGCGTTGGTCAGCAGGTTGATGACCACCTGGGAGAGCTTCGAGGGCGCGCAGCGGGCCCTGCGCGGGCCGCTGTGGTGGTGGTGGAAGTCGAGGCCCGAGGGGAAGCTGTGGGCGGCCATCTGGGCGGCCCGGCCCGCGAACTCGGCGATGTCGGTGGGGGTCTGGGGGTCGCTGCTGGTGCGCGAGAACTGCTGGAGCTGGCGCACGACGGTGTGGATCTGGGTGGCGCCGGCCTGGGTCTCGTCGATCAGCAAGCCCAGCTCGGCCAGCTCGGCCTCGGCCTCGGCGCGCGCAGCGTCCGGGAGGCCGGCCACGCGGGCGCCGATGGCGGGCAGCCGCTCGCTGGCGGCGAGCTCGAGGTTGATGAGCATGTAGGCCAGCGGGTTGTTGATCTCGTGGCCCACGCCGGCGGCCACCGTGCCGAGCTGGGCGAGGTGGTTGGCGCGGCCGACCTGGGCGTCGACGGCGGCCTGGCCCCGGGCCTGCTCGGCGGCCACCAGCTCCTCCTCGAGGGCCTCCTGGGTCTCGATGTCGCGCAGCGCGAGCAGCACCCGCGCCCGGGCGCCCAGCACGACCGGCATGGCCTGGAGGGCGACCCGTCGGGCCGCGGCGGCCGGCCCGCGCAGATCGACCCGCAGCTCGCAGTGCGCAAGCTCGCCCGTGACGGCCTGCGCCCAGACCTCGGGGGCGATGAGGGAGGTGACGGGGCCTTCGATCGGCGCGGCCAGGTCGAGTCCGAGCAGGCGCCGGGCGGCCCCGTTGGCGCCCACCAGGCGGGCGGTCTCGCGGTCGACCAGCACCAGCCCGGCCGGCAGTGCCGCGAGGATGCCCTCGATGGCGACGCCCCGGCGGTGGCCCTCGATGGCCAGCGCCCCGCCCACACCGAGCAACAGCAGGGCGAGGTGGCCCCCGAGGTTGGCTGCCAGCGCGGCGCCGCTCCAGAGCTCCGCCGGCCACAGCAGGTAGTGGACCACCAGGGCCAGCACCGTGAGCACCACGGCGCCCCGGCGGCTCCGGGTCCACGCGGCCCAGGCCATGGGCAACAGCACCAGGGGCGCGGCCCAGGGGCGCAGCGGGGCCGGCGTGGTGAGGGCGAGCACCGTGGCGTAGATCGCCAGCATGCCGAGGCACAGGGGCGGGACGCGGGCCGGGGCGAGGCGCGGGGCCGGGCTGGCCGTGCCACGGGCCGCCGCGTCCAGCCGCAGCTCGGCGGCGGCCGCGGGGGACGGGGACGGGGACGGCGGGGAAGCCGGGGACGGTCGGGAAGACGGGAGCATGGCGGGCGGTGGAAGGGGGCGTGGTCCCAGCTTAGGAACGGTGGGGGAGGGGCGGTACCCGAATCGGGGGGGGCCAGACTCTCTCTCGGCCCATCCGAGACTGGGTCGGGGGGCGGGGCCGTGCCCCCCGCAGCGGCGGGGGTGGCGGGCGGGGGGCGCGGGGGCCGG
>CAXQUZ010000780.1:0-2942 GCA_964226865.1 Myxococcota bacterium | reverse complement strand
CCAGGCCATCGAGATCGCCCAGCGCAACGCCCACCGGGCCGGCGCCCGGATCGCGTGGGTGACGGGCCGGGTCTCTGACCTCAGCGCCCCGGCGCCCCAGGGGCTGATCGTGACCAACCCGCCCTTCGGCGCCCGGCTCGGCAAGCGCGTCGCCGGCGTCTACGGCGCCCTCGGCCGGGCCCTCTCCGGCCCCTTCGCCGGCTGGCGGGTGGCCTTCCTCGCGCCGAACCCCGAGCTCGCCCGGCATGTCCACCCGGCGGCCCGCCTCCTGACGAGCTTCTCGAACGGCGGCATGCGGGTGGGGCTCTACGTCTGGGCCCCGGGCGGCGGCGAGGAGTAGCGGGCCCCGGGGGTGTAAGGCCCGGAACCGCTCGCGCGTGGAGCGGTCGGAGCCGCGGGGGCCGTGCCCGGTCGCCGGCCCTCCCGGAGCCCCCATGCCTCCCTCCCCTGCCCTGCGGCTCGCGGGCCGCCTCGACCGCCTGGCTGGCGGCAGCGCCGGCCTCGCGGGCAGCTTCGTGCGCCTGGGCCTGCTCTTCCTCGGCACCCACCTCGCCGCTGATCATCTCGACGACGCCATTCTCGCGCTCTTCGAGGCGCTCCGGGGCCTCGCCGAGCTCCACCTCTCGGGCCCCGCGATGGGGGCGGCGGCGGCCCTCGGCATGGTGCCCGGCCGGCTGCTGCTGTGGCGCGGGCTGGCCCTCGCGCCGGCAGCCGCGGCCCTCGCGCTGGCGGTGGAGCTGGAGACGGTGGCCCTGCTGTGGAGCACGGTGGCCTTCGTGCCCCGGGACGCCCCGGCCACCTGGGCCCACTGGCGCCGCGCCTTGGGCCTCCGGGCGGTGGTGCGGCCCCTCGTGCTGCTCGGGGTGGTGCTGGCCGGCGCCTGGAGCCTCGGCATGGCCATCGAGGACGCCCTGCCCCCGGGCGCCTGGGCCCAGGCGGCGGGGGTGCTGGTGGCGGGGGGGGTGCTGCTCCGCCACGGCCTCGACCTGCTGCGCCGCTGTGGGGGCGCCCTCGACCCGGCCCCGCCGCTGTGGGCCGGGGCCGCCGCGGCCGTGCTGCTCGCCCCGGTGGGCGCGCTCGCCTGGCGCGAGGGGGTGCCCGTCGGGGGCCTGCTGGGGGGCATCGCATGAAGGTCCTCGCCGAGCTCGCCCTGGCCGCGATGGTGATGGTCGCCACCGCCACCCGCACCCCCGCCGGGGCCCTGGTCGGCGGCGCCGTCGCCTGGGCCCAGGGCCGGCCCGGTCCCGACCTGCTGGCCAGCTTCCAGACGGGGCTGCCCGAGAGCTTCACCACCTCGAGGGCCACCGCCGCCGCCCTGCCCCCGGTGCCCGCCGCCACAGGGGCCTCTGCCCCGCCCGCCGCCGTCCAGACCGCGCTCCGGGCCGCCCTCGGCCCCCAGGCCGCCGCCGAGATCCAGGCCGAGCTGGACCGGGGCCGCACCCTCGAGGCGGCGCTGGAGCAGCGGGCCGTGGGCGTCGAGGCCCGCAGCCGCGCCATCCGCCGGGCCACCGCCGCCGGGGCCGCACGTCCGCGCCGCTACCAGAGCCACCGGCGCTTCCTGCCCGATGCCCTCCAGCGCCGGGCCGACACCGAGGTCGCCGAGGTGCTGGCCCTGGCGACGGTGCTCGACCTGGGCTGGCCGGTGGCGCCCACGGCCCGCATCACCAGCCCCTTCGGCGAGCGGGTCCACCCGGTGCTCGGCACCCGCAAGCGCCACGAGGGGGTCGACATCGCCGTGCCCATCGGCACCCCCGTCCACGCCGCAGGAGCGGGACGGGTCCAGCGGGCCCGCACGGGCCGGGTGAGCGGCAGGTATGTCGTGATCGACCACGGCCACGGCGTCAGCAGCAACTACTGCCACGCCGACGCCCTCCACGTGGCCGCGGGAGACCAGGTCGCGGCCGGCGCCCACATCCTCGACTCGGGCAACACGGGCCGCTCGACGGGTCCCCACCTCCACTTCGGCCTGCGGCTCCACGGCCGGGCCATCGACCCGGGGCTCTTCCACCGCTCAGCCGCCGGCGCCGCTCCCCCCTCCTGAGCCGGCCGGCCGCACGAGGTCCCGCAGCCCCAGACCCTCGGCCACCAGGGCGCTGCCGCCGAGCAGCACGGTGAAGCCGAGCTGGCCGAGGTGGAGGGTCACGGCGAAGGCGCCGGCCGTGTCGGGGGCCACCGACCAGAGCCAGAGCGCCGCCGTGCAGAACAGCTCGTAGGGCCCGAAGAAGCCCGGGGTCGGCACCGCCACCATGCCCGTGAGGGTCACCGTCCAGGTGGTGAAGGCCGCCGACAGCGAGGCCGGCACCCCCGGGAAGCCCGCCATGACCGCCCAGACGGCCGACACCGTGCAGGCCCAGATGGCCACCGAGAGACCGAGGGCGGCGGCGGCACGCCCCGGCTGGCGCAGGAGGCCCACGAAGGCCGACCGGAATTGGCCCGCGAAGCCAGCCAGCCGGGCCCCGAGCGGGAGCCGGGCCACCAGGCGCAGGGCCGGGGGACCGAGCCCGACGACGAGGGCCCCGCCCAGCAGCCCGAGGAGCAGCAGGCTGCCGAGGGCCTTCTGGTCGGCCCGCAGCACGTCGACCCCCTGGACCACGATGCCGTCGGCGGGCAGCTCGACCGCGAGGCCCAGGGCAAGCAGCATGCCCAACAGCACGACAAAGTCGAGCATGCGCTCGAGCACGATGGCGGCGAGGCCCCGGCCGAAGGCCACCCCCTCCCGCTCGCTGAGCAGCCAGGGGCGCACCATCTCGCCCAGCCGCAGGGGCACGAGGTTGATGGCGAAGAAGCCCACGGCGTTGATGAGGAACAGCCGCCATCGACGGTGAAGTTGGCGTCGATGTGCTCACGGATGGCGAGGACTTCGGTGTCGGACAGCTCGTTGACGCGACGGGTCGCATCGATGTTCACGGCCTCGCAGATCTGCTGAGCCGAGGTGTGGCCGA
>CAXQUZ010000779.1:0-9865 GCA_964226865.1 Myxococcota bacterium | reverse complement strand
ACGGCATACGAGATAGCATGCGGTGACTGGAGTTCAGACGTGTGCTCTTCCGATCTAGACCTCATGCGCGCGATGCGCTCGCCGGGGCTCCAGACCTTCAACGACAGCCTGCTGGCGCTCTACCAGGCCGGCGCCATCGCCTACGAGCAGGGCCACGCCTACGCCTCGAACCCTGACGAGTTCGCCCTCGCGGCCCGGGGCATGTCGACGGGCGGCGGCACCTTCCGGGGCAGCGCCGACGACAGCATCGACCAGGAGCTCGACCTCCAGCGGCTGCTCCAGGCCGCCGCCGCCCGGGGGGCCTCCGATCTCCACCTCGCGACGGGCCGCACCCCCATCCTGCGGGTGGACGGTGCGATGCAGCCCCTCGGCGAGCGGGTGCTGAGCGACGGCGACATGCGCATGCTGCTCTACAGCATCATGAGCTCCCACCAGCGCTCCCAGTACGAGCTCGAGCGCGAGCTCGACTTCGCCATCGCGGTCGACGACGGGCGGCGCTTCAGGGTCAACGCCTACTTCCAGCGCGGGCGCATGGCGGCCGCCCTGCGGGCCAGTCCCGACCTGATCCCCGACGCCGAGACCCTGATGCTGCCCGAGACCCTGCTCGAGATGGGCACCCGGGCCCAGGGCCTCGTGCTGGTGGTCGGGCCCACGGGCTCGGGCAAGTCGACCACCCTCGCCTGCCTCGTGGATCGCATCAACCGCACCCGCGCGAGCCGCATCATCACCATCGAGGACCCGGTCGAGTACGCCCACCAGAGCCAGCGCTCGACGGTCGACCAGCGCGAGGTGGGCAGCGACACCCAGTCCTTCTCGCGGGCCCTCAAGTACGCCCTCCGCCAGGATCCCGACGTCATCCTCGTCGGCGAGATGCGCGACCTCGAGACCATCTCCAGCGTGCTCACGGCCGCCGAGACGGGCCACCTCGTGCTGGCCACCCTCCACGCCAACGACGCCACCCAGGCCATCGATCGCATGATCGACGTCTTCCCCTCCCACCAGCAGTCCCAGATCCGCACGATGCTCGCCAGCGCCATCCTCGGCGTCGTGAGCCAGCGGCTGCTGCCCCGCCGCGACGAGCCCGGGCGCATCCCGGCCTTCGAGATCCTCGTGGGCACCCCCGCCGTGCGCAACCTCATCCGCGAGAACAAGCTCCACCAGATGCAGAGCATCATGGAGCGCTCCCAGCGGGACGGCATGGTCACGATGGACGCCTCGCTCAAGGCCCGCCTCGACGCCGGCGAGATCTTCTACGAGGACGCCCTCAAGCACGCCAAGCACGCCGGGGCCCTCAAGCCGCCCCGGCCCGGCACGGCCGCCCGGCCGCCCACCCCCCGGCCCCCGACGCCGCGGACCGAGAGCCCGGCCCCCGCCCCCGCCTCCGGCCGGCGCTTTCCCTGGCAGCGCTGATGGACGCCGCCCCCACCATCCTCGCCATCGACCCCTCCCGCGACGACGCCGACATGCTGCGCTTCGCGCTGGTGGACGGCGGGGTGGACGCCCGGGGCTTCGCGTGGGTGGCCGATCTGGACGCGGCGCGGGCCGCCGTGGGGGAGCGCCGGCCCGAGGCCCTGCTCTGTCGGCTGCGCCTCGCCGGCCAGAGCATCGCCCAGCAGGTGGCCGCCGTGCGCGCCCTCTGCCATGACTGCCCGGTGGTCTTCTACACCGAAGACGACGACCAAGACGGTGTTCTCCACGCCTTGCGCGCCGGCGCCAGCGACTGCCTCACCCGCGGTGAGGTGCCCATGCGCCTGGCCTGGGCGCTGCGCACCGCCGCCGAGCGCGAGACCCACCGCAGCCAGCACCTCCGGGCCGCGGCCCAGGATCGCCGCACCGAGTCGCTCGGCGCCATCGGCCGGCTCGCCCAGGGCACGGCCCTCGAGGTGAACAACGCCCTGGCCGTCGCCGGCTCGGCCCTGGGCGAGCTCTCGGCGGCCACCGGCGGGCTGCCCCGAGAGCTGCTCGACCGGGTGGCCCTGGCCGACGCCGCCATCGACCGGGTCCGGGCCGCCATGGAGACCCTCGTGGCGGTGGGCCAGAGCGCCCCCCTCAAGGCCGAGAACATCCACCTCCAGACCTTTCTCGACGGCGTCATGCCGATGGTCTCCCGGGAGGCCGGCGCCGGCGTCAACATCGACCGGTGGCTGCTGCCGGGGCTGCCGCCGGTGCGCTTCGACCGGGCCGCCCTCACCCAGATCTTCGTCCACCTGGGCGCGCTCGCCGGGGCGGCCATGCCCGAGGGCGGCGATCTGATGATCCGGGGCCGGCTGGATCCCGCCGGCCAGGCCATCGTGCTCACGGCCAGCGACACGGGAGCAGCCCCGACCGCGGCCCAGGTCAGGGCGGCCCACCAGCCCTTCACCCCCCTCCACGGCGACAGCGGGCCCGGCCTGGCCCGGATCCACGGGCTGCTCGCCCAGTCCGGCGGGGCGCTCAACGTCGAGCTGCCCCGGGAGGGCGGCACCCGCATGGTGCTGCGGCTGCCCGTCGGCACCGAGACGGCCCGGGCGGCGGCCGATCCGCGCGAGGTGCCCCGGGCGGGCGGCGAGACCGTGCTGGTGGTCGAGGACGAGCCGGCGCTGCGGCGGCTGCTCGGCAGCGCCCTGCGCGAGGCGGGCTTCGAGGTGCTCGCCGCGGCCGACGCCCGCACCGCCGTGCGCACCGCCCGGAGCGCGCCCCAGCTCGACCTGGTGCTCTCCGACATGATCCTGCCCGGCGGCCGGGTCGACTCGCTGGTCCACATCCTGCGCGAGGCCCACCCCGGGGTGCCCATCGTCTTCATGACGGGCCAGATCGAGTACCCGGCCCTGCCCTCGGCGGCCCGGGGGGCCCCGGTGCTGCGCAAGCCCTTCCGGCTCTCGACCCTGCTGCGCACGGTCCAAGACCAGCTCAAGCGCTGAGTCGCCGGCCGGGCCGGAGAGCCCTGGAGGGCCAGAACGGCCTGCTACGCGCTCTTCACGAGGTCTTGGGTGCCCAGGGAGGGGCCGCTCACGACCCGGTTGCGGCCCGAGCGCTTGGCCTCGTAGAGGGCCTCGTCCGCCTCTCGGATGAGGTCGTTGGCTGAGGCGTCGCCCTCGGTCCAGGCGAGGCCGACGCTGGCGGTCACCGAGATGGCCTGGTTCTCGGCGATCACGGGGGTCGCGGCGAGCAGGGCCCGCAGCCGCTCGGCCACGTCCTCGAGGTCTTCGGGCTGGCAGTCGGGCAGCCCCAGCAGGAACTCCTCGCCGCCGTAGCGGCCGAGCACGTCGTAGGTGCGCAGCTCGCGGCCCATGCGCTCGGCAGCCTCCCGCAGCACGGCGTCGCCGGCGAGGTGGCCCCAGGTGTCGTTGACGGCCTTGAAGTGGTCGAGGTCGATGACCACCACACCCACGCCAGAGCGACGGCGCCGGGCCCGGGCCAGCTCGTCGCCGAGGCGATCGAGCACCGAGGTGCGGTTCAGCACCCCCGTGAGGCCGTCCCGGGTGGCCTGGACGTGGAGGGCGTCGCGGGCCTCGATCAGCTCCTGCTGGAGCTCGATGAGGCGCTGGCCCACCCGCAGCCGGGCCCGCAGCTCGGCCGGGTCGAAGGGCTTGCGCACATACTCGTCGGCGCCGGCGTTGAGGCCGGCCACGAGGTCTTCCTGGTCGCTGCGGGAGGTCAAGAGGATGAGGTAGCGGTAGGGCTCGAGCTCGGCATCGCGCACCGCCCGGCACACATCCGGCCCGTCGCAGCCCGGCATCATCCAGTCGATGATGCCCACCGAGGGGCCGCCCTCCCGGGTGAGGGCCGCGATGGCCTCTTCCCCGTTGGCGGCTTGCTCCACCTCGTGGCCCCAGGCCCGGAGGCTGCGGCTCAGCAGCATGCGCGAAAAGCGGTCATCGTCAGCAACAAGGATGCGCAAGGCCAACCTCCCCATGGGGAACGGCGGGGGCGCGGCGGCGCCCCCTGCCAGCTACAACGGCTACACGGCCGAGAGAATTGAGGGGGATTGGGCCGCCCGCACGAGGGCGTCCGTGGTGGCGAAGAAGGCCGCCTCGAGATCCGGCAGCAGGGCGCGGAGCGCGTCCAGATCGCCCCGGCGGCCGGCCTGCTCGGTCTGGCTGGCGAGCTCGGCCAGGCGGCGGGCCCCCAGGTAGGCACAGCCCGACTTGAGGGCGTGGGCCGTGCGGTAGGCGCGGTCGGTGTCGCCCACCTTGGCGGCCTCCTGCAGCACCGCCAGCCGCTCGCCGCTGTCGTCGATGAAGATCTCGATGAGGTCGGCCGCCTCGTCCATCGAGGCCACCCCCATCTCGCCGAGCCAGCCGTCGAGCGAGGCGGGCAGCAGGGGCAGCTCGGCGTCGGCTTCGGCGGCGGGCGCCGGCGCGGAGTCCACCGGGGCCGCCACCGAAGCGGACGGCGGCACGGGCAGGAGCGGACCGCTGCCCTCGCGCTGCTGCACGACCTCGAGCCACTTGCGCAGCATGCGGGCGAGCTGGCGCGGGTTCGCCGGCTTGGCGAGGTAGTCGTCCATGCCGGCGGCGAGACAGCGCTCCCGGGCCCCGGCCAGGGCATCGGCGGTCATCGCGATGATGGGAATGCGCAGCCCCGTGCCCGCTTCGAGGGCGCTGATGTTGCGGGTGGCCTCGTAGCCGTCCATCTGGGGCATCATGCAGTCCATCAGGATGAGGTCGAAGGGCTCCTCCTGGAACAGCTGCAGGGCCTCGGCCCCGTCGTTGGCCACCTCGTGGGCGAAGCCCAGGCGCTCCAGCACCCGCCGGGCGAGCAGCTGGTTGATGGGCGCGTCTTCCGCCACCAGCACCCGCGGCAGCCCGGGCGCCGGGGCCGCCCGCTCCGCGTCGCCGGAGGCCGCGGGCAGCGAGGCCGTGAGCTTCTCGGAGAAGGCCTCGACGGGGCACTTCTCGCAGGGCTCGCCCCGGGCGATGCGGGCCAGCGACCCCTGGAGGGAGCTGCCCCGGAAGGGGCGGGCGAGGGTGCCCCAGAGCGCGGCGGCCGGATCGGCGTGGGCCGAGGCGGGCTCGCCCAGCCGGGTGAGCAGCACCCGGGGCACAGCGGCGAGCTCGGGGTGGGTGGCGAGGGTGCGGGCGAGGTCGATGCCCGGCGCGTCGGGCATGTGCTGGTCGATGAGCACGGCCTCGAAGCGGTCGTCCGCGGCGAAGGCCGCCTCGAGGTGGGCCAGGGCGGGACCGGCACCGGCGGTGGTGTCGAGGTCGACCCCCCAGCTCAGCATCAGCTCGGCCGTGGCGGAGCGGCTCACGGGATCGTCGTCCACCAGCAGCACCCGCAGCCCCATGAGCTCGGCCGGGGGCGGCTCGACCGTGTGGCTGCCCTCCTGGACCTGGGCCGTGAACCAGAAAGCGCTGCCCTTGCCCACCTCGCTGGCGACGCCGATGTCGCCGCCCATGAGCTGGGCGAGCTCGCGGGAGATGGCGAGGCCCAGCCCCGTGCCGCCGAAGCGCCGGGTCGTGCTGGTGTCGGCCTGGGTGAAGGGATCGAAGAGGGCGTCGACCTTGTCGGCCGGGATGCCGATGCCCGTGTCGGTCACCTCGAAGCGCACCACCGGGCCCTCCCGGCGGCGCTCCATGACGGCCGCGCCCACGAGCACGTGGCCCCGGTTGGTGAACTTCACGGCGTTGCCGACCAGGTTGATGAGCACCTGGCGCAGCCGGGCCGGGTCGCCCACCACCACCCGGGGCACGCTCTGGTGGACATGGGCCACGAGGTCGATGCCCTGGCGGGCGGCCCGCTCGGCGAAGAGCTCGAGCACCCCGTCCACCAGCTCGACCAGATCGAAGCTGGCCTCCTCCAGCTCGAGGTGGCCCGACTCGATCTTCGAGAAGTCGAGGATGCTGCCGAGCAGCTCGAGCAGGTGCTCGCCGCTGGAGCGGGCGATCTCGGCGTACTCGCGCTGCTCTTCGCCCAGCCGGGTGTCGAGCAGCAGCCCCGACATGCCGATGACCGCGTTGAGCGGGGTGCGGATCTCGTGGCTCATGTTGGCGAGGAAGGCCGACTTCATGCGGCTGGTCTCTTCGGCCGCCTCCCGGGCCCGGCGCAGCTCCTGCTCGGCCACCCGCCGGGCCAGGATGTCGCGGAAGACCAGCACGGCGCCGATCTCGGACGAGGGCACCGGGTCGAGGGTGTAGGCCAGGGGCAGCTCGGGCCCGCCGATGACCGGGAAGAGCGCCTCTTCGACCTTGTGGGACAGGCCCCGGTCGAGGGTCTGGCGCAGGCGCCGGCGCAGCTCGGACACGCAGGGCGACTCGTCGGTGCAGGCGCCCGCCAGCATCTCGAGCAGGGGGGTGCCGACCACGGCCCGGGCCCGCCAGCCGAGCAAGGCCCGGGCCGCGGCGTTCACCCGGCAGATGCGGCCGCGGGGGTCGACCACCACCACGCCGGCGCCGATGGCCGCGAGCACGGGGGCGAGGGGCTGGCTCTGCTCGAGGCGCGGGGAGAGGCGGGCCAGCCACTGGGCGAAGGCCGCGGGCTCCACGCCCGGGGGGGGGCCCACCGCCGCGACCGCGTCATCCAGCCACGCCGACGGGCGCACCAACTTGCCTGGCTCTTCATCCATGCAACACACCCCTGTCGCGACATCAACACAACACAGCAACGCGACACATGCTGGGTCCGCCACAGGGAACGGATCCGCGCTGGCCGGACCTGAGGCCCCGCCGCAACAAACCCCCAAGACGGCGCAATGGAGAGCGTTTGCGAGACCACCACCACCGCTCTCTGGGACCGACCCGGGCCAGAGAAAAGTCGTGCAGATTTGCTCAACCCACGAGGCCTCCCGGACGCAAGAGACACCCGAGACCCACTGCGCCCCCCAACGCAAGCGGAGAGACCGATGTCTCCAGCCACCGTGCCCCACGCCCGCCGTCCCCTCCCCGCCCGTCGCCCCTCCGCTCCGGGCCACCAGGCAGCCGGGCTGCTCGCGGTGCTGCTGTCGGCCGCGGGCTGCTCGGACTACGAGGTGGCCGCGACGGCGTCGGCGGACGGGCTGCTGGCCAGCCTCGTGGCCGAGCCCCCCACCCTCGACTTCGGCGGCGTGGCCCTCGGCGACACCGAGCCCCGCACCCTCAAGCTCCACAACCCCGGCGACACCGCCGTGGACGTGGCCGATGCCTGGGTGGATCAGCCGGCCTTCTGGATCGAGGGCGCGCTGCCCGCGCAGGTGCCGGCCGGGGGCTCGGTGCCCCTCGCGCTCGGCTTCTCGCCGGACGGCCCCCACCACAGCGGCATGCTCTCCATCGAGAGCGCCGCCGGCCCCCTCCAGGTCGCGCTCGGGGGCGAGGGCCTGCTGCCGGGGCTCGTGCTGGATCCGCCCGCCGTCGAGCTCGGCCGTGTCTTCGCCGGCTGTCCGGCCGACTTCTCCCTCGCCATCCACAACGACGGTGCCGCCGCCGCGACCCTCGGCGGCCTGGGCCTCATCGGCGAGGGCGCGACCCTCACCCTCCCGGTCGACGCCGGCACCGTGCTGGCCCCCGGCGAGGCGGTGGTGCTCGAGGGCCGCATCGAGGCGCCGATCGAGGCCCCCGACCACACCGCCCTGACCGCCGAGCTCCAGGTCCAGGGCCTCGATCCCGCCATCACCCTGCGGGCCCCGGTCACCGGCCGGGTCGCGGGCCGGCCCCTGGTCGAGGACCAGTTCATCCAGGACGGCCCCTGGCCCGCCGTGGATCTGGTGATGGTCGTCGACCGCTCGGGCTCGATGGCCGAGGAGCGCATGCGCATGGCCGAGGGCGCCCGCACCCTCTTCGCCGCCCTCGACGACCAGGAGCTCGACTGGCGGGTCGGAGTCGTGACCGCCGACTCGGGCTGTCTCAACGGCCAGATCCAGCGGGGCGAGCCCTTCGACGAGGCGGCCTTTCTGGCCATGCTCGAGGGCGAGTGGGGGCGCATGACCGAGTCGGGCCTGACCCTCGCCGTGCGCGCGGCCGAAGAGAGCAGCGCCGGCGGCTGCAACGCGGGCTTCTTCCGCAGCCGCGCCCGCCCGGCCTTCTTCTTCCTCTCGGACGAGGCCGAGCAGTCGGACGAGGACTGGTCGGAGCGGGTCGAGCGCCTCCAGGCCTGGGACCCGGCCGTCACCCTCTCGGCCCTCGTCGGCCCGGCCCCCGACGGCTGCGCCACCGCCGGCCCCGGCTTCGGCTACCTCGAGGCCGCGGCCGCCACGGGCGGCGCCCAGCTCTCGATCTGCAGCAGCGACTGGCACCCCTGGCTGGTCGACGAGTCGGAGCGGCTCGCCGGCAGCCCCACAGGCAGCTTTGCCCTCTCGGCCCCCGTCGCCCCCGTCGGCACGGTCGAGGTCTGGATCGACGGCGCGCCCACCACCGCCTTCTCCATCGACCCCGACGCCAACACCCTCGACTTCCCGGCCCACGCCTGGCCGGGACCGGGCGCCGAGATCGAGGTGGTCTACCCGATCGCCGTGGACTGCGACGGCTGAGCCCCGGGCCCGGGACGCCGGCGCCCTCCCGAGAACGACAGCGCCCCCGCCGAGAGGCGAGGGCGCAGGACGTCGACCGCCGGAGCGGCCCGGCCGATCAGCTCAGGAGGGAGATGACGGACTGGTTGACGTTCTTGGCCTGGGCGAGGGCGGCGACGCCGGCCTGCTGCATGATCTGGAGCTTGGTGAGCTCGGAGGTCTCGACGGCGAAGTCGGCGTCGCGGATCTGGCTCTCGGCGGCGCTGAGGGCCTCGGAGTAGATCTGGGCGTTGGTGAGGGCCGACTCGAGGCGGTTCTGGACGGCACCGAACTGCGAGCGGGTGCTGTTCACCGAGCTGAGGGCGGTGTCGAGGAAGTCGAGTGCGCCGCGGGCACCGGTCGAGGACAGCAGCGAGATCGAGTTGATCCCGAGGCCGGCGTTCGTGGTGAGGTCACCCAGCGTGATGGTGATCAGCGAGGAGGAGGCGTTCTGGATGCCGACCTGCACGTCGATGGAGCTGGAGGTGCCGTCGGTGAGGGAGACACCGTTGAACTCGGTCACGGAGGCGATGCGCTCGACCTCCTGGCGAAGCTGGAGGAACTCGTCCTGGATGTAGGAGCGCTCCTCGTTGGCCAGGGTGTCGGAAGCGGACTGGATGGCCAGCTCGCGCATGCGCTGGAGGATGTCGGTGACCTCGTTGGTGGCCGACTCCGCCGTCTGGATGATGGAGATGCCGTCGTTGGCGTTCCGCATCGCCTGGCGGGTGCTGATGACCGAGGTCTCGAGGGCCGTGGCCACGCCGAGGCCGGCGGCGTCGTCGGCGGCCTGCGTGATGCGCATGCCGCTGCTGATCCGACCGAGGGTGCGGCTCAGGTTCTTCTGGGTCTGGGCGAGCTGACCAGCTGCCTGCATCGACGCGATGTTGGTCCGGACGGTCATCGACATGATGGGTCTCCTGGAAGGGATGCGGCCGCGAAGGCCAGAATGGGGGGGCGCCAGTCTGGCTGGGCCGCGTCGTCACGATGTCCCGCAGGGCGACGAGGGTGTCGCGGGCGCTGCGGTGGGGAGTCTCGGTGGGGGGCGTTCCCCCGGCCAGATTGTTCCTCGGACGACCCGACCGGCGGGCTTAGCGGCTGGAGGGGTTTTTTTTTCTCAAGTTCCGCCCCCCGCGGTCCGTGCCGACCGAAGACATCGACCCACAGGAACTTCTCGCAGACAAGGGACCGCGGTCCCCGTCCCGGTTTTTCCCACCGGGCCCCCCCACCGGGCCCCCCGGGCGCCCCCCGCTCCTCCCCTCCCGCCGCCGCCGGCCGCCCCGGTGGATCTGGCGAGCCCGCGGCCGCCCGGCGGTGGATCCGTCCGCCGCCCTCCCGCCCCGGCGGTGGATCCGTGGGGGCCCGGGCGCGCCGCATCGCCGCGGTGCCCCCCAGACGCAGGCGCGCCGCCTCGAGACCCAGGGGCGG
>CAXQUZ010000778.1:0-5010 GCA_964226865.1 Myxococcota bacterium | reverse complement strand
AAACTGGATATCAACAGAGCCCTGTCGAGTCTCTGATCTATCCTAGAGCGGACCAGCGCCGCCAGAATGGTCAGGAACATGGAGAAGAAGATTAGCACGTATGGGACCAGGGAAACGAGGCCCATGGTCGATAGCACCAAAATGTAGCTGTTGTGCGGGGTCGGGAGGTCATAGGCGAGAGTCTCCCATGTCTGGGCGAGGCCCACCCGCTGGAGCATGCCCTTGGAGTAGGAGCCCAGGGGCACGTCGGCGAAACGCTGCATGTCGACCCGCTCGAGCAGGGCCTCGGAGCGGCGGCGCAGGAGGGCGTCGTCGAGATCGAAGAGCTGGCCGTAGAAGCGGAGCAGCTCACGGGCGGTGAGGTGCTGGTAGAAGTAGGGGCGCTCGGGCAGGAAGCCCATGCGCTGGCGGGTCGCCGGGTCGTCGTGGGGGCGGCCGAAGATCTCGACCGTGCCGGCCGTGGCCCGGTGGAGGCCCACGAGGATCTTGATGGTGGTGGTCTTGCCGGCGCCGTTGGGCCCGATGAAGCCGAAGACCTCGCCCCGGCGCACCTCGAGGTCGAGCTGGTCGAGCCCGACGTGGGGCCGCATCCAGAATCCCGACCGGTAGACCTTGCGCAGCCCGCGGATCGCGATGGCGATCTCCGCGCCTGCGCCGTGCTTCGCCTCGCTCATGGGCTCTCGTCTCCCAGGTGGGCCTGCAGCCAGGCCCGGGCCTTGTCGTCCGGGTAGGCCCCCGCGCTGCGCCAGTTGCAGCGGGTGCAGAGGGGGCCGCTGTCGGCGAAGCGGCCCTCGACGTGGGCGCGCCGCCAGGCGTTCATGGTCTCGCCATGCCAGATCTCGGCCAGGGGCCGCGTGCGCAGGTTGCCCACCACGTTCTCCAGGCCCTCGTCCAGGCAGCAGGTCGTGACGCTGCCGTCGACGTGGACCATGGGCGTGTTCCAGAGCCCGGCACAGGGGGGTCGCGGCGCCATGGTGGGGCCGCGGGGTGGAGGGGCCGACCTAACCCGGGCCGGCCGGGCCGGTGTCGGCGCCGAAGCGCTCCCAGACGCCGTCCACGAGGCGCTCGTGGGGCCGGTAGATGGCCTTGTAGGCGAGGTGGCGGCAGTCGGCGACGTAGAGGCCGAGGTAGTGGTAGCGGCCCCCCTGGCGCCGCAGCCAGGCGCACTCCATCAGCACGCTGAACACCCCGAGCGAGCGCCGGGACTCGTCCGGGTCGAAGAAGAAGTAGACCGACGAGCTGTCGCGCTCGCCCAGATCGAGGATGCCCACGCCGATGAGGCGGCCGTCGACCGAGTAGCGCATCTCGACGGTGTCGGTGCAGGAGTTGACGAACCAGCCCTCGTAGCCCTGGCGGTTCATGAGGCTGCCGCTGCGCGAGAGGCCTCGCTCGCCCTTGTGGCGGTTGTGGAGGGCGAGCTTCTCGGGGGAGAAGGTCGCCGGGGCGAGCTCGATGCGCACGTCCTGGTTCTTCTTGATCACCCGCCGCTGGGAGCGGGTGGGGCGGAACTCGTCGACGGGGATGCGGATCGGCTCGCAGGCCACACAGTCGGCGCAGGCCGTGCGGTAGAGCATGCGCCCCACCCGCCGGTCGCCCTGGGCGAGGCTCTCGTCGAAGGCCACCGGCTCGACGCGGCGAAACTGCCACCGCAAGGGCATGCGCGCCGTCTGCCCCTCGAGGTAGGGACAGGGCTCCGGCTCGTCGTGCACCACCTGCTCGCGCTTGCGCATGCCTCTCCAGCGGACGGACCGCAGGTCTATCATGCCAGCGGCCCCCCGCGGGGGCGCACGGTCCACGTCCCGGGCCCGGTGCCTCCCGCCCCTCTTCGCCCCGAGGTGTCCGCTGACCGTCCACGTCGACATCCAAGACAACGTGGGGATCGTCACCCTCGACCGTCCCCACCGGGCCCACGCCTACGATCGTGCCCTGCTCGAGGCCCTCCAGGCCGCCGTCGACGGGCTGCGCGCCCGGGTGCCGGTCCTGCTGCTCCAGTCCACGGGCCACCGGGCCTTCTGCGGCGGCGCCGACCTCGAGGCCCTGGGCCAGGCCGACCCCCTCGACGCGCTGGATCTGCTGAGCCAGCGGGTCTTCGACGCCATCGCCCGCAGCCCGGTGGTCTCGGTCTGCGCGGTGCACGGGGCCGCCGTCGCCGGGGGCTTCGAGCTGGCCCTCGCCTGCGACCTGCGGGTGGTGGGGCCCGCGGCCCGCTTCCAGCTTCCCGAGACGGGCATCGGGCTCATCCCCGCCGCCGGCGGCTGCACCCGGCTGCCCCGGCTCGTGGGACCGAGCGTGGCCAAGCAGCTCATCCTCGCCGGCCAGAGCCTCGACGCCGAGGCGGCCGTGCACCACGGGCTGGCCATGGGCCCGGAGCCCGACTGTCGGGCCGCCGCCCGGGCGCTCTGCGACCAGCTCCAGGCCCGCGACCCGGTGGCCCTGCGGCTGGCCAAGGGCATCATCGACCGCGACACGGGCGCCGGCTCCCTCGCCGACGAGCGGGTGGCCGAGGCGCTGCTCTACGCCCGACGCCAGGCCTGAGCCCCGGTGCGCGCGCTGCTGCTGGCACTGGCGGTGGGCTGTGCGCCCCCGGCGGAGGGCCCTGGCGGGGGGCCCGGGCTGGTGCCCCTGCGCCCGGGCGCGCCCCCCTCCGTCCGGGCCGACGCCGGCGCGGGCATCGGCCAGGTCGACACCCTGGAGCGGCTCCACATCGGGCGCTCCCCCCTCGGCCAGCTCCGGGTCGGCTGGCGCAGCGGCGGCCGGTGGACCACCCGGGCCTTCGACGGCCGCCAGTGGGCCCCGGCCGCGGCCCTCGACCGCCACCGCAGCCTCCCGGCCCTCGACGGGGCGGCGGCCCTGGTCGGGCTGCTCGAGCTGGCCGGCCAGACCGCCACCCTCGGCGTCGCGGGCGGGGCCACCGAGGGGGCCATCTGGCGCCGCCGCACCGCCGCCGGCCACACGACCGTGCTCGACGCCACCGCCGGCGCCCCCCGGCTGCTCGACGGCCGCGACCCGGCCCTGCGCTGGGTCGAGGCCGCCCTGCCCGGCCCCCCGCTCGGGCTCGCGCTCGACGCCCGCGACCGCCCCTGGACGGTCACGGCCACAGGCGGCACGGCCCGCCTCCACCGCTGGCAGGGCGGCCGCTGGCGGCCCGACGAGGGCCTCGTGCTGGGCCAGCCGCCCGTGGCCGGGCAGGATCCCGCGCTCCAGCTGCTGCCCCACGGCGACACCGTGCTGATGGCCCTCTGCGAGGACGGCGGCCTCGTCATCCGCAGCCCCCGCCGCCACCGGGCGCCCCCCTCGGCGCCGGTCTGCGGCACCCTCGTCTCGACCGCCGGCGGGCTGGCGCTCGTGGCCCCCACCGATGCCGGGCTGGCCGTCTGGACCCTCTCGCGCAGCGGCTGGCGGGCCCGCAGCACCCCCCTCGGCCGCCACCGGCCCGCCCGCCGGCTCGCCGTGGCCCCGGATCCCGAGGGCGGGCTGTTGGTGGCCTGGACCGAGCGGCTGGGCTGGGGCGCGGGGTCCACCCTGCTCCAGACGGGGCTGCCCGACGGCATCTACGCCGCCGCCTGGTCCGAGAGGGCCGGCTGGACCAGCTTCGGACCGGATCCGCGCACGGTGGCCGGCACCCTGCCGCTGGGCCCCGGAGGGGCGCCCATGGTTGCCATGAATAACGATGGTGACGTCATCTTGGGAACACGGAGCGCGCTCGCCAGCGCCGGCGCCCTCCAGCTGTGGTCGCCAGACCGCGCCCTCGCCCCGGTCGATCTGCCGGGCGGGGCGGCGGTGGCCCTGGCCCTCGACGGCACGGCCCCGGTCGTCGCCCTGGGCACCCCGAGCGGGGTCCGCCTCACCTGGGCCGACGCACCCGACGCGCCCCCCGTCGCCGTGCCGCCGCCCCCCCGCCCCGTGGGCCAGCGGGCGAGCCCGGGCCCCGCCGCGGTCTTCGCCGACCTCGCCACGCCCGGTGGGCCCGACACCCCGGCCGTGCCCGTGCTGGCCACCGACTGGCGCACGGACGGCAGCCTCGACACCATCGCCCAGCCGCCCGCGCGGCTGCTCACCACCGGGGGACGCCCGCGGCTGCTCTCGGGCACGGCCACCGTCGTCGAGGCCAGCCCGGGCCACTTCGTGCTGCGCATCCCCGGCAGCGCCAGCGCCGCTCCCCTCCCCCCGGGGCGCCCGACGGCCCTCGGCCAGGACGACACGGGCGCCCCCGTGCTGGCCCTCGCGGGCACCGGCGGACTCCACCGCTGGACCCCGGCCGGCTGGTCCGCCCTGCCGGCGCCCCCCCAGCGCGCCACCGCGGGCGCCCCGGCCCTCGCCCCCGCTCCCGGCGGCCTCGCCCTGCTGCGGGCCAGCAGCGACCACCAGCTCTGGCTCGACCTCTACGACGGCACCGGCTGGCACCCGGCCCCCGACACCGCCGAAGGGGCCCTCGCCGACTGCGGCGGCCCCTGTGGCCGTCCCGTGCTCGCCAGCGGCGGCGGGCGGCTCTGCGCCGCCTGGTCCTCGGTCCAGGTCGACGGCCCCCACCCCGTGCTCTGGTGCCAGCCCCGGCGCAGCGGCTCAGAGTGAGGCCTCGGCGCAGGCCCCCCGGTCCGCCGCCCACAGCGCCCGCTCCACCCCGATCGCCGCCACACCGGCCAGGGTCGCGTCGACGACCAGCGTCTCGCGCTCCACCTGGCCCGCGGCATCGAGCCACAGCTCGGCGTCGAGGGTCCGCACCCGCACGAGGGGCGCGGGCCGCACGGCCAGCTCCAGGTGGACCTCGATGCGCCCGACGCGGCCGTCGGGCCCGACGTGGGCCAGCAGCTGGTTGCGCTGGGGGTGGCGGCCGCCCCGGGACCGAAAGACCCGGTGGATCACCCAGCCGCCGTCCGGGCCGGGCTCCTGCCACTCGCTGTGGGCCTCGGTCTGGAGCAGCGCCACGAGCGCCGCCCCCGTGCCCGCGTCGCTGCCGAAGCCCGCCCAGATCGGAAGAGCACACGTCTGAACTCCAGTCACCGCATGCTA
>CAXQUZ010000777.1:0-15868 GCA_964226865.1 Myxococcota bacterium | reverse complement strand
GCGGCCCCCGCTTCCGCCCGCGGACCGGGCTTGGGCTGTTGCCGCCGACCGGGCCGGGCCTTATTCCAGCGCCCCCAAGACTCCAGAGGTGAGCGATGACCACGAATCCCCTCGACGATCTGCGCGCCGCCCACGAAGGCGAGTACTTCTCCAAGCGCGACCGCGAGCTCATCGAGAAGCTCCGCACCAAGGTGAAGGTCGAGTCCGCCACGCGCGACATCGAGGCCACCGGTCTCGCCGACCACGCCCTGGCCGCGGACCTCGCCCAGCTCGGCATCGACGCGACCAACCTGCAGATCCTCCACCTGGTGCCCCTGGTCCAGGTCGGCTGGGCCAGCGGCAAGGTCGAGCCCGAGGAGCGCGCCCTGCTCCAGATGGCCGCCCGGGAGGCCGGTGTGGACGAGAAGCACCCCGCCTGGACCACCTTCAACGCCATGCTCGACAACAAGCCCACCAAGGCCCTCTACGACTCGGCCCTGGCCTACATCGCCACCGTCGCCCCGGCCGACTCGCGCCACTCGATCCTCGAGACGGCCCGCACGGTCGCCGACGCCACGGGCGGTCTCTTCGGCTTCCTGGGCAACACCGAGCGTGCCGAGCGCGACGTGCTCTCCGAGATTGCGGTGAAGCTCGGCGTCGACTGAGCGCCCGCTCCCCCGCCACCACGGCGGCGCCCTCCCTCGGGAGCGGCGCCGCCGTCGTGCTTCAGGCCCCGGTCAGTCCGCGGGCGCGGCCAGCCGCTTGCGCATGGCACGGCCCAGCAGCGCGTTGGCCCAGCGCAGGAGGAAGCGGGGGGTCAGCCGGCCCAGGCCGATGGAGACCCAGGCGACGCCGCCGGGCACGGTGATGGCCGCGTCCTCGTCGAAGCTGCGCACGGCCACCCGGGCGCAGTGGTCGGCCGAGATCTGCATCATCTCGGGCAGGTCGACGCCCGTGGGGTTGCCGGCGTTCTCCTCGAACTCGGTCGCGACCGGGCCCGGGCAGATCTGGGTGATCCGCACCCCGGTGCCCGCCATCTCGGCGCGCAGGGACTCGGTGAAGCCCGTGACGTAGTGCTTGGTGCCGACGTAGGCCGAGAAGCCCGGCATGGTGGTGAGGCCGAAGCCCGAGCTCACCATCAGCACCCCGCCGCGCTTGCGCTCGACCATGCCCGGCAGGGCCGCACGGGTGAGGGCCGTGAGGCCGACCACGTTGAGGTTGAGCATCAGCAGGGTCTTGTCGACGTCGGCCTTCTCGAAGAGGCCGATGTCGCCCAGGCCGGCGTTGTTGACCAGCACGTCGACCGACCCGTGGGCGGCCTCGACGGCCCGGATGAGGTCGAGGGCCTTGGCCGGATCGCTCAGGTCGCAGGGCCGCACGTCGACCTCGACGCCAGGGCGCTTGTGGTGGAGGTCGGTGGCCAGGGCCTCGAGGCGCTCCTTGCGGCGGGCGACAAGCACGATGACGCGGGCGCGGAAGACGACGTGGTGGGCGATGCGCTCGCCGATGCCCGAGGAGGCACCGGTGATGACGACGACGCCGCCGTCGATGGGAGAGATGGACATGGGGGCGGTCCGGGCTGGGAGGGGTCAGGAGGGACGGGCGTAGCGCACGGCCGGCGGGACGGTGAGCGGGGCCAGGATGCGCACGAGCTCGCCGGGCCGGGGCTCGAGGGCCCGGCCGTGGGCGTCGCGCGGGGGGTACTTCGGGAAGAGCAGCACCCCGTCCTGGGGGGCGGAGACCGGGACGCTGCCCGCCGGGTGGAGGGGGGCGCCGGCCGAGACCGGGGCAAAGTTCTGGAGCCCCGGCCGCAGCCGCAGGGCCGGGTCGTCGAAGGCCACCTTCACCGCCGTCTCGTAGCAGGTGGGCCGGGGGCCGGCGGGCTGGAGGGCGAGGGGCTGGCCCGCCGCTGCGGCGTCGACCGCCGCGAGCACGCCGGCCATGACCCGGTGGGCCCGGTCGGCGGCCGCTGCAGAGAAGCCGCGCTGGGACAGCTCGAGGGTCCAGGCGACGCCGCCGCGGCCGCGCACGTACTCGTCGGCGCAGCAGGTGCCGGCCGAGAAGCTCGCGTCGGGGGCGCGGGTCACCCAGGCCGGCGCCGGCTGGACCCGCCGCACCCAGGCCTCGATGCCCGGGGTCCACGGCGAGATCACGAAGGGCGCGGCCGTGGGCTCGATGGTCTGGTGGAAGTCGACGAAGAGCGCCGTCGTGTCGAGCACCCGCCGCAGGTCGGTCGCCCGGCGGGCCTCCCAGCTGTCGGCCAGCGGGTGGCCGGCGGGCAGGTCGAGGAAGACCCGGTTCAGGTCGGCCTCGCGGAAGCGCCGGCCCTCGAGGCCCGCCGGCGGGTTGCCCACGAAGACCGTGAGCCGGCCACCGAAGCGCCGCTCGCCCCGCGCGAGCTCGCCCAGCAGGGCCAGGGCGCCGGCCAGGGCCCCGCACTCCTCGCCGTGGACCATGACCCCGAAGACAACGTGTTCATCGTGATCTTGGCCGTCGTGGGCGACCGTGTGGGCCACGCCATCGCGGGGCGGCCCGAGCGCGGAGAAGGCCGCCAGCTCGGCGGCGAGGCGGGCCCGGTGGGCCGCGCTCCAGGCGCCGGCGCCCCCGGTCACGGCGGTGTCAGCGGCGTCGCCCATGCGTGCTCCTCGGCCCAGGCCGGGGCCTTATCCAGGCGCCCGCCCCCGGGCACGGCCGGCGGAGCACGGCCACGGACCGGCGCTCAGCCCCCCGGAAAGGGCGGCAGCGCCCCGGCCCGCGCGCGGGCACCGAGGCGGCGGGCCGTGCGCGCCGTGCGGGGGGCGGCCACCACCCCGCCCCCCGCCGGCACCAGCACGACGTCGTCGGGCACCGGGAAGCGGCCGCCGTCGGCGTCGAGGCCGTCGACGATGTCGCGCCAGGCGGGCAGGGCGGCCACGCTCCCGGTCTCGCCCGGGCCGAGGGGGGTGTGGTCGTCGGCGCCGATCCAGACGGCGACGCTGTGGCGCGGGGTGGCGCCGATGAACCAGGCGTCGACGTAGCCGCTCGTGGTGCCGGTCTTGCCGATGCGCGGGGCCCCCTCCTTCGCGGCCGCCCGGCCCGTGCCCCACTCGACGCTGGCGCGCATGAGATCCACCACCTGGCGGGCCACATGGCCGGCCACCACCGCCTCGCCGCCGTGGCCGGGCAGGACGACGGGCGCGGGCAGCTGGGCGTCCTGCACCGTGTCACCGGCCTGCCAGACCCGCCCGTCGTCGGCGACCAGCTCCTGGAGGAAGACCGGGGGCCGCCGCCGGCCGCCGTTGACGAGGGTGCGCACCATCAGTGCCTGCTCGAGCACGGTGACCTCGCTCGTGCCCAGGGCGATGCTCAGGTCGGGCCGGAGGGGCGAGCGGTAGCCGAGCTGGCGGCCCAGGTCCACGACGGCCTCGGGCCCGACCTGCTGCACGAGGCGCACGGCCGCGGTGTTGAGGCTGCGGGCGAAGGCCGCCGCCAGCCCGACCCGCCCGGCGAAGGCACGGGAGTGGTTCTGGGGGCGCCAGGTGCGCTGGGGCCCGGCGATGGCCAGGGGCGCGTCGAGCACCCGATCCCAGTGGTTCGCCCCGGCGGCGAAGGCCGCGCCGTAGACCACGGGCTTGAAGCTCGAGCCCGGCTGGCGCAGGGCCTGGGTCGCCCGGTGGAAGCCCTCGAGGGGCATGGACCGGCCCCCGACGGCCGCGAGCACCGCCCCGCTGTGGTTGTCGAGCACGACCGCCGCCCCCTCGACCCAGTGGGGCTGGGCGAGCCGGGCCAGGCCCGCGTCGTCGACACAGACCCGCCAGACCGTGCCCCGGCGGAGGGCCCGTCCGGCGCTGCGGGACGGGCCGCCCCCCCCGGCCGCCCGCACCCGGCGCGCCCGCTCGCCCGGCGCCAGCGCGAGGCGGTGGTCCCCGACGGCGAGGGCCCCCCGGGGACCGGTGGCCACCGCGAGCAGGCAGGCCCCCGGGGCCGGCGCCGGGCCCCGGTGGCGGGCGCGAAAGGCGGTGATGCCCGCCTCGTCGAGGCGGTCGAGAGGGCCGGCCATGCCCTGGCGGGCCTCGACCGCGTCGGCCGCCGCAGCCACGGCCGCCGCGGCCTGGTCCTGGACGGCACTGTCGAGGGTCGTGCGCACCCGCAGCCCGACGGCCTCGGGCCAGGTGGGGCCGAAGAGCCGGGCCAGCTCGCGGCGGGCCAGCGTGCGCCAGGCGTCGACCGGGCGGCCCTGGGGCGGCAGCCCGGCGCTCGGGGGCGGGTGGACCGAGGCGCTGGCGTGGCGCCGAGCCTGGCGGGGGTCGAGCAGCTCCATGTCGACCATGCCCTGCAGCACCCGATCCCGGGCCGCCCGCGCCCGGTCGGGGGCCTGGTGGGGGTCGCTGCGCCCGGGCTCCCGGATGAGCCCCGCCAGCAAAGCCGCCTGGCCCGCCCCGACCTCCCGGGCGCTGCAGCCGAAGTAGTCCCGGGCGGCGGTCTCGACGCCGTGGTTGCCCGCCCCCAGGTACACCTGGTTCAGGTAGAGCTCGAGCAGGGTCGCCTTGTCGACGCGCTGCTCGAGGCGCAGCGCCAGGGCGGCCTCCCAGAGCTTGCGCCGGAGGCTGCGCTCGCGGCCGACCACCAGCAGCTTCACGAGCTGCTGGGTGATGGTCGAGCCCCCCTGGCGGATCTCGCCGGCCCGCTGGTTCTCGATCGCGGCCCGCAGGATGCCGAGCGGGTCGACCCCCGGGTGGTCCCAGAAGCGCCGGTCCTCGGCGGCCAGCACGGCGCTGATGAGCACCGGGGGCAGATCCTCGATGGCCACCCAGACCCGTCGCTCGTCGGCGAATCGGTCGATGCGGTGGCCGGCGTGGTCCTCGACGTCGACCATGGTCGCCGGCCGGTAGCCCTCGAGGGGGGCCAGGGCGGCGTCCATCGCGGGCAGCAGGGCGGCCCAGGCGGCCCCACAGACAGCCACGAGAACCACCACAAACACGACAATCCCAGCAATTCCCCGCCTCATGGTGCCAGCGCCCCGCCGGGCAGCACCGGGTGGGGCTGGCAGTCACAGCCGTCGACCGTGTCGGCGCAGGCGGGCCCGTCCACCACCACCACCGCCCCGCTGGCCGGGGTCATGGCCGGGCAGATCATGCCGCCGAGCCCGATGATGGCGACGGGCTCGTGGGTCGCCAGGGGGCCGCCGGGCTCGGCCGGCCCGGGTCCGGGCAGCACCCCGAGCGTGCAGTCCCGGGCCCAGGGCTCGACCAGCCGGGCCTGCCACCGGGCGCTGGCGAGGTAGGCCGCCCGCTGCCGGTCGAGGTCGGCGGCGAGGGCGTCGAGGCCAGGCCCGCCCCAGTCCCGGCGCACCCCGTCCAGCTCGGCGGCGAGCTCATCGAGCCGCCGGCGCCAGTCCTGGCCGAAGAGCCGCGCCCGGGCCGCCCGGTCCGCCGCCAGCGGCTCGCGACAGTCCGCCGGCGCCGCCGCCAGCAGCACCCGGCCCGCCCAGTCGTTCTGGACCCGCCCGAGGGCCCGCCCGACCGCGGCGGCCTCGGCGACGTGGCGCTCCAGCCGGGCCCGCTCGTGGGCGGCCGCGGGGGTGGCGGCCGCCGCACCGGACCACAGCGCCCCCACCGCCAGCAGGACGGCAGCGGTGCGCCGCGGGCGCCAGCGAGCTCGCAGAGGGGAGACCATGCGGCCCTTGTACCGTGTCGGGCCGCGCCCCGGGGCCGACAGCCGCTGACAGCCCGCCGCCGCCCTCAGCGGGTGAGGGTCTGGTGGTGGATGCGCCTGGGCGCCGCCTCGGGGGTGCCCACCAGCCCGAGGGCCTGGGCCGCCGGGCCGGGGAGGAGGAAGTAGAGCAGGTCGACCTCGACCTGCTGCGCGGTCGCCGGCAGCCCCGCGAAGCGCAGCGTGCGGGTCTCGCCGGGGGTGAGGCGGCTGTCGCGGGCGAGCTTCTCGGCGAAGGGCGGCAAGATGGGCTGGCCCGCGGCGTCGACGTAGACCTTGTTGAGCACTGCGTCGGGCGCCTCCTTCATCGGGTTGTCGGTCCAGGCCTGCCAGACCACGGCCCCCGCCGCGTCCCGGGCGACGGCCTTGACCACGACCGTGCGCCCGGGAAAGCCGCTCGGGAAGGCGTGGCCGCTCTGGTTGGCGAGGGTGACCACGAGGGCCTCGCCGTCGAGGCGCGCGGTCATGCCCACCCCGGCCTGGAGCACGGCGGGATCGTCCTGGAGCCAGGCGCGGTGGGGCCCGAGAAAGGCGTGGCTGGCGTGGTCCGCACGGCCACCGACCGCGCCGGCCGGCCCGTCGACCCGGGGCATGTGGCAGCCGGTGCAGGTGGCCGCGGGGTCGCCCGCCTCGGCCAGCTCGGGGCCGGTGGTGCAGGTGGGGGCCCCCGCCGGGTTGGCCATGGCCCCGTGGCAGGCGAGGCAGAGCCCGCTGCCGTCGGTCATGGTCGCCGGGGCGGCGGCGGTGCCGTGCACGGGACTGGCCCCGGCCGCAAGATCATGGGGCCCGTAGAGCACCCCCGCCTCTCCGGCCTGGAGCGCCGCGGCCCCCTTCTTCGCCGGGTCGACGGCGACCGTGGTGTGGCAGGTGGCACAGGAGACCCCGACCTTGCCGGCGGGGGCGTCCGGAGCGGCCGTGCTCCGGGGGGTGTGGCACTGGTTGCACTTGTCGCCGACCGCCGCGCCCTGCTTCTCCATGCGCAGCGCGCGCATGGCCGCAAAGATGGGGTCGTTGTCGGCGTGGGCGCGGCTGTGCATGCTCTCGGTCCACTCGGCGTGGACGGTGCCGTGGCAGGCCGCGCAGGCCTGGGGGTCGTCGAGGTCGACCGAGGCGGGGGCGGCGAGGGCCCCGCCGAGGGTGGCGAGCGCGAGGGCGAGCGCGGACGAAGACAGCATCGGGACTCCCAGGGCACGATCTCCGTCTTGCCCGGGTCGCCCCGCCCTGCCCAGGACCATCCGGCCTCAACCTGCGCGCGCGCACCGACGCCGGTAGCAGAGGATCACCTCGTCCCCGTCCCGGGCGCAGTCCTCCAGGGCGAGCCGCCGCCCGGCCGCCCCGAGCAGCCCGCCGGTCGCGAGCCCCGGCCCCGCGTCCCCCAGCACCACGGGGCAGAGGGTGAGGTGGAGCCGGTCGAGACGGTCCTCGGCCAGGGCCCGGTGGATGAGCTGGCCCCCGCCCTCGAGCAGCACCCGCCGGCAGCCCGCAGCCGCGAGCCGGTCGAGGGCCCAGCCCAGGGAGGGCGCGGCCGTCGTGTGGACGGTCGCCGAAAACGCCGCCGCGTGGGCCGCCGCGTCGAGCGCCGAACCACCGAGAACCACCATCTCCACGTCATCGTGGGGCTTGAATGCCCCCGCCTGGGCCAGGAGCCCCCGCCGGGTCAGGACCGCCTGGACGAGGGGCCGGGACGGGGTGGCCGTGTAGGCCAGGGGCCAGGCGCGGAAGGTGGCCCCGCCGACCAGCACGGCATCGACGGTGGCCCGCAGGGCGCGCATCCGGGCGAGGTCGCGGCGCGAGCCGAGGCGGAAGCGCGGATCGCCGTGGCGCCCGGTGCGGCCGTCCAGGCTGATGGCCGTGTTCGAGATCAGCTCCACGGGGGCTCCCGGAGGGACGGACGGGGAGCTCAGCCGGGCAGGGGCGCGAGGCCGAAGTCTTCGCGCTGGCGCCAGCACTCGACGGCGACCCCCTCCACCTCGGGCATGTCGACCGGGTGCTTCGTGACCCGGACCTTCACCGCCGCCACGGGGAAGTCGCGGCAGATGAGCTCGGCCACCGCCTCGGCCACCGCCTCGATGAGCCGCCAGGAGCGCGCGCGCACGAGGGCACCCACGGCCCGGTCGACCTCGGCATAGTCGACCAGCCCGAGGGTCTCGTCGTCGGCACGGGCCACCCGGCGCCAGTCGGTCTCGGCCTCGAAGTCGATGCGCAGCCGCTGGAGAATGGTCTGTTCGTGGGGGTGGAAGCCGATCTGGCAGGCGTGCTGGAGGCCGATGCCGAAGACCCGATCGCGGGGACGGGAAGCGGGAGGGAAGCGGGGAGCAGACACGGCGGGACCCCTCCGAGACAGGACCAGGCCGCGCCCCTAACCCCGGGCGCCCGGCGCGGGAGGCCCCCGGCGGGCAAGCGGCGCGCCCCTCACTCCTTGTCGCGGCGGCCCCCCAGCCGCACCCGCATGCCCTCGTCCCGCATCAGCCGCACCAGCTCGGCCCGGTCGAAGGCGCTGAGGTTCTCGAGGATGGTCTCGAGGTCGTCCGTGCTGCCGTCGAGCTTGGCCAGGATGGCGCGCAGCTCGGCGACGGTGGCGCGGGTGTCGGTGGCGAGGGCGGCCACCTCGTCGACGGTCGGCGGCAGCTTCTCGGCGGTGGGGCCGAGCGTGCGCAGCAGGGTGTCGGCGCGGCGGATGGCCGGGCGGGCCTCGGCGACGGCCCCCCGCACCCCGGCGAGGGTCTGGCGGGTCTCGGCGACGAGGGGCTCGAGGCCGGCGCTCGCCACGGCGGTGTTGTGGAGCGCGGTCTCGGCGTCGGCGAGCATGCGATCGACCCGGGCGGGGTCCTTGTTGATGGCCGCGCCGAGCACCTCGAGGGCCTGGCCCAGCTCTTCGCCGCCCGGCCCCGTGACCATCGGGCCCAGGGCGTTGACCAGCTCGTCGAGCTCGGTGATGGGCAGCGAGCGCGACAGGGCGCCCCCGTCGGCCCCCAGGGGGGCCGCGCGCGAGGCCGGCATCAGGGCGAGGTACTTCTCGCCGAGCAGCGACCGGGCCCGCACCTGGGCCACGGCGTCCTCGCGGATGCCCGCGTCGGCCATGAGCGACAGCTCGAGCACGGCGACGTCGTGATCGACCCCGACCTGCTCGACGGCGCCCACCTCGACGCCGGCGACCTTGACGACGGCGCCCGCCTCGATGCCCGCGGCGTCGGGGAGGCGGACCGACACGGCGAGGGTCTCGACCCCCCACCCGTCCAGGGCGCCCACCTGGAGCGACATCCAGGCCAGCAGGCCCAGGGAGCCGACCACCAGGACACCGACTCCGACTTCGTGCTTGGAAGGGCCGCGCATGGGCTCCTCGGGTGCGGATCAGCGGGCGCCGGGGCCCGCCTCCGCGGCGTGGGGAAGGGGCAGGACGCCATCGTGGATGCCGTCCAGATCAAGATTTCGGGAGAGGAAGGCGCGCACCATGGGCACGTCGGAGCGCAGCACCTCGGCCGTCGGGCCCCAGGCCGCCACCCCGCCGCGCTGGAGCACGCAGATGTAGTCGGCGACCCCGACCGTGCCGACGATGTCGTGGGTGATGACCACGAAGGTGATGCCCAGCGCCGCCTTCATGTCGCGGATGAGCTGGTCGATGGCGTCGCTGGTGATGGGGTCGAGGCCGCTGTTGGGCTCATCGAAGAGCACGATCTCGGGCTCCATGATGATCGCCCGGGCCAGCCCCACCCGCTTGCGCTGGCCGCCCGAGAGGGCCGAGGTCGGCCGGTCGAAGTAGCCAGAGAGCTCGACCAGCTCGAGCTTCTCTTCGACCTTGGCCCGCACCTGGGCCGGCGAGAGCTCGGGCATGTGCTGGACGAGCGGGAAGGCGATGTTGTCGCCCACGCTCATCGAGTCGAAGAGCGCGCCCGCCTGGAAGAGCATGCCCATGCGCCGGCGGGTCGCGTAGAGCTGGGGCCGCGACATGGCGTGGATGTCTTCGCCGAAGATGCGGATGGTGCCACGGTCGGGGCGCAACAGGCCGACAATGTGTTTGAGCAGGACGCTCTTGCCCGTTCCCGAGGGCCCGATGATGGCCGTCGTGCGCCGGGCCGGGATGGCCACGCTGATGTCTTGGAGCACGGGGTTGTTGCCGAAGCTGCGCCACACGCCCTCGACCTCGATGACCGGGTCGGGCGGGGTGGCCTCGGGCACGGGGATGGTCAGGGGCACGGGCGCCCCCCGGACCGGGCCCGACGGCGGGTCTCAGCTGCCATACATCACCTCGCTGAGCAGGTAGTTGAGCACCACACAGGCCACGGCGCTGGTGACCACGGCCTGGTTGGTCGCCCGGCCCACCCCCTCGGGGCCGTTGCCGCAGTGGAAGCCGAACCAGCAGCTCACCGTGCAGATGACCAGCCCGAAGACCGCGCCCTTGATCTCGCCGTAGACGAAGTCCATGGGCGCGACGCCGTCGGCGGCGAAGGAGAGGAAGGCTGCGCCGCCGAGGCCGAGCTGGTGGACGGCGGCGAAGTAGGCGGCGGCGATCATCGAGAAGGTGCTGATGATGACCAGTGCCGGCAACACGAGCATGATGCCCGCCAGCCGGGGGGCGACGAGGTGGGCCAGGGGGTCGACCGCCATCACCTCGAGGGCGTCGAGCTGTTCCTGGATGCGCATGACGCCGAGCTGGCTGGCCATCTGGGTGCCGGCCTTGGCGGCGACCATGGAGCCGGCGATGATCGGCGCCAGCTCCCGCACCCCGGCGAGCGAGACGAACATGCCGAGCATGCGCTGGGCCCCGAGGGGCGCGAAGGCGGCGTGGCCCTGGAGCGAGAGGTTCGAGCCGATGAAGCTCGCGATGACGAGCAGGATGGGCAGGCTCTCGACGCCGATGTCCCAGGCGGCCTGGATCGACAGGCGCCAGCTCAGGCCCTCGCGCCCGATCGATCGGCCGATGGCCGCGACGAAGCCGAGGTAGTCGCGCACCGCACCGACGAGGCCGCGGCTCATGCCGCCCCCCCGCTGAAGAGCGCGCTGGTGAGCAGGTAGTTGAGCACCACGAAGACGAGCACGCTGCGCACGACGGTCTCGTTGACCGCCCGGCCCACCCCGGCGGCGCCGCCCGAGGTGCTGTAGCCCTGGTGGGTGGCGACGAGGCCGATGGCGAAGCCGAAGACGAGGGTCTTGAAGATGCCGCCCCAGAGATCGGCGGGCTGGGTCAGGGCCCAGAGGTTCTGGAGGTAGACGCCCGAGGCCTCGCCCTTGAGCACGACGGCCGTGATGTAGCCCCCGGCGAGGCCGGCGAGGGCGCCGAAGGTGCCGAGGATGGGGCAGGCGATGGTCAGACCGACGAGCCGCGGCAACACATGGAAGCGCAGGGCGTCGACCCCCATGACCTCGGTGGCGTCGAGCTCTTCTTTGATGCGCATCGAGCCCAGCTCGGCGGCACAGCTCGAGCCCCCCTGGGCGGCCACCAGCACGCAGGCCATCACCGGCGAGAGCTCGCGCAGCACGGCCACGCTCACCAGCGAGCTGAGCAGCCGCTGGGCGCCGTAGAGGTCGAAGATCTGGAGGCCCTGGAGGGCGATGACCATGCCGCAGGGGAGCGTGACGGCGAGGACCGGCAGCAGGCAGCGCCAGGTCGTCACGCCGGCGTACTCGATGGCCGCCCGGGGGTAGCGGGGCGGGGTCAGGGCCCGCCAGGCCAGGGCGCCGGCGAAGATGCCGAAGCGGCCCGCGCCGGCCAGACCGGCCTGGAGGCGCCGCACGAGGGCGGTCGCAGCGGGCACGGGGGCGGCGGAGGGGGCTGGCACGGCGGCGCCTCGGCGCGGGAGAGGGGGGCGCCCCGAATACCTCGCGGCCCGCCCGGTCGCTTGTCACCGTCGGGGATTCCCCGGTTGCCGCGTCCGTCTTGCATGCCCATGTCATTCGCGCGCCGCCGGACCCAAAGTGCCGCGGACCAGACAATAGGTTGCCCAGCCCTCGGGGGCGCCCCGGCGTCCCTGCCCCGCATCCCACCCCGGAGCCGCCCTTACCGCCCCCCTGCGCACCGTCCTCGCCCTCACCCTCGCGCTCGCCTCCCCGGCGGCCTGGGCCGGCGCCTCCCACCGCACGGCGGGCAAGACCGGCCTCGGCCTCGGCGGCGGCACCCGCAGCGGCGGCATCTCCGTGAAGCACTTCCTCACCAAGGGCACGGCGGTCCAGGGCGTCGTCGGGGCCTACGGCGGCTGGGAGGGCGGCGGGCTCGGCCTGAACGCCGACTACCTCATCGAGCGGCCGCCCATCGCCTCGGGTGAGGTCATCGACCTCGCCTGGAACTTCGGCGCCGGCGCCGGGGTGGGCATCCACGACAACAGCGCCGCCGTCGCCGTCTCGGGGGTGCTCGGCCTCGAGTTCGCCTTCGTCCCGGCCCCGATCGATCTCGTGATCGAATACCGCCCCACCCTCGGCGTCGTGCCGGGCATCGGCGTCGACCTCATCAACGCCACCGGCCACCTGCGCTGGTTCTTCTAGACCGCCGCCGAGCCCACCGGCGCCAGGCCGGTGACATCCGGGCTGCGGGCCGCCTCTCCCGCGATACGTGCCGGGGCCTTTTTCGCCCGGGACGTCCCCGTGACCGCAACCCACCGCTGCCTGCCGCTGCTGCTCGCCCTCGCCACCGCCTGCGCCCCGAAGGTGCCGCCCGCCCCGGCCGGAGACGCGCCCGACCCGGTGCCGAGCCTTGAGCCCGTCTACTTCTCCTACGGCAAGGCCACCCTCTCGAGCGCCGACGACGAGGCCCGGGTGGACGATGCCGCCGCCACCCTGGCCGGCGACAAGCGCCAGGTGCTCGTGGTCATCGGCTATGCCGACCCCAGCGGCACCGAGGGCGCCAACCTCAGCCTCAGCCAGGCCCGGGCCGAGGTGGTGCGCGAGGCCCTGCTCGCCCGCGCCCAGGTCGACGAGGGCCGGGTCATCGCCCGCGGCCTGGGCGAGCTGGACCGCAGCGGCCGGGCCAACACCTCGCTGCGCCGGGTCGACCTGATCCCCCTCGAGCTGGGCCCCCTCGACAGCCGCAAGCCCGACCGCATCGTCGCGGCCCTGGTCGAGGCCGGGCGCATCGACAAGGGCGCCCAGGCCGTGCTCGGGGCCTCGGCCCAGAGCGGCGCCCCCGGCAGCAGCGCCCCGGCGGGGGCGGCCTCCGGTGCGGCCAGCGCCGCCGGGGAGCGCGACAACATCGTGCCCACGGGCCTCTCGGACGTCGACGCCGTCTTCGCCCAGGTCCAGGGGCTGCTCGACACGGTGCGCGGCGCCCAGGACGACATCACGGCGGCCGACGCCAACCTGCGGGCGGCGCTCGGGGTCGACGAGGGCAGCTCCATCGAAGAGAGCCTCGCCGCGCTCAAGACCGAGGCCAAGGGCGCCATCAAGCTCGAGATGAGCGGCGGCAAGCCCCGCCTCAGCACGAAGCCCGGCGCCAGCCCCAAGGCCACCAAGGCCGTGGGCGCCGTCAACGGGCTGGTCCGGGCCCTCGGCAACGCGACCCAGAAGCTGGCCGCCGTGCCCAAGCAGGCCCAGGCCGTCATCGCCCAGGCCAAGACCATCCCGGGCACCCTGCCCAACACCCTCAAGGCCAAGGGCATGGGCATGAAGGAGCTGCCGGCGATGCTCAAGGCCGTGAAGAAGAACATCAAGCTGACGGCCAGCGTGCCCAAGGAGTGCGCCCAGGTGGGCAAGCGGGCCGCCACGACCTTCAAGGCCATCGGCAGCGCCTTCCGCTGAGGCGGCGCCCCGGGGCCCTCAGCCCACGGGCAGGGCCTGGGCCAGCACCGCGCCGAGCACCGCCCCCATGGCCGCCACCCGCCCCGTGTCGGGGGCCGTCGGGGCGAAGGGCTCCCAGTCCTGCATGACGAGGTCGCGGCGGGCCTCGAGACAGATCAGCCGCCCGGGATGGCGGGCCGAGAGGGTGGCCGCCCGGGAGGCCGGGTGGAGCCAGTAGGTGCCACACTCGGCGGCGGTGATGCCCATGCGCGCGAGGCCGCCCTGGAGCGCGCCCACCATGCCCCGGGGGCAGAGGCGCTGGCCCTCGGCGTCGCGGGTGATGAGGTCGACCTCGGGCCGCAGGGGCCAGGTCTCGGCCACGCCGGGCGCCCAGGCGGCGTGGAGCTGGTCGACGATGTCGTGGCCCACCGTCGCGATGCCCACCGAGCGCGGGGCGTAGGTGTGGGGGACGAGGGCGAGGCCGTCGGCGTCGTCCATGTCGCCGTAGAACCGGTCGGTCAGGTCGACGTAGGCGGCGTGGAGGCCCCGCAGCCAGGCCCGGTCCTCCGGGTCTTCGATGTAGACGGGCAGCCCGGCCGTGAGCCCCGCGGCCCCGTCGGCCTCGAGGTTGCGGTTGCAGTCGATGAAGGTGCGCGGGACGAGGCAGCGCACGAGCACGACCGCCTCCCGGGGCTGGGCCGCCAGAAAGGACAGGGCCGCGGCGTGGCCGAGCTCCCAGGCGCCGACGTCGGTGTTGGCCAGGAAGAAGTGGGAGAGCTGGTCGGGCAGGGCACCGCGCAGCCCCTCCCGGGTGGCGTGGTAGTGGGCGAGGCGGTCGGCGCCGTGGGGCACCTCGACCAGCAGCCGCGCCGGGTGGTCCGGCGGACAGGCCGGCCCCGCGATGCGCTCGACGTGGGCCACACCCGGCACTCCCGACCACTCCATGCTCGCCTCCTCGCCCCGCCCGTCGGCCGCCCGCCGCAGGGCCGGCGCCGCCGTGGCACCGTCCCCACCCGCCAGCCTAACCGAGGGCCGCGGCGGCGGGCGCCGTCCCCTCCCGGGAGCGCCCGGCCCCCGGCGCCCCCGGCCGCGGTAGGCTGCCGCGCCGGAGGTGTGCCCTGTCGAGCGTCGACTTCCTCTCCCAGGACTTCTTCTCCCAGCTCGGCCAGGGCCGGGTCTCGCTGCCCGCCGATGCCCTCGGCCACGACGCCCTCGCCCGCTCGCTCGCGACGGCCATCACCCGGCTGCCCCCAGGCGCGGTGGTCGCCATCGAGGGCTCTTGGGGCCGCGGGAAGACGGATCTGCTGGCCCGGCTCGCGGCGGCCACCCACGCCCCAGACCCCGACCAGCGCCCCCGGGGCCTCGCCCGGGAGGCCGTCTGGCTCAACCCCTGGGGCTACGGCACGGCCGATCTGCTCACCCCGCTGGTCACCGAGCTCGGCCGCCGGGCCGCCCGGCAGGGCATGCCCGCCGCCGACCTGCGCCAGGTGGCCAGCACCATCGTCCGGGCCGGCGTGGCCTTCGGCATGAAGAGCGCCGCCCAGGCCGTGCCCGTCGGGGGCGCCCTGCTCTCGGCGCTGGCCGAGCCGGTCGACGCCCTGGTCGAGGCGATGATGTCGCCGCCCGAGCACACTGCGGGCGCGCCGGACCTCGACCCGGTGGCAGCCATGGCCGGACGCTTCGCGGCGCTGGTGGCCGCCGCCCTGCCCCCCGACGAGCGGGAGCACGGCGCCCGGCTGCTCATCTGCATCGACGACCTCGATCGCTGCCTCCCCGACCGCCAGGTGGCCCTGCTCCAGGCCGTGCGCTTCCTGCTCAGCGCCGGCGCCCCCGCCACCTTCGTCGTCGCCATCGACCCCACCCTCGCCCGGGAGGCCGTGCGCGCCCACTACCGGAGCGACGGCTTCGACGTCGACCGCTACCTCGACAAGATGTACGACCTGCGGGTCTCGCTGCGGGGGCTCGCGGCGCCCGACCTCGTGGCCCTGGTGCGCGGGCTGCTCGACCGGCCGGTCCTGCTCGACACCCGCACGGCCCCCCTCGCCGCGCTGGCGGCCGACCGGCTGGGCACCGACCCCCACGACCTCGCGCTGGCCCTGGCCGGCCAGTGCCACCGGGGCGGCCACGGCAACCCCCGGGTCGTGCGCCGGGTGGTCGATCGGCTGATGGTGCTGCTGAGCACGGGCACGGGCCCCCTGGTGCCGCCGCCGCTGCCGGCCCTGCCCCCCGCGCTGATCGCCGCCTGGCTGCTCATCTGCGACCGCGCCCCCGCGGCCCGGCGCCAGCTCCAGCAGGCGGGGCTGCGCCAGGAGTGGGTCTCGCTCGTGACCCACACCGTGCGCTGGACCCACCGCCACCAGCCCGGCCGCGGCCCCACAGGACCGGGCCCCCACCCGAGCATCGCCCGGCTCGAGGCCCAGGGCCTGCCCAGCCCCCAGGCGGCGCCCCTCTTCGCCGCCCTCGTCGCCCCGGACTGGAGCACCCACGGCGAGGG
>CAXQUZ010000776.1:0-21215 GCA_964226865.1 Myxococcota bacterium | reverse complement strand
CCCCGCCGAGACCGCCGCCCTGCCCGCGGCCGCGCCCTTCCCCTTGCTCTCTGCCGCCGGCACCGAGGGCCTGCTGCGCCATCCCTTCCTCATCGAAGATGTCGACGGCGACGCCGTCTTCACCGAGGCCGACACCGTGCTGGGCCCCCTCCTCGCCGCCGACGGCGCCCCCGTGGCCGTGCTCTGGCTGCCCGAGGCCACCGCCGCCGACCCGGCCATCGCCCTGCAGCGCGCCCACATGCGCGGGGGCTGGAGCCTGCTCGAGTGGCGGGAGGAGCGCTGGAGCCAGGCGGGTGCGGAGGCGCGGTGGGCCGTGGTGCGCTGATGATGATGGCGATGGCCCGCTGACATGTGCAGCACGCTCGGCATCGGGAACGCCCGCCCGCACCCCGGGATGGGGCGCGCGCAGGGTGCGGTCCCCGTGGCAGCAGCGCTGGCGTCCGGCGCCGCCCTGGTGGTCCCCCGTTCCGCGGGCGTCGGCATGGGCGGCCCGTGCCCCCGCCCACGGAGGCCCGGGCGCACGGAGCGCACGCACAGCCGTGGCCCGGCCCCCTACACACGGACCGCACCGGTCACCGACGAGCCCGCGGGGCGGTCCTCTCTGGCGGTGCGGGCGCGCGTCCCCCCGGCGCGACGGGGAGGCGGAGCCCGGCGCGGACGGTCCCCGCGGGGCTCCAAGCAAAGTGCTGGAAAACCTGCAGATTCCAGTGGCGGGCGCTGGCGGAAGTGCTATTTTTCCAGCATGTCTGAGATCCCGCCGCCGCCCGCCCCCCCTGTGCTCAGCCGCCGAGAGCGCGAGCTGATGGACATCCTCTACCGCCTCGGCGAGGCCACGGTCGGTGCCGTGCGCGACGAGATGGCGGCGCCGCCGAGCTACTCGGCCGTGCGGGCCGCCCTGAACACGCTGGCGTCGAAGGGCCATGCCCGCCACCGCCGGGACGGGCGGGCCTATGTCTACCGGCCGGCCGCGCCCGTGGGCGCCGCGCGGACCTCGGCGCTGCGGCGGGTGGTTGCGTCCTTCTTCGGGGGCTCCGCGGCCAAGACGGCCGTCGCGCTGGTCGAGCTCGAGGGCCTCGAGGCCGATGAGCTGGCCGAGCTCAAGGCGGCCATCGCCCGGGCCGAGGCGGCGGGCTCGTGAGCGCGCCGGCGACGCTGGAGCTCGCGGCGGCGGTCGTGGCGGGGGCGGCCTGGCGCTCGGTGCTGCCCCTGGCGCTCGGCGGGCTCTGCGCCCGTCCCCGCCTGGGCGCCGGGGGCCAGCATGCCGTGTGGTCGCTGGCCCTCGGGCTGGTGCCGGTGCTCGGGCTCCAGGCTGCGGTCCAGCCGGGGCCGCTGGTGCCCCACGCCGGGCTGGTGGTGGGGGCCTGGGCCCTGGGCGTCGTGGTGGCCCTCGCCGTGCCCCTGGCCGGGCTGGTCGAGCTCGCGCGGCTGACCCGGGCAGGCCGGCCCTTCGGCACCACCCCCGGCGGCGCCCCCGTGCGCCTCGCCGACGTGGCCGCGCCGCTGACCTGGGGCGCCTGGCGGCCGGTGGTGCTGCTGCCCCGGGCCGCCGCGGACTGGGCGCCGGCCGACCGGGCCCTCGCCCTGGCCCACGAGCAGGCCCACATCGACCGCCGGGACTGGCTGGTGCACGCCCTCGGCTGGGCCGTCTGCGGGCTCTTCTGGTTCCAGCCGCTCGCCTGGTGGGCCCGTCGCAGGCTGGCCGAACATGCCGAAGATGCCGTGGACGACGCCATCTTGGCGCGGGGTGTGCGCCCGGCTGCCTATGCCCGGCTGCTGCTCGGGGTGGCGGCGGGGGCGCCCTCTCTGGGGCTGTCGGTCGCCGGTGCGCCCGTGGCCCGGCGGGTCCGGCGGGTGCTCGCGGGCGGTCCCCGTCCCGACCGGCGCCTGGCCGCGCTCGCGTTGGGGCTGGTGCCTGCTGTGGCCCTGCTCTTCGTCGCCCGGGCCCTGGCCCCGCCGTCCCCGCCCGCCGACTGCCAGGTGGCCGGCGCGGTGCCCCCCCTGCTCATGCCTGTCGAGGTGCTCCCATGACCCGTGCCCTGCTGCCCTGTTCTTCCCGTGTCGCGCTGGTGGTGCTGGGGGTGGTGCTCGCCCCGCTGGCGGGCTGTGCCGTGGCCCCCGCCTCCGGTCGCGCCGAGGTCGCCCCGGAGGGGGCCGATGCCCATGCGGAGCCCGGCGCCGAGACCTCGCCAGCGGCGACCGTGGCCGACGCCCGGGACCAGCTGCGGGCCCTCCACACGGTGGTCGACGGCTGGTCGGCCGACGACCGGTGGGCGGCCCGGGAGGCGGCCCACACCCTGCTCGTGAGCTGCCCCTACAACCGGGCGGCGGCCCAGCTGCCCCTGGCCCTGCGGCAGAGCCTCGCCCCCCTCGAGGGCGCCGGACTCTCGCCCGCCCAGCGGGCCGAGCTCGGTGCCCTCCAAGACGGGCTCATCCTCCACGAGGCCCTCGTCGACCGCATCACGGGCGGCGAGCTGCCGCGTCCGGCGGTGGCCGACCACCTCGACCAGCTCGATGCCTTCGTGCTGCCCTCCGCCCATGCCCTGCGCCTCGACGCCGATCCCGTCTCGCGCACCGCCGCGCTGGTGGCCCGCGTGCCCGACATCGTGCGCAGCTACCCCCCCGACGTGCTCGGGCGCATCGAAGACGCGAGCGCGCGCCTCGCCGTCCTGACCTCCGTGCCCCCCGCTGGGCTGGTCGACGGCGGCGACGGTGGGGGCCCCGCGGCGGGGGCCTCCCTGCACTGGCCCCACAAGCGCGTCGTCCGCGGCTGGCAGGCGGGACTGGCAGCCCTCGTGCCTGCGCTGCCGCCCGGCGACGAGCGCGCCCGTGCGGCCGCGGCCCTGGAGCTGGTCGAGGCCTTCCTGGGCGAGGGCTGCTGAGCGGGGGCCGGGGCGCGGGGCTCAGTCGCCGGCGAGGGCCGCCGCCACCACGGTGTGGCGCGTGCGGGCGAAGTCTCGGAACTGGTCGGCCCCGGCGGCGAAGTCGCAGGCGGCACCGGCCGGGGAGGCCGCGACCTCGGCGAGGTCCCAGGAGGCGGCGTTGGCGTCGACCAGGGGCACGACCCGGTCGGGGTGGAGCAGCGTCTCGTTCAGCTCGGCGAGGCGCGCGTCATAGGTGTCGCGGTGGACCCGGAACACGGCGTCCTTGATGCGGTTCCACCAGCCGGAGCGGTTGTCGGGATCGCCCTCCTCGCCGATGTAGATCGAGGCGTGGGCCCCCTTCCAGCCACCGAAGTCGAGGTCGAGGTCCCAGGGGGCCATGAGCCAGCGCCCGTCGCTGCGCCGCTGGACCAGGTAGTGGTTCTGGAACATGTCGTCGAAGGGCACCCCCCAGTTCATCACGGCCATGTAGGAGAGCAGCGCGTCGACGTCGAAGTGGGCGTCGAGAAAGGCGCGGAGCTCGTCATCCGGGCCGGCCCGGGCGGCGTCGAGGCCCTCGATGAGGGCCTGCAGCGCGGCGTGGTCGTCCCAGTCGTTGGTCTTGCGCTCGTAGGTGGCGGCGTAGCGCTCGGCGGCCGACCAGCCGCAGGCGGCCGCGAGGGGGCGCTCGTCCCCCCAGCCGTAGGGGCCCTCGTCGCAGTTGCAGCCGCCCGACTTGAAGAGGTGGGGCACCCCCGGCTCGTCGGTGGCCCCGGTGTCGGCGAGCCAGCGCTCCAGCATCTCCTCGCCCGGGCTCTCGACCTCGAGCATGTGGTGGTAGTACGCGCCGTTCACGAAGAGCCGCACGTAGCGGGTCTCGGGGGTCGGCAGGCCCGCGGCCGCGAAGAGCTGGAAGCCCACGACCGTGGTGGTGCCCGGGCAGGACTGGGTGAGCTTGTTGAGCGACAGGCGCTTGCGCCCCGCGAGGGGGGCGTAGCGCGGGAACTTGATGCTCCACGACAGGGCCTTGAGCGGGGCGGGACGGGCGGGGCCGGGGGCCGTCCAGCTCGCCATGTCGAGGCCGTTGGTGCGGTTCCAGCGGCTGCCCTGGTGGCGCACCCGCACGTCGTAGACGGCGCCCTCGTGGACGAAGACGGCGGGCACCCGGGCCTCCCAGCCGGGGCTGGGGTCGCAGCCGACCACCCGGCCCGCCGCCGCCATGTCCCAGAGCGCGGTCCACTGGTCGGGGTCGATGTGGAGCCGGTAGGGGCGCGTCGTGCCCGCGATGGGCGCGCCGACGAAGCGGCCGTGCCACGCGAAGGGGTCGCCGTCCCGGGGGCTGACCACCTCCCCGCCCGTGCCGGGGTCGCCGAGAACCCGCATCCGCAGGATGGTCCCCTCGGGCTGGGCGGGAATGCTGGCGACGAGGGTGGTGGGGGCGCTGGCGGAGAAGGCGACGGTGGCGGTGGCCTCGTCGCTGCGGGACAGGTCGTCGGCGAACCACTCGAGGCGGGCGCCGGTGACGGGGGCGCTCGTGGTGACCGTGACCGTGGTGGGGGTTTCGGGGGGCAGGGGGCCGGCCGCGCCCCAGTCGATGGCCGTGACGACGGCGAGGGCGTCGGCGGCGGTGACCGTGTCGACGGCGCCCGGGTCCATGCCGTCGAGGGGTGAGGCGGCCCAGTTGCCGGGCTGGTCGGTCGCGGCCGCCATGCTCACCCGCTGGAGCGAGCGCCCCTTGAACTGGTGGGCGGAGAGCGGCAGGGCGTCGGCGGGCAGCCAGTCTTCGCCGGCGCCCAGGGCGTCGGCCCCCACCGGCCAGGGGGCGGCGTCGTCGTAGGTCAGCTCGTCGACGGTGTTGCCGGCCGCGTCGACCAGCCGCAGCCGCTCGCCGCCGTTCGAGAGGGTGCCGGTGGCGTCGCCCACGACCTGGGCGGCATCGAGCGCGGGGTAGGCCGCCAGCAGGGCGCTGCGATCGACCGCCACCACGAGGGTCTCGCCCGGGGCGAGGCTGCGGGGGGCGAAGCGGTGGGCGATGCCCTTGTCGAGGGCCCAGCCGTCGAGCGCGGCGGGGGCGGTGCCCGCGTTGTGGAGCTCGACGAACTCGTGGAGGTCGCGGGGGCCGGCCGTGCCCACGGGGTGGTACATGAGCTCGGTGATGCGCACGTCGGGCGCGCCGGTGGCGGCGGTGTCGTCGGCCGGCGCGGTGTCGGTGGCCGGGTCGGGGCCCGGGTCGGTGGCCGGCGCGGTGTCAGTGGGGGCGTCCGCGGTCTTCGGGGCGGCGGCGGGTCCACAGGCCACGAGGCCGAGCAGCAGGACAAGAGCGGGCCGCGGCATGGGGCCTCCGGTGCGGGGGCCGAGGATAGCGGCGGCGGGGGCGGGTCTGGGGGACCGGGGCGGGCGGCGCCCGAGACGGGGCGTTGCAAGGCGTCGCGTGGCATGCTCCGGCCATGAGCCTCGATCTCGTCTTCGGCGCCGACCCGGGCGACGCCACCGCTGCGGCCTGGCGCCGTGAGCTCGACCAGGTGCTCCTGGCCCACGGGCATCCCCGCCACACCGAGCCGGTCGTGCCGCCCCAGGCCTGGTCCTACAAGCGCCGCGCCGTGCCCCTGGCCGATGCCCTCGACCGCGCCCCCGGGCCCTGGCCCGTGCTCCAGGGCGTCGCCCTCGACGATGCCGTGTTCCTGCCCCGTCCGCTCGCGGGGGTGCTGGTGGGGCCGGGCGGGCTCACCGTGGCCGGCCTCGCCGCCCTCCAGTCCGAGGTCGAGCGGCTGGGCGCCGCGCTGGCCTCCCTCGCCCCCGACCCCGCCGGGCGCGATGCGCGCGACACCCTGGCGGAGGCCGCCGCCCGCGCCACCGCCGCCCGCTGTGCCCTGTGGCTCCGCTGAGCCCGCCTCTCGCGCGGGTCTCCCGTCTTCCCCCTCTCCGCCCCGGTGCCCCATGCTCAGCCACCTCTCCCTCGGCATCCGCGACCGAGACCGCAGCGCCGCCTTCTACGATGCGCTCCTCGCACCGCTCGGCTTCGTGCGGGTCTGGACCATCGAGAACGGCCTCGGCTACGGTGCTCCCGGCGGCCCTGACCGGCTCGCGCTCTTCGTGCAGGCCGAGGGTCCGCCGCTCGCCGCCGGCCCGGGCGTCCACCTCGCCCTGGCGGCGCCGAGCCGGGACGGGGTGGCGGCGGCCCACGCCGGCGGGCTCGCCCACGGCGGCCGCTGTGTGGGGCCACCGGGCCTGCGGGCGCGCTACAGCCCCACCTACTGGGCGGCCTTTCTGCGGGATCCCGACGGCCACAAGCTCGAGGTGGTGCACCAGTAGGGACGGGGCTGGGGATGCGGAGGCCCGGGCTACCACCCAGAGTCCGTCCCATCGGCGCCCTCGGGGAGACACACCTCGGCGCCACCCGGCACCGCGATCTCCGCCTGCCCGCCCCGGAAGGAGACCGTGGCCACCCCCTCCGGTATGGACGCTCCACAGGTGGCCCGCACGCGCCCAAAGCAGCCGTCGTCGGGGTCTTCGCCGTCCCGGAAGCGTGTGCTGACCTTCGCCTCGGCGCCCGACACCTTCACCTCGCACTCGATCTCCGCGCCTTCGTGATCGCCGGTGCAGTTCGGGCCCTCCGCCTTGACCGCCAGCCGGTAGTTCGACGCGGACCCCGCCACAGACACGCAGACGATGCCGCGGTCCTTTCGCCACTTCTCCTCCACACAGCCGTGGAGCAGCAGGAGCAGCACACCGAGACCACACGCACGGGTGCAGACAGCAGACGGCATCGGTCCTCCGAGCCTGGCCGGCGTCGCGCCCAGGGACTGGAACAGACGGTGGCACACCCGCACGCTCTGTGGCAAGCCCTGCGCGCTCCAAGACGGCCGCACCCTGCGCATCCCCGCGGGGGCACGAGGTCCGCGGCCCTGCCCCTCGCCCCCGCAGCCCGCACCCGCCCGGCCGCAGCGGTGCACCGGTTGCGACGACGCCACCCAAGGAGAGCCCACGGCGGGAGGGACGTGGTCCTGGTGTCTCAGCGCGTCGGTCCTCGCGGAGGACGGCACCCGCGCGCCCGCCACAAGCCCCGCGCGCAGCACCGGCGGGGTCTCGAAGGCGGAGGTCCAGGCCCGGATGCGCCTGCCCTCCGGGGCGTTGCCGGGGGCGGCCGATGCGGACGGCGCTGCCACCGCGGGGCCCGGGCAAGGCCGGCACCGGTGCGGCGGACTGTGTGCCCGTCGTGCCCTGAGCCGGTGGCGTCGCGGCCGGCGCTGCTGGCTTGGGGCCCGCGGCCGCGCTCACCCCGCCCGGTGGGAGGGGCCGCCGAGCGCCGTCCCGAGCGTCGCGGCCACCCGGGCCCAGCCGGCAGGGGCGAGGCCCTGGGAGACCTCGAGCTCGATGCCCGCGTAGGTGGGGTCGGGGTGGCGGGCGCGCAGCCAGGTGGGCAGGCCCTCGTCTGTGCCCAGGTAGGGGGCGTTGTGGCGCACCCGGAGGCCCGCGGCCGCGAGGGCGGCGCCGAGCTGGTCCACCCAGGCGCCCTCGAGGGGCCGGTCGGGATCGAAGAGCAGCCCCAGGTCGAAGTCGCGGCCCACCGGGTCGAGGGCGGGGCTGAAGCTGTGGACGGCGAGGTGGAGGCAGGGGGCACCGGGCGCCGCACGGTCGGCCACCGCCTGGGCGACCGCCTGGCGCCAGGGCCGGTGCCAGCGGGCGAGACGGGCGGCCCGGTCGGCGGCACCGAGGGCCTGGTTGCCGGGCACGGGCAGCCCGAAGGAGACCCGGGGCACGGCCGCCGGATCGGTCGCCCGGCGGTTGAGGTCGACCACCAGCCGGCTCAGGCGCCCGAGGAAGAGGGGCGCCCCGGTGGCGGCGGCGAGCTGGCGGGCGAGGGCGGCCGGGCCCGGGTCCCAGGCCCGGTGGCCCGAGAGTGCGGCGGCGGGCAGCCCGAGCCAGACCCCCGGCGGCACCGCGGCGCTCGCGTGCTCGGCCGTCAGCACCAGCCGGCCCCGGGCGAGGGCGGCGGCAGGGGGGCTCACGGGGGGGCCGTCCGGCCCGCCCACGGCCGGTTGTCGAGCAGGCAGTCCGCGAGCTCGATCCAGATCCGCCGGGCGGCCTCGGTGAAGGCCTCGTCGTCGTCGACGTGGGGGGAGAGGGCCGCGATGATCCGCTCAGACAGGCTGCCTTCGGCCACGACGGGGGCGACGAGGTCCAGGTAGCGACGCGCATCGGCGGGCGCCCGGTGGTCGATCTGCTCGAGATGCCAGCCCAGCACCGCCTGGGCCGTGGTCTGGCCGGCGGCGTCCCGGGGCAGCCCGGGCAGGTGGGGAGCGTGGACCCGGGCGCGGCTGCCGTCCCGGGCGACCGCGGCGAGGTCGGCCTCGAGCAGGGCCTGGGGGGCCGCGGGCAGGGCGCCCCGGTCGAGGCGGTGGCCCAGGTCGCGCAGGGCGCGCCGCGAGAAGCAGGCGATGGCCACGTCCATGGCCACGCACTCCTGCACGTCGAGGATGCGCAGCTCCATGCTGGCCCGGCTGGCCTTGAACACGGCCCCCCGGGCATTGAGGAACTCGTGGCGCAGGGCCTCGGCCCCGGGAATGCGGTCCACGGCGGCATACATGGGGGCCAGCACGTCGCGGCGGTAGTCGCTGAAGCGCGCGAGGGGCGCCGGCACGAGGCGGTCCATGCTCTCGGGCATGCGCGCCTGGTGCTCGAGCAGCCAGGCCACCCGGTTGTCGATGCGCCCGGTGAGCTCGCCCTCGACCAGCGGCGAGCTGGCGGCGAGGGCGGGCAGGTAGGGCACCAGCAGCCGGGCCGCGTTCAGCATGGTGGTGGCCTGGGCGGGGCTGCCGAAGGGCAGGTTGACGTGCACGGCCTGGACGTTGGCCCAGCCGTGGGTCTGGAGGTCGAAGAGCCGCGCGTAGGTGTCGTAGATGCGCCGGTTCGAGCGCTGCCAGCGGGAGGTGCGGCGGGGGTCGAGCCAGGGGTGCATGCCGCCGGGCAGCAGCCGCGCCCGAAAGCGGGTGTCGAGCAGCAGGCCGACACGCCGGATGCCCTCCACGAGGTCGTCTTCGGCCCGGGCGAGGCTGCGGTGGGGCACCTCGTTCTTGAGCTCGAGCACGTGGTCGACCAGCTCGTTGCTGAGCCCCACCCGCCCGAGGGCGACGTCGCTGGTGGGCCGACCGGCCAGGGCGGCGAGCACCTCGGCCACGACGGGCAGCACGTTGAGGTCGCGGTCGACGACGGGGTACTCGAGCTCGAGGCCCGTGACCTCGTAGGCCGCGTAGGGACGGCGGGGGGCGGGCAGGGCGCGGCCGATGGGTCGCCGCAGGGCCTCGAGGGGGGCGTCCCGGCGGACGGGCTGGCGAGCGGGGGCCGGGCGGCTCCGGGCGGCGGACTCGGGGCCCAGCCGGGCGAGGAACCAGTCCACCAGGGCCTCGTAGACCTGGTCGCCGTCGGCGGCGTCCTCGTAGCCCAGGTCGAGGTTGGGGTTGTCGTTGACCTCGATGACCACGGGGCCGCTGGCCGTCTCCTTGAGGTCGACGCCGAAGAGCCCGTCGCCCATGAGGCGGGCCGCGGCCACGGCGAGGCGCTTGACCGCCGCCGGCGCGGCCTCCCGGGGCACGGCCTCGACCCGGCCAAAGCGCACGGACTTGCCCTGCAGCGCGCGGATCTGCCAGTGGCCCGAGACCATGTGGTAGCGGGCGGCGTAGAGCACCCGCCCGTCGAGCACGCCGATGCGCCAGTCGAAGGCCGTCGGCAGCCAGGCCTGGGCCACGAGCAGCGGGCTGCGCTCCAGCAGGGCGGGCACCCGGGCGGCGAAGTCTGCGGCGTCGGCGAGCTTGAAGACGCCCGTGGAGAAGGAGCCGTCGGGCACCTTGACCACGACGGGCGCGCCGAGGGCCCCGTGCAGGCCCTCCCAGCTTGCCTCGCTGCCGAAGATCACCGTCGGCGGGGTGGCCACGCCGGCCCGGTCGAGCAGCTCGTGCACGAAGACCTTGTTCGAGCAGCGCACGATGGCCGTGGGGTGGTCGATCACGGGCATGCCCAGGGCCTCGGCCCGGGTGGCGAAGCGCCAGGCGGGTTGGTCGACCCCGGTGAGCACGCGGATCCACAGGGCGTCGTGCTGGCCCAGGCGCTCGAGGTCGTCGGTGCCGATGCGCTCGACCCGCAGGCCGCGCTTGCGGGCCACCCGGCCGAGGCGGTCGATGGTCTCGGCGGACGAGGCGCAGGAGGGATCGGTGCCGTCCCAGAGCACGGCGAGGCTGGGCTGGGTCGAGGCCGGGGCCGGCACCCGGGCGCCGAGGGCGGCCACGGCCTCCGCGAAGGCGGCCCGCTGGTCGGCGTCGAGGGCCGCGAAGGGCAGGGGACGCAGGTCGAGCAGCCGCCAGCGCCCGCCGTCCCGCAGCAGCTCGACCGCGCAGAGGGGCAGGGGCCAGGCGGCGAAGATGCGGCGGGCGAGGCGGCCGAGGCTGGGCAGCCCCCGGGGCCCGGCGGCGGGCCAGGGCTGGCCGGCGAGGCTGTGGAAGACGAAGCGCTCCTCGGGGCGGGCGGTCCGGGGGGCGGGGGCGTCGGGCTTGTCGACCACAAGGGGCCCCGCCAGCAGCGCCGTGCCGTCCTGGGCGGCCAGCATGCGGGCCCGGGCGCCGAGCTCGGCCGGGTCGACCACGTCGATGCCCTCTTCGCGGAGGGCCCGGTCGCGGCTGGCCCGGTCGTGGGCCTGCTGGAGCAGGGCGGCCTCGGGCACGGGGCGGCCCCCCCGGGCCTCGGCGAGCAGCGAGACGTACCAAGAGGTCGACAGGTAGCCCCCCTCGGCGCAGAGGTTGACCACCGGGGTGCCCGGGGCGAGCGCGGCCGTGCCGGCGAGGAGTCGGCCGGGGCGGTGCGGCGGACGGCGGTGTCGGTGGGCCAGGACCCGGGGTCGTCGAGCACGACCACGGGCAGCGCCGCGGGACGGAGGGGACGGGTGCTCATGGCTGGATCCGGGAGCGCCGGTGGGCCGGCGGCGAGGGCCACACCTCGAGCAGCACGGCGTCGTGGGTGCCGTCGCCGAGGAGGATGGCGTGGATGAGGCGATCGGTGGGCAGGGGGTAGCGGCCGCGCTCGGCCGGCACGCCGGGGGCGCCGCCCGCGGAGAAGGGGGCGTCTTCGCTGGGATCGGCGATGTGCATGTGGAGGCCGCCGCCGGTGTGGCCGACGACCGTGACGAAGTGGCCCGTGGACTGGCCGTGCACGGCGTCCTCGCGGTTCGTGTCGGGCTGGGTGCGGGCCTCCCGGTAGAGCCAGGTGGCGTTGAGCCCGCAGATGATGGGGCGACCCCGGTCGAGGATGCGCACCAGCAGGGCCGGGCTGGGCTCGTGGAAGGCGATGTGGCCGCCCTCGGCGAGAAATTCGCGCCAGGCCAGCACCTCGGCCTGCTCGGCCCCCGGCCCGAGGCCTGCCGCCCGCGCGCCGAGCAGGGCGATCAGCGCGTCGTCGTCGTGCTCCCACCAGGTGGGGTCGAAGACCCGCACTCCGAGGGGGTAGAGGCGGGCGCGCATGCCGAGGGCCAGGGCGAGCCGGGCGAGCTGCACGGCGGTCGTGCCGCCGTCGGGGTTGCGGGGCACCCGGCGGGCCAGCGCGGCGACGTCGGGGGTGCCGCCGTACCAGCAGAGCACCTGGGCCAGGCAGGTCGGGCCGCAAGACACGGCATCGGGCTGGGAGATGCGGGGGACGGCGAGGACGTGTCGCCGCTGGGGGGCGCGGGGCATGGGGGCGCGGGGACCCTCCGGGCCAGCGGGGCTGCCGGCGCGCGCCGCTTATCGGTGGCCAGCCGGGCGGCCAGGGCCCGCGAGGCCCCCGCTTGTCAAATCTCGCAGAGCCCCCGTCGGCCCCCCCATCTCGCCAGGTTCTTGCCGGGCCCGGGGGCGGGCCATAGCCGAGCGGGCATGGCTGCCCCCCCGTCGCGCCCCGCCGGCCCTGCGTCCGCACGGCGCGCCCTCCTCCAGGGGGGCCTCGGCCTCGCCCTGTCCCTGGCGCTCGTGCCGCCGGGGAGCGCCGCCGCGCCGGGGGCCGCAGCGGACGCGCTCGCCGCCCTCGAGGCCGAGAGCGGCGGCCGCATCGGCCTCGCCGTGCTCGACACGGGCAGCGGGCGCCTCGTGGGCCACCGCCTCGACGAGCGCTTCGCCATGTGCTCGGCCTTCAAGGCCCTTCTGGGCGGGGTGATTCTCTGCAAGAACGCCGTCGAGCTGGGCATTCTCGAGCGAAGCCTGCCCATCCCCGCGGCGGATCTGGTGGTCCACTCGCCCGTGACCGGCCCGGCGGCGGGCACGGCGCTGACGGTCGACCAGCTCTGTGCGGCCACCATCGCGACCAGCGACAACACGGCCGCCAACCTGCTGCTCGAGCTGGTGGGCGGGCCGGCGGGCTTCACGGCCGCGCTGCGGGCGCTCGGCGACCCCACCACCCGCCTCGACCGCCGCGAGCCCGCCCTCAACGAGAACCGGCCCGGCGACCCCCGCGACAGCTCGACCCCCCGGGCCTTCGCCCAGACCCTCGCCGCCCTGCTCTTCGGCCCTGCCCTGGCGCCCGCCGACCAGGCCCGGCTCCAGGGCTGGATGGCGGCGGCCACCACGGGCCGGGGCCGGCTGCGGGCGGGGCTGCCCCCGGGCTGGCCCGCGGGCGACAAGACGGGCACGAGCGAGCGCGACCAGTCCAACGACGTGGCCTTTGTGCGCCCCCCGGAGGGCCCGCCCCTGGTGCTCGTGAGCTTCCTCAACGTCCCCGCACCGCTCGCCGCCGATGCCGTCCATGCCGAGGCGGCCCGGCGGCTCCGGGCGGCCCTGGCAGCAACCAACTGAGCCGCGTGCTCCGGGGGACGGAGACGGGCCCCGTGGTCCCCGCCGCTCCGGCCGGAACCGGCTACGCTGGGGACGTTCCGGGAGCCCCGCGTGGACCATCCTTCCCCCGTCCCCGTCGCCCGTCCCCGCGGACAGCGGTCGCCGCCCTGGCGCTGGCTCGGCCTCGCCCTGGTGGGCCTCGCCTGTGCCCCGTCCTCCGCGCCGGCGGCCCCGGTTCCGCCCGCCGCGGCCCCGTCCGCCGCGTCCCCGTCTGCCCCTCCGCCCTCCGAAGGAGCCCCCATGGAGCCCTCCCATCCCGTGGTCCAGGCCGCGCTGGCCGGCGACGCCGAGCTGGCGAGCTGGGTCGCGACCCCCGCCGACTACATCCTGCGGCCGGCCCTGGCCGACACGGGCCTCACGGCCCACAGCCTGTGGTTCGTCATCCCCACGGGGGTGCCCCACCCGATCAGCGTCTATGTTGCGCGGAACGCTGATGGCGAGGCCATCTTGACGACGGGACGGCCCCAAGCGGTCTGGGCCGTGCTCGCTGCCGAGCCGACCCTCCCCGCGGGCGAGGCCCTCGCCGCGCTGGTGCACGAGCTGCTGCGGGACCAGTCCCGGGGCCAGGAGCTCGTCGCCGGCAGCGCCGCGGTCGAGAGCGACACCCTCGCCTGGACCCTGCGCTTCGACGTGCACGACCAGGAGCGCGGCCGCGAGACCTGGACGGTGGTGCTCGACGCCGTCGGCAGCCGCCTCACCCGCAGCCCCAGCGCGGAGAACTGACATGGGCGGCCACTCCCACCAGCACAGCCACAGCCCCCTCCAGGGCCAGCAGTCCGGCCCCGCCGCCGCCAGCGGCCCGGGCCTCTCGCGCCAAGACAGCGTCGGCAACGCCCACCTCGCCGGCCAGCTCGACCACGGCCACAGCCACGACCACGGCGTCGAGCCCGAGCCGGGCGCCGCGGCCACCGTCGACCTCGAGGCCGAGCGCCCCGTCGGCAGCCCTGTGCCCGCCGAGATCCGCGACCCCCTCGTGGTCCAGCTCCGCGCCAGCGCCCGGGTCGACTGGCTGCTCGACGAGATCGACGGCGAGCGGGGCGATCTCGACTTCTCCATGACCTGGAGCGACCGGGGCACCTTCCACCGCAGCGGGGCCATCTTCCTGCGCCGCGACAGCGCCCCCGAGACCTGGTTCGCCTCGCTGGCCCACGAGCTGGTCCACCTGCTGACCCACGAGAGCGGCCAGGCCGCCGACGCCACCACCATGGACCGCGACACCTTCGTCTCGACCAAGATGGCCGACGAGATCAACGCCCAGGCCCTCTCCTACGTCGCCACCCTCCAGACCGGCCGCGACCGGGGCGGCGCCTACTTCGACCGCTTCTCCGACTTTCTCGCCCAGAACCACCCCGACCTGCTGGTCTGTGACGGCGACGAGCAGCTCGACGCCCAGATCTGGGCCGAGGTCGAGGAGATCGGCCGGGTGTGGCTGGAGGACCAGTACCGCAACCACCTGGTCACGAACAACACAAAGGAAAACTACTACACCTACTGGGGCAACTACTGGGACAAGATCAACCCGGGCGGCTGAGCCGGCGGGGATCGGGGGGCGGCCGCCCGCCCAGGAGGGGGACGGGGCGTGCAACGGATTGTCACGGGGCACGGTGGGCGGCCCCGGGCCCACCCGCGCGGAACCCAGCCTCGCCGCGCGCATCCGGCGCCGTGCCCGCGGGACCGGTCGGGAGGACCGGGGGCAGGGGGCGGGCGTCGTGGCATGACAGGGCTCATGACCGCCGGCCCGGCAGCCGCTGCTCGGGGTGCGGCTGCCCCCTGAACCGTCCGGATCCGCTTGACCGTCCACCGCGCCCACGCCGACTGGCACCGCACCTTCCCGCGCCTCATGGCCCCGGCGGTGTTGGTCTTCGGGCTCTTCTGCAGCTGGCAGACCGGCTGGCAGGGGGCCGGCCTCGCGGCCCTCGGGGCCTACTGGGTCTTCAACGTGAGCCTCAGCCTGCTCCAGCAGCGCCACCCGGTGCTCCTCGAGCGCTGGGGGCTGCGGGGGGTCGGCAACACGGTGCTGCTGGCGCTGCTGCTCTCCCAGCTGGGGGGCGTGGCGGGGGCCTGCCTGCTGGCCATGCCCAACGCCTTCGGCGCGGCCATGACCCCGCGCCGGCGCACCTCGCTCGCCATGGTGGCCGGTGTCGTGGGCGGGGTGGTGCTGGGGCTCCACCTGGCGGGGGTGCCGCCGGTGGTCCAGGTGGCCCACGTGGCCGTGCTGCTCTTCGTCTACCTGGTCGCCGCCCGCCTCTACCAGCCCTACCTGGACGGCCACGCCCGGGCCTCGATCAAGGAGCGCGAGCTCCAGCGCAGCAACGAGCGCCTCGTCGACGCCCTCGCCGCCCGCCAGATCTTCCTCGCCACCATGTCGCACGAGATCCGCACCCCGCTGAACGGGGTGTCGGGCATGGCCGAGGCGCTCACGGCGGCCCCCCTCTCGCCCGACCACCGCGAGCTGCTCGAGATGCTGCGGGGCTCGGAGGCCCAGCTCCGCCAGATCGTCGACGACATCATCGATCTCATCGAGCTCGACGACGACCGCTTCGGGCTGCTGATCCGGCCCACGGCGGTGGGGGCCCTGGCCGAGGCGGTGGCCGACGAGGTGCGCCAGCGCCAGCTCCACCCCGGCTGCACCCTGCGGCTCCACAGCACGGGGCTGCCCTCGCTGCTCGAGGTGGACGGCCGGCGGCTCCAGCAGGTGCTGCGGGGCCTCGTGGGCAACGCCGCCAAGTTCACGGAGACCGGCACCGTCGAGGTGGTGCTGGGGTGGGTGCCCGACGAGCTCTCGGTCTCGGTGCACGACACGGGCGTGGGCATGGCGCCGGAGCTCGTGGCGCGCCTGTTCCAGCCCTTCTCGCCGGGCGACCCCAGCGCCGCGCGGCGGGTCCAGGGCCTCGGCCTGGGGCTGGCCCTGTGCCACCGGCTGGTCGACCGCATGGGGGGCCAGCTCGGCGTCGAGAGCCGCCTCGGGGTCGGCTCGACCTTCTCCTTCGCCATCCCCGCCCGGGTCCCGGCCGTCGCCCGCCCGCCCGCAGAGCGCGCTCTTGCCCCGGCGCCGGAGCTGTCGGAGGCCGAGGTGTTGGTGGTCGACGACAACCCGGTCAACCTGCGGGTGGCCCGGGTGATGCTCGCCCGGCTGGGCTGCGCCGTCCGCACGGCCAGCAGCGGGGCCGAGGCCCTCGCGCTGATGCGCGGGCCCGAGGCCGGGGCCATCGACGCCGTGTTCCTGGACTGCCAGATGCCGGGCCTGGACGGCTTCGAGACCTGCCGCCGGCTGCGTGCCGCCGGGGTGTCCGTCCCCATCCTCGCGCTGACGGCGGGGGTGACCCGCGAAGAGCGCCAGCAGTGCACCGACGCGGGCATGGACGCGGTGGTCGCCAAGCCGGCCACCGTCGTGGCCCTGCGCGGGGCCCTCGAGCGCTGGCTCGCGGCGGACCGGGCCCCTTCCCGCCGGGCCAGCTCGGCCTGAGCCGGGCGGGCCTTCGCCGGCTCAGCCCCCCGGCCCGGCGGGCGGCACCACGACCGGCGCGACCGTCAGCGCCCCCGGGGCCGGCCGCTCCCAGGCGCCCCCGCGCTGGATCCAGCTCGCGGGCAGGGCTGCCCCGCTGGCCGCCCCGGGGGCCCGGGCCTGGTAGACCACCCCGGGCAGCCGGGCCATGGGCGGGGCCACGAGCTGCCAAGTGTCGGGGGCGCTCTGGGCCCGGGCGGGTGCGGGCTGGAGGGGGGCCGGCGCCGTCCACGGGGGGCCGGTGGTCGCGCCGCCCCGGAGCTGGATCCCGGTGACCCCGGGCGGCGCCTCGGGCAGGGCGGGGGGCGCGATGCCCGCCCAGGCCACCCGCAGCGCTGCCACCAGCGGTGGGCCGCCCCCCCGGGCCCAGGCCGCCGCCAGCCCGGGCGCGGGGGCGGTGCCGTCCGAGACCCAGCGCTGGTCGCCGTCCACCACCCCGAAGCGGGGCAGGCCCTGGTGGGTGTGGGAGAGGAGCTGGGGGCGGTCGGCAGCGAGCGGACCGCGCAGATCCCGCCCGCTGCGGCCGGGGGCGGGCGCCAGCCCCGCCGCAGCGAGCACGGTGGCCCCCCCGTCGTCCAGCCCCACCGCCCCGCTGCTCTCGCCCGGCGCGAGGCCCGGGCCCCAGACGAGCAGGGGCACCCGCACGAGGGCCTCGTCCAGGCTGTGGCCGTGGCCGACCAGGCCGTCCTCGCCGAGGGACTCGCCGTGGTCGGAGACGAAGACGACGAGGTCGTCGGGACCGACGAGGGGCCAGAGCCGCGCCAGGGCCGTGTCGACCGCGAGGATGGTCTGGTCGTAGCGGTCGGCGAGGTGGGCCTGCTCGGCGGCGGTGGGGGGCGCGGCGGCAAAGGCGGCCGAGAGCACGGGGGGCACCAGCGGATCGGCGAGCCGGGCCGTGGGGGGCGGGCCGGCGAAGCGGCCCCGGAGGGCCGGGGGCTCGTCGTAGGGCAGGTGGGGGTCCATGAGGTGGAGCAGCACGAAGAGCTGGTCGGGGTGGGCGCCGCGCTCGGCGCGGGCCCGGTCGACCTGGTCGGTGGCGGGAGCCTTCTCGTGGAGCTCGGCCCGGTCCCAGCCCGCGTCGAAGCCGAAGGGGGCGCTGAGGTTGGGGTTGGCCGAGAGCAGCACCGTGCGCCAGCCGGCCGCCTGGAGCCGCACGGCCACGGTGTCGGCCGGGTCGAAGGCGTGGACGTGGTCGGCGCCGAGCAGGGCCCGGGCCGCGGGCAGGGTCCACGGGGCGGGGCTGCGGGCCTGGGTGAAGACCCGGGCCGTCGCGGCCCGGGCACGGAGCACCGGGGCGGTCTCGCGGGGGTGACCGTAGAGCGAGAGGTGGTCGGCCCGCAGGGTGTCGACCACCACGAGCAGGATGCGCCGGGCGGGCCGGGGCGGCGACCCGGGGGGCGGCAGGGCCGCGGGGCTGCACCCGCCGAGCACCGCAACCAGAATGGCCCACAGGACGACCATCACGGCGGTGTGCCCCGGGCCGGCACCCAGGCCAGGCGGGCGGTGACCGGCCCCCCCGCCGGCCCGTCCACCCGCAGCGCCCCGTCGCCGGCCGGCGGCGCGCCTGTGGGCCACCGGGCCGTCCAGGTCTGGTCTCCCTCGACCACCGCCAGCGCCAGGCCGTCGAGGTCGGTGGGGTTGGCCAGCTGGACGTAGAGCTCGCGCGGCAGCCGGCCGCTGGTGGCCGTGAGCTCCACCCCGTCCGGGCGGGCCGCGAGGCGCCACCGGGCGCTGTGGATGGGGCTCGGCGGGGCCCACAGGTCGACCACACCCGCGGGGTGGTCGATGCGCAGGCCCGTGGGCCCGTGCAGGGTCAGGGGCTCGGCGGTGGGGCCCCCGGGCTGGAGCTGCACCCGCAGCACCCGCACGGTCGGCGCCGAGGCGGCGGCATGCCAGCGCCGGCGCAGGGCCCCGGGCCAGTCGTCGGTGGTCGTGGGGGCCTGCTCGGCGGGATCGGCGGCGAGGTCGAGGGCCTGCACGGCGCCGGGGCCGGCGATCCACTTCTGGTCGCCGTCCACCAGCCCCACCTGGGCCGGGCCGTGGGTCGTCGGGCCGAGCAGCAGGGGGCGCGCGCGCCAGCTGGGCCCGCCCGCTGCGCGCAGGTCGCGGCCGGTGCCTGCGGCGGCCGGTGCCCCGACCAGCAGCCCGAGGGTCTGGCCCAGGTCGGCGAGGTCGACGGGGGTGGCCTGGGGGCCCGCCGCGAGGCCCGGCCCCCGCAGCGCCAGGGGCACCCGCAGCTGGACCTCGCTGAGGCCGAAGCCGTGGCCGACTGCGCCCTGCTCGCCGAGGGCCTGGCCGTGGGGCGCCGTGAGCACGAGGGTGTCGTCGGGCCCGAGGGCCCCACAGAGCCGGCCGAGGGCGGTGTCGACGGCGGCGAGGTGGTGGTCGTAGGCTTGGCGGAGGTGGGCGGCCTCGTCCGCGGTCAGGGGCGCGGCCTCGAGCTGGGCCCACAGGGCGAGGGCCGGCGGCGCGGCGTCGAGTCGGGGGCTGGGGGCCCCGGCCAGCGGGGTGGGCAGCAGCAGATCCGAGAGCTCGACCACGACCAGCTGGGGGGCGGCGCGGTGGGCGAGGCGGTCGAGGGCCCGGTCGACCTGGTCGGCGGCGGGGGCGCCCTCGTGGTGGGCGGTCTCGGTCCAGCCCTCGCCCATGCCGAAGGCCCCGGTCAGGAACAGGGTGCTCGCCAGCAGCCGGCCCTCGACCCCGGCGGCGGCGACCCGGTGGGCGAGGTGGGCGCCGGGGGCGACGGCGCCCGGGTGGTCGGCGGCGAGCAGGGCGTGCACGGCGGGCACGGCGGCCGAGGAGGGGGCCCGGGCGACCGAGAAGCGGGTGGCGTCCGCGAGGCAGCGGTCGAGGGCCGGCGTGGGGGAGGGCGCGGCCCCGAAGGCGCCGATGTGGTCGGGGCGCAGCCCGTCGACCAGCACCACCACGACCGCCGGGGGCCCTGCGGGCCCGGGCGCCGGGCCCGTGCAGCCGGTCGCCAGGGCGAGCAGGGCCCCCGAGGCGAGGCGGACGGGGCGGGCGTCAGTGGCCAATGGGGTAGATCGAGGTCTCTTCGCCGTTCGAGACCGAGCTTCCCGACACCCAGGGGTCCGGCAGCCCGTCTCCGGCCGTGTTGGCGCCGTAGTACCAGGTCTGGCCCGTGGCGTCCGTCGCCAGGTAGTGGGTGCTGCCGTAGCTGCAGCTCGCGAAGTTCCAGCCGAGGTAGACGGGCCCGGCGGGCACCGAGAAGCCGCTGCCAGAGACCGTGTTGTGGCCGCCCGCGTTGGTGCCGCAGCTGCTCGAGACCACCTCGCCCAGCAGCGCCCCCGGGGCCGAGCCCGAGACCGCGTAGACCCCGAGCTCGCAGACGGTGCAGTAGCCGAAGGCCCAGGTGTAGCCGAAGCCCGTGACTGTCGCGGCGCTGGCGAAGGTGTAGGGCTCGGCGACCGCGAAGTTGGCGGCGTTCGAGACATAGTTGCTCGTGGTGCCGTAGGTGATGGCCGCCTTGCTCGTGTCGAGGGAGGCCGAGGCGCTCACCACCGTGGCCGTGTCCTCGACCTCGGCGCTGTCGTCCGTGCCGTCCGTGGCCACGACGAAGCAGGTCCAGTCGGCGGCGAGGCTGGTGTCGGCCGCCGGCACCGTGTCGTCGGGCTCGGTCGTGGTGTCGGGGCCCGTCGCCGCACCGAAGTCGTCCGGGTAGACCAGCCCGTCGGCCTCCCAGCTGATCAGGTAGGCGACCGTGTCGGCGGCGTCGACGTCGGTGGCCGCGCTCGTCACGGCACAGACGATGTCGTCGACCCCCACCGTGGGGCTGTCGGTCGCGTCCACCACCGGGGCGGTGGGGGCGGTGTTGCCCACGGTGACGGCGCTGGCGGCGACCGCGCTGCCGCTGTCGAAGCCGTCGGTGGGGGTGAGGGTGAGGCCGATGGTGTCGCCCTTCACGGCGACCGCGGCGACCGCCAGGGTGCTTGAGCTCGCGGTGGCGACCCCGTTGACCGTCCACTGGTGGACCAGCGACACCGCGTCGCCGTCGGCGTCGCTGGTGCTGCTGCCGGCCGAGAGGGTGCTGGCGTGGACCGGCGCGCTCGGGCTGATGCTCACGCTGCTGACCACGGGCACGGCGTTCTCGATGATCTCCGAGTCGGTGTCGGTGTCGCTGCCGCCCCGGCCGTCGGTGGCCGTCGCCGTGCAGACCACCGTGTCGCCCCGCGAGAAGGCGGCGGCGAGGGTGGCGCCCGTGCCGACCGGTGCGCCCGAGATGCTCCAGGCGTAGGCGAGCGAGACCGTGTCGCCGTCGGCATCGGTCGCGGCGGCCGCGCAGCTGAGGGTGTCGCTGACCGTGGGGGTGTTGGGGGTGACCGAGACGCTGCTGATGACCGGCGCGGTGTTCTGGATCGTGACCGTGTCGGAGACCGGGGTGCCCGTGTCGCTGCCGTCGTCGGGGGTGATGGTGCAGACGACCGTGTCGCCGGGGGAGGTGGCCGCGGCGGCGAGGGTGGCGCCCGTGCCGACCGGCGTGCCGGCGATGCTCCAGGCGATGGTGGACTGGTCGGCGTCGCCGTCGGCGTCCGAGAAGCCGCTGCCGGCGCAGGAGAGGGTGTCGCTGGCGCGCGGGCTGCTGGGGCTGATGGTGGCCGCGACCAGGGCGGGGGCGGTGTTGGCGATGGTGACCGTGTTCGAGCTGACGGCGCTGCCGGTGTCGGTGCCGTCGTCGGGGGTGGCCGTGCAGACCACCGCCTCGCCCTTGTCCCAGAAGGTGTCGCCGAGGGTGGTCGTCGTGGGGGCCACGAGCACCCCGTCCACCGTCCAGGCGATGGTGGTGGTGACCGCGTCGCCGTCGGCGTCCGACGTGGCCCCGGGCGTGCAGACGAGGGTGTCGCCCTCGGCGGCCGTCGTCGGGCTGAGGGCGACGCTGGCGAGCGTGGGGGCGGTGTTCTGGACGGTGACGCTGGCCGTGTCGGTGGCGCCCGTGTCGGTGCCGTCGTCGGGGGTGGCGGTGCAGACGACGGTGTCGCCCCGGGAGAAGGC
>CAXQUZ010000775.1:0-6537 GCA_964226865.1 Myxococcota bacterium | reverse complement strand
CTGCTCGGGCCGAACGGCGCCGGCAAGACCACCACCCTGCGCATGCTCGTGACCCTGCTCCAGCCCGACCGGGGCACCGTGACGGTCGACGGCATCGACGCTGTGGCGGATCCGGCCGGGGTGCGGGCGCGGCTGGGCTTCCTCTCGGCCTCGACGGGCCTCTACGGCCGCCTCACGGCCCGAGAGATGATCCACCACTTTGCCGTGCTGCAGGGGGTGGTCGACCCGGCGGCCCGCACCGAGGCGCTGGTGGCCCGCTTCGACATCACCCCCTTCGCCGACCAGCGCTGCGACCGGCTCAGCACCGGCCAGAAGCAGAAGACCAGCATCGCCCGCGCCATCGTGCACGACCCGCCCGTGCTGGTTCTCGACGAGCCCACCCTCGGCCTCGACGTGCTCGTGGCCCAGACCCTGCTCGGCTTCGTCGAGGAGGCCCGGGCCCAGGGCCGCTGCGTCATCTACTCGACCCACATCATGAGCGAGGCCGAGCGCCTCTGTGACCGCATCGCCGTGGTCCACGGCGGGCGGGTGCTGGCCTGCGACACCCTGCCGGCCCTCCAGGCGCTCACGGGCTGCCGCTACCTCGAAGACGTCTTCGTGCGGCTCGTGCGCGAGGACGGGGCGTGAGCGGCCGGCGGGCGGGGGGGCTCTGGCCCGAGCTGCGGGTGCTCTTCGTCTTCGAGCTGCGCTACCTCTGGCGCGACCCGGTGGCCCTGCTGCTCACCCTGCTGCTGCCGGTCATCATCTACCCGCTGATGATGCGCGGCTTCACCGCCGCCACCATGGCCGACCAGGCCACGACGGCCGCCGCCGAGCTCGAGGTGGTGGCCACCGGCGCCACGGCGGCGCGCCTCTCGGCCGACGGCGAGCGGCTGGCGGTCGTGCCCACCGGGGCGCTCTCTGGCGAGGACGCCGTCGACCTGGTGGTCGAGGTGGACGCGGGCGACCGGCCGGCCGTGCTGGCCTACCGGGGCACGGCCTGGCAGAGCCGCGAGGCCCGGCGCCGGGTCGAGGCCGTTCTCGACGACTGGCAGGCCGAAGAGCGGGCGGCCCGGTGGGCCTCGGCGGGCATGCCCGTGGCCCCGACCGAGGTGCTGGCGGTCGAGACGGTCGACCGGGCGGGCGACGCCGTGCGCCAGGCCCTGCGGCTGGGCCAGCTGCTGCCGGGCATGCTGGTCTTCCTCGTGATGAGCAGCGGGCTCTACGTGGCCCTCGACCTCTTCGCCGGCGAGAAGGAGCGGGGCACCCTCGAGACCTTGCTCACGGCCCGGGTCGACCGCCGGGCGGTGCTCGGCGCCAAGACCCTCGTGGTCGTGCTGGCCTCGCTGGCCAGCGTGCTCAGCTCGGTGGCGGCGCTGTGGCTCACCATCCAGAGCGGCTTCGTCGATCTGTCGGCCCTCGGCGGGGTGGACGCGGGCCTCGGGGGGGCGACGCTGCTCTGGGCAGGGCTGCTGCTCAGCCCCCTGAGCGTCGTGCTCAGCGCCATTCTCGTGGTCGGCGCCGCCTGGGCCCGCGACCACCGCCAGGGCCAAGCCATCGGGCTGCCCCTGCTGCTGCTCGGGGCGGCGCCCGCCACCCTGGCCGCCGTGCCCGACCTGGCGCTGGGGCCGGCCCTCGGCCTCGTGCCCATCGCCGGGGTGGCCCTCGCCATCCGCGACGCCCTGGCTGGTGAGCTGGGGCTGGGCATGGGCGCCCTCGTCATGGCCGGGGCCCTCGTCCACGCCGGGGCGGGGCTGTGGGTCGCCAGCCGGCTCATCGGGCGGGAAGACGTGCTCGTCGGCGGGGGCGGGGCCCGGCGCGACCCCGAGCGCCAGGGGCGGGCGGCCGTGGGCGTCTACCTGGTGGCGCTGGTGCTCTTCTTGTTCCTCGGCCAGCTCGCCCAGGCCCGCGACCTGCTGTGGGGCCTCGCCTTCAGCCAGGTGGTGCTGCTCGGGGGGGTGGCCCTCGGCGGGGCCTTCGTGCGCAACCAGGCCCTGGGCCCGCTCTGGCAGCTGCGGTGGCCCCGGCTGCCGGATCTGGGCCTCGCGGTCGTCGTGGGTCTCGCCTGCACGGGGCTGGGCGACCTCGTCCAGGCCCTCCAGGCGCCCCTGCTGCCCACCTCTTCGGCCTATGCCGAGGCCTTCGCCGAGAGCCTCGAGCTCGACCTGCCGCTGTGGGCCGTGGTCGTCGTGTTTGCCCTCCAGCCGGCCATCTTCGAAGAGCTGCTCTTCCGCGGCACCCTGCTCGGTCTCTTCCGGCGCTCGCTGCCCCGGTGGGCCCAGGCCCTCGTGGTCGGCCTGATGTTCGGCTTCTTCCACCTGTCCATCTACCGGGTGTTCACCACGGGCACCCTCGGCGTGGTGCTGACCGTCGCGGCCCTGCGCAGCGGAAGTCTGGTGGTGCCGACGGTGGTGCACTTCCTCAACAACGCCGTGCTGATGGTGCTCAGCGCCGGGGCCCTCGGCTGGACCCTCGGCGAGGCGGGCTTCCCCTGGTGGTGGCGCCTCACCGGCGCGGCCGTCGCCGTGGGCGGGGTGGCGCTGATGGGACGCCGCGGCCCGTCCGCTCAGGCGTAGCGACCCCGGGCCAGCCCCGTGGCCGCGAGGGCGGCGAAGAGCGCCGGGCGGTCGTCACAGACGAGGATGAAGCGGTTCTTGTGGCAGAAGCGGGCGCCCGGAACCCCCGAGACGGCGGCCAGCTCGCCGTCGACGAGGCCCGCCCAGGCGGCGGGGAAGGGGACCTTCTGGTCGAAGCTGCCGAGCACGGGCGGGATGGCCAGCGCGCGCCACGAGCCGTCGGGGCCCGGGTGGGCCACGAAGTCGGTCGGGTGGTCGGCGCCGCCGAAGCCGAAGTAGGCCGGCTTCCAGCGCACATAGGACTCCAGCACGATGACGTTCGAGCCCCGGGCCTCGGCGTCGGCCATGGCGGCCTGGACCACGGTGCGGGCGGCCTCTTCCTCGGCGTGGCCCGCAGCGAGGCCCCGGACCCAGGCGGTGGCCATGTCGCCGGCGACCCGGAACTGGGCGTCGAAGGCCTCGAGGGTGCCGGCGCCCCGGTTGAGGGCCTCGACCATGGTGGCGAAGCAGGGCACGGAGGCGTCGGTCTCGCGGCGGCCGTTGTCGACGTCGTCGACATAGTCGCTGGCCCGGGTGCGCAGGAAGGCGGCGAGGCTGGCGCTGACCCGGCCCGCGCTCTCGAGCCAGTCGACCACCATGCCGGCCGAGGAGCGGGGCCCCGTGTAGGCGGTCTGGTGGTGGTCGAAGCGCAGGGTGGCCGGGTCGAAGCTGCCGCCGACGTCGAAGACCATGTCGGCCGCGGCGAGCACCGCGGGATCCCGGGTGCGGACGAGCTCGGCCTCGGGGTCGACGAAGACCCGCACGAGGCCCCAGGCGAGCACATCGTCGGCGTGGAAGGGGCCAGAGTGGGTGGCGACGCGCATGGCAGGGCTCCAGGAGGGCCACGGGGGGAGGGGGGCCCGCGGACGGGCAGTCGACCGGGGTAGCCGGTGGACGGGGACCCCGGCAAGGTCGCGGGGGCGGACGGCACGAGACGAGACGAGACCCGACCGGACGAGACCCGCCCCGCGGCTCCGGTGCCGGGTCGGACGCGGGCGGCGCCGCCGACCTTGTTAGGCTCGCCCCGACTGGTCGGCCCGTCCCGGGTCGGTCCTGAGCGATCCTGGGGAATGCATGCTTCGCATGGACGGCTTCGACGTGGTCCAGGCCAGAGACCCGGCCCACGCGGTCGCGCTCTGGCACGGCGCCGACGACGCGATGTACATCGCCGGCGGGACGGATCTCCTGCCCAACATCAAGCACCGCATCTTCTCGCCGCGGCTGTTGGTCCACATCGGCAGCGCCGTGCCCCGGGGCTGGTCCGAGGTGGACGGGGCCCTCGAGATCGGCGCGGGCACGACCCTCTCCCAGCTCGCCCGCTGCACCGCGCTGCCGATGCTGGCCGAGGCGGCGGGCCTCGTGGCCGGCCCCCAGCTCCGCAACATGGGCACCCTCGGCGGCAACGTGCTGCTCGACACCCGCTGCCTCTTCTACAACCAGACGGCCTTCTGGCGGAAGAGCCTCGGGTACTGCCTCAAGGCCGAGGGCACGTGGTGCCACGTCGTCGGCGGTCCGAAGACCTGCGTCGCCACCCAGTCGAGCGACACGGTGCCCGCGCTGATGGCCCTCGGCGCCCGCCTGCGGCTGCTCGGCCCGGAGGGCGTGCGCGAGCTCGACCTCGGCGAGCTCTTCCGCTTCAACGGCATGGACCACCTCAAGATCACCCAGGGCGAGCTGCTCACCCACGTGATCGTGCCCCTGCCGGGCCCGGGCTTCCGGGGCACCTACCGCAAGCTCCGCACCCGCGGCGCCATCGACTTCCCCCAGCTCAGCGTCGCCGTCGCCGGCACCTTCACGGGCACGGGGCCCGACGCGGTGGCCACGGGCCTCTCGGTCGTCATCGGCGCCGTGAACCCCCAGCCCAAGGCCGTCCGCGGCATCTCCGACTTTGATGGGAAGGCCCTCACCGACGATGTCTTGGCGGAGATTGGCGCCCTCGTCCAGAAGCGCACCCGCCCCCAGGCCAGCGCCCACGGCGACCCGGCCTGGCGCCGCTCGATGGCCCGGATCACGACCGTGCGGGCGCTCCGGGCCCTGCGCGACGCGGGTGCCTGACCCGGCCAGCCCCTACCGCTCCCCCCGGGCGCCGGTGGCCGCGCGACCGGGCGCGGTCTCGGGCGCGGCCCGCGGGGTCTGGCCGCCCTGGCCCGGGCCCCTGCTCCGGGCGATGGCCCGGGACGCCCGCCGCCAGCCGGGCGCCCTCGCGCTCGCCTCCCTCGCCCTGGCCGGCGGGCCGCTGCTCTTCTCGGTGCCGGTCGGCATGCTGCAGTCGGCGGCGGTGCTGGCGGGGGGCGAGGTACTCGGCGGCGGGATCGGGGGCCCCCTCTGGGTGGGGCTCGCCGTGCTGGCGACCCTGGCCCAGGCCGCCGTCCAGGGGCTCGTGCTGCTCGCCAGCGCCCGGGTCTCGCTGCGGCTGGCCCGGGGCCAGCGCCTCCGGGCGGTGGATCTGCTGCCCCCGAGCGCGGCGGTGGCCGGCCGGGCGGTCGTGGCCCACTTCGCCGTGGTCGTCGTCGTGGCGCTGGGGCTGGCCCTCGCGGTGGTGCCGGGTCTCGTGCTGGCGGCGGGGCTGCTCTTCTGGCCCCACGCCCTGCTCGACGGCCACGACGGCCGGCTGGGCCTCGACGCCCTCGCCGCCTCGTGGCGCCAGAGCCGGGGGGGACGGGGGCTGCTCGTCGGCTGGCTGGCCATCGCGGTGGCGGCCGTGGCCCTCGCCGGGGCACTCTCCTGGGGGCTGGGGCTCGTGGGTGTCGTGCCCCTGCTGGCTCTGGCCACCGCAAATGCCCACATCGGGGCCTCGGGGGCCTCTCGGGCCGGTCCGTAGCCGGAGGGCGACCTTGGCGCGGTCTTCCGCGTCCCCTAAGCTCCCCCCCCTGCAGGCGGCTCCTGTGGCCAGTCCCCCCCCGTACCGCACCCCCGCCTCGCCCGCCCGGCGCCCCATCCGCTTCGTTCCCGGACGTCCCGTGGCCCTGTCCTCCGCCGTCACGCCCATCCCCGAAGAAGACATCCAGGCCAGCGGGCACTGCCAGTGGGGGCGCGGCCTCCTCGGCGTCGCGGGCACCCTCGCGGTGGGCGACGGCGCACTCGTCTTCCTCCCCCGGCCGGGCCGGGCCCGGTGGCTGTCGGGCAAGGGGCTGCGGCTGCGGCTGCGCGACATCGAGGGCATCTCGGTCGAGGGCGGGCTGGCCGTCCAGGTCGGCGCGACGGTGCACTGGTTCGTGGGCGACGCGGCCGAGCGCATCGCCCTGCTGGTCGAGTCCGAGCTGCTGGGCATGCGGGGCCAGGACGCCCGCTTCGCGCCCGGCGCCCGCTACCTCGCCCACAGCGAGGCCCAGTGGGAGGCCGAGGACGGCAGCACCGGCCGGGGCCACATCGTGCTCGTCGACGACAGCCTGCTGCTCATCGGCGCCGACGGCCAGCCCCAGGTCCTGCCCCTGGCCCGCATGCGCTCCTTCCAGGTCGAGGCGGCCACCGGGGCGCTGGTGGTGGACGACGGCCAGCGCGAGCACATCATCCACACCGACCAGACGGCCCGGATCTGCGCCTGGCTCTGCCTGCTGGACGACGACTGTGTGGTGGACGAAGAGGCCGCCATCCACGAGGCGCGCGCCGGCGCCCTCGACACCCGGGCCATGGTCGCCGTCGGGGCCACGCGGCTCGGCATCGTGACCGGCGGGCGGGGCGGGCGCTGCCTCCTGCTGCCGATCTCCGAGCTGCACGCCCTCGACGGCCGGGCGCCCGCCCAGACCCGGCGCTGGGCGGGCGGCACCCTCGCCCTCCGCTTCGACCGGCCAGCCGGCGCGGCCGACATCCAGGCCGCCGTGCTCGCCGCCATGCGCCGCTGGCACGACGACGCCCGGGGTTGGGGGGGCCGGCCCGAGGGAGATCGGAAGAGCGTCGGGTAGGGACAGAGTGTCTTAAGACGTGTAGATCTCGGTGGTCGCCG
>CAXQUZ010000774.1:0-17293 GCA_964226865.1 Myxococcota bacterium | reverse complement strand
CTGCGACGCAGCGCAGCAGCCCGATGCTGCCGGGGCGGTAGTCCTCGATGCAGCGGCCGTCGGGGCGCACGATCATGACGATGTTGGAGCCGTCACGGAGCAGGGCCTCGACCCGCTGGATGCGGCTGTCGCGGGCGAAGGCGGCCTCTTCCCAGGCTCGGACCATGGCGACCCGCTGGGCCATGTCGACGCCAGCCCAGGGGGTCTGCTCGGGGCTGCGGTCGATGGCGCGGGTGGCCCGGGGGTTGGCGGCGACCCGGCCGGGGGTCGAGGCGGCGATCTCGGCGGCTGCCCGTGCGGCGGCGATGAGGGCCTCAGGCCGCAGATCTTCGGAGTAGGCGTAGCCCACCTGGTCGCCGATCACGGCGCGCACGCCCATGCCCAGGTCGACCGAGGTGTCGACCCGGTTGACCTTGCGGTCGGAGAGGCTGACCGTGTTGGCGGCGCTGTGTTGGAAGTAGAGATCGCAGTCGTCGGCGCCCCGGGAGAGGGCGGCGTCGAGGATCTTCTTGAGCACCGGCGCGGTGACGCCGAGGGCGGCGAAGTGGGCCCCCGGCGGTCCGGAGGGGGGAGGGAGCGACATGGTCACCTCGGGGCGGGTGGGCGAGGGGGATGCGGGGGCCCGGGGGGCGGGCATCGGCGGCAGGGCAGCCGGGCCTGAGGCGAAGGGGCCGGAGAGCCCGGGAGGGGCACGGCGGCGTCCCCCGGGGGGGCTGCGGTGTGGGGTCTCATGTTGGCACCGGGACCCGCGGGCCAAGCCCCGTGGCCCCGCTTCGTCGGGCTCAGGGGCCGTCGGTGGCCGCGGAGAGGGCCGCAGCGAGGGCGTCTTCGCAGGCGGGCTGGCGCGCCTTGGCGTCGGTGGCCAGGGCGAGCTGGCACCGGGCGCGGTGGAGGTTGTGGGCCCCGGGGGCGGGGAAGCGTGCGCGGTCTTCGCGGAAGTAGTCGTTGCACAGGGCGTCGCGGGCGAAGCGGGCCGCAAGCTCGAGGCAGATGCGCTCGAGCCCGGGGACGAGGGCGGCGGCCTCGCCGGGCGCGAGGGACGGGGCGGTCTCGAGGAAGCCTTCGGCCGCGGCCGAGAAGAGCGCGAGATCGACGTGGGCCCGGTCGGGATCGTCCTCGCCGGCCGGGTTGCACCACGAGCGCCAGGCGTCGCCGAGCTCGCAGTCGAGGGTCTGGGGGCCGACCGTGTCGAGGTCGATCATGCAGAGGCCGGCGCCCTGGGCATCGAAGCGCAGGTTCGAGATCTTCGGGTCGCCGTGGCAGGTGCGCGTCGGCAGGTCGAGGCGACCCGACCACCGAGACCAGGCCGCCAGGATGGCCGCGGCCACCGGGGCGACCTGGTCGTGGAGCGGGTGGCGCCCATGGTCGGCGAGGGCGGCCTCGAGCTCGGCCATGCGGGCGGGGGTGTCGTGGATCTGGCGGACGGGGGCGGACCGGGGGGCCGTCCAGCCGTCGAGGGCCGCATGGAAGCGACCGAGGGTCTGGCCGGCGGCCCGGGCCCGGGCGGGGCTGTCGACGGCGTGCACGGTCTTGCCCGCCACCCAAGACAAGGCCCGCCAGCAACCCGCCTCGGGGTCGTCCAGCCAGCGCGCGCCGGTGCGGGTCGGCAGCACCCGCGGGGTCGGGAGGCCGCGCTCGGCCAGGCGCTGGGTCACGCGATCGATGTCGTGGTTCACGAGTGGCGAAAAGATGGGGTTGAGCCACTGGAGTGCGGCCTCGGGCGGGGACCCGGAGACGAAGGTCTGGTTGATGAGCCCCCCGTCTTCGAGCGGGCGCAGGGGACCGCCGAGGTTCCAGTGTTCGTGGGCCTGTTCGGGGGTGAGGCGGGGCATGCGGGACCGGGGAGGAGACGGCGGGGGAGGGGGGACCAGGGCCCCAGCCTACCGGAGGGGAGGAGGCCGGCCCAGGAGGGGGCCCCTTCCTGCCGCCTTCGGGGGACTTTTTCCGGTCAGTCGGTCCAGAAACGAGCGCAACTTGGGATTCCTTGGTATGGGGCGGGCGTTCTCTCGGAGGTACCCCATGAACCACAGCGCGCTTCGGCTCGCCGGAATCGCACTGATGGTGGCTGTGGTCGGGTGCAAGAAGCCTGCACCGCCGCCGCCGCCGCCACCCCCGCCGCCCCCGCCCCCGCCTCCGCCGCCGCCGCCGCCGCCCCCGCCGGTGCAGAAGGCCGCTGAGAGTCTCCGCAAGGTCTACTTCGACTACGACTCCTCCTCGCTCTCCAGCTCGACGCGTGACGCCCTCTCCGAGACGGCGCGCATCCTCAAGGAGAACAACGGGGTCAAGCTCGAGGTCCAGGGCCACTGCGACGAGCGCGGCACCACGTCCTACAACATGGGTCTCGGTGAGCGTCGCGCCCGCGCCGTATACCGCTACCTGATGGACCAGGGCGTTGCGTCCAGCCGCCTCAACACCGTCTCCTACGGTGAGGAGCGTCCGGCCGCCTCCGGCGACTACGAGTCCGCCTGGAGCCAGAACCGCCGCGCCGAGTTCCGCGTGACCTACAAGGGCACCGGCGAGAACGTGAAGGGCTCCACCGAGCGCTGAGCGCTGGTGGGCCCCCGCCTCGTGCGGGGTGACAGAGCCCGGGTCCCCGCTGCGGGGCCCGGGCTCTCGCACGTCTTGGGGGGGCGGCCCCGCGCGGGCCGCTCCCGGAGGCTCAGCGGCTGAAGCGGTCGCGGTGGGGGCGGTCGCCGGCCGTGCGCTGGGCCCGGCCCGTGGCCGCGAGGTGGACCAGCAGCCGCCAGGCCTGGCCCGGGGGCACGCCGACGCGTTCCCCGAGCACGGCGGCCGTGGCTGGGGCCGCGTCGAGGGCGGCGGCGAGGGCGTCGAGCTGGTCCCGGGCCGCCCGGGCGGCGGTCTTGCCCGCCTCGACGCCGGGCTGGTGGTAGGCGTTGATGTCGACCAGCTCGGCATAGAAGCCGACGGCGCGCTCGAAGAGGGCGATGGTCGCCCCGAGGGCTGCGGGCCCGGTGTCGGGCAGCTGGAGGGTGAGGCTCGGGCGGCCCGCGCTGCGCAGGGCGGCCCGGGTGCCGAGCAGGAAGCCGATGAGGTGGTCGTCGGCGAAGCGCCCGTCGTCGACCGCCACCCGCGGGCCCTGGGCCCGGGTGTCGACGAAGTGGACGAAGCAGTCGTCCCGGCCGTCGCGCACCTGCTGCACGAAGGCGTGCTGGTCGGTCGAGCCCTTGTTGCCGTAGACCGTGAGGCCCTGGTCGACCCGGGCCCCCTGGCGGTCTTCGCGCTTGCCGATGGACTCCATGATGAGCTGCTGGAGGTAGCGGCCCAGCAGGGCGAGGCGGTCGCGGTAGGGCAGCACGACGAGGGCCCGGTCGCCCCGGCCGCCGCCGGCGGCGGGCCAGGAGCGGGCGAGGGCCAGGGCGGGGTTGGCGGCGACCGGTCCGCGGGTGGCCCGGTCCAGGGCGGCGGCGCCGCCGATCAGCGCGGTCCAGTCCCAGCCCATGAGCTGCATGAGCGCGAGCCCGAGCGGCCCGGTCACGCTGGTGCGGCCGCCGACCCAGTCCCAGATGGGCAGCACGGCCCGCCAGGGGTCGGCGGGGTCGCGGGCCTCGGTGTCGAGGCGGGAGCCGGCGCCGGTGATGGCGATGGCCGAGGGGCCGAAGGGGCGGCCGGCGGCGCGCCAGTGGGCCTGGGCGGCGAGCATGCCGTTGCGGGTCTCGGGGGTGCCGCCGCTCTTCGAGACCACGACCGCGAGGGTGTCGGCGGGATCGACCCCGGCGAGAACGCGGGCGATGCCCTCGGGGTCGGTGTTGTCGAGAAAGCTGAGGGCGGGGTCGCCCGGCTGGCCGAGGCAGCCCGCGAGGAGCTGGGGGCCCAAGGCCGAGCCGCAGATGCCGATCCAGAGGATGTGGCGGGCGGTGCCCCGGTCGAGGGCCCGCACGGCGGCCCAGGCCTGCTGGATGGCCTGCTGGTGGGCGGCGGTCGGGGCGGTCTCGGGCGCGCGCAGCCAGTAGTGGCCGACCTGGCGCCCCTCGTCCGGGTTGGCGATGGCCCCCGCCTCGAGGGCCGCCATGGCGGCGACCGCCGGTGCGACGTCGAGCTCCGCGCCGGCGGGGGCGTCGGTCAGGTCGAGCAGCAGCCCGGTCTCGGGCTCGAAGAAGACGCGCGCGTCCCAGGGGGTGGTCATCGCAGCTCCGCGAGGCCGTGGGTGATGACGGGCTGGCCGTCGTCTTGGACGACCTCGAAGCGCCGCTCCTGCTCGCTGGTGCGCCAGATGCGGGTCTGGAGGCGGCTGCCGTTGAAGACGGGGCGGGTCCAGCGCACGGCGAGGCGCTTGAGGGCGGCGGGCTGGTGGTGGCACTCGCTGCGCACGATGCCGGCCCCGGCCATGGCCATGGTGCAGAGGCCGTGGAGGATGACGTCGGGCAGGCCCGCGGCCTGGGCCACGGCGGGGTCGACGTGGATGGGGTTGCGGTCGAGGCTGGCCTCGGCGTAGCGGTGGGACTGGTCCGGGTCGACCACCCAGGGCAGGGCGGCGTCGGGTGCCCGGTCGGGCATGCTGCGGTCCGGGCCCGGTGCCCGGCGGCCGCGGCCCACCTCGGCGACCCGCTGGCCTCGGATGAAGAAGAGGGTGCGGGCCTCGACGGCGGCCGTGCCCTCGACGAAGCCGAACATGCGCGCCTCGACCACGAGGCCCTTCTCCTTCTGCTCGAGGTGGGTCAGGCGGGCGCGCAGGTGGACGAGGTCGCCGGGGCGCAGGGGGCGGTGGAAGGTGACGTCGTGCTCGCCGTGGAGCAGCCGGAGCATGTCGAGGCCGAGGCCCGGGTCTTCCATGATCCCGAAGAGCAGGTCTCGCATGAGGCGGACGTGGAGCATCGGCGGCGCGATGGCGTCGGGCCCGTAGTAGGCATCGGCGAGGTCGTTGGTGGCGGCGGCGTAGCTGTGGATGGTGGCGGGATCGACGCCCACGACCCCGCAGTCCCAGCTTCGGCCCTCGTCCCAGATGCGGATGATCTCGCTCGGCGGTCCTGCGGCTTCGCTCACGGTGGCTCCTGGCCCGGTGGTCTGGGCGCATCCTACCCCCAGGGCCCGCGGGGGGCGGTCGGCCAGGGTGCGGCCGGTGGCCCAGCGGGGCACCTTGGGGGTGGCCCCGGAGGACCTGGCGTGGACGCTCTGCTCGCGATGCTCTGGCTGGCGGCGTGGGTGCCGCTCGTCGCCCTGGTGCACGAGCTCGGCCACGCGGCGGTCGCGGAGCCGGCGGGCTACCGCCTCAGCAGCTTCGGGGTCGGGCGCGGGCCGCCGGTGCTGCGGGTGCAGAGCCCGGGAGGGCGGGTCTTCTGGGTCGGGCGCTGGTTCCTCGCGGGCGGTGCCTGCGTGGCCGTGCCGCGGTTGCCGCTGGTGCCGACCCGGGCCGTGCTCTTCCACCTCGGCGGGGTGCTGGCCCAGGGGCTGCTCGCCCTGGTCTTGTGGGCGCTCCCGGCCGCGTGGTGGGTCGACACCGTGCTGTCCTTCAACCTGCTCGTCGCGGCCTGGAACCTGGTGCCGTGGCGCGTGGGGCGCATGGCCAGCGACGGCTGGTGGGTGCTCCGGCGCCTGTGGCCGACGCCGGGGGGGCCGTCCTGGCTCGTGGCCCAGCGTCCGGCGGTCGCGGGGCTGGCGGCCTTCGAGGCGCGGCTCGCGGCCCCGATCGGCACGGCGGCGGCGGGGCTCACCCTGGCCTGGATCGACCTGTTGGTGGGGGCGCCGGGCACCGCGGATCTGCGGGAGCGGGCGCGGGTGGGCGGCGCCGAGCTGGTGCTGCTGGCGACCATTCTCGAGGCGGACCGGCGGCGGCGGCGCGGCGGCGCCCTCGCGGCGCTGGGGCTGCTCCGTCCCGGCCCCACGGCGGAGGGCCCGCGGTGCTGCGGCGTCGACACGGCCACGCTGCCGGCGGAAGAGGCGCTGGCCCTGGCAGACCTCGCCCGGGTGGTGGAGGGACGGGCGCGGCTCGCCCTCGGGGATCTGGACGGCGCCCGCCGGGCGGTCTGCCAGCTGGCGGGGGTCGCCGGCCCCCTCGGCGCGGAGGCGCGGGTGCTGGCCCTCGAGCTGGCCCTCGCTGCCGACGACAAGGACGCGATCGCCGGGCCCGCGGCACGCCTCGCGGGCGAGCTGGAGCGGCCGGGTCGGTGGGGCGGGGTGGATCCCGTGGCGGCGGCCCTGGCGCTCGCGGCGGCCGGCGCCGCCACCGGCACGCCGGCATGGAGCGAGCGGGCGGCGGCCCTGGGCGCGCGGGTGGTCGCGGTGGCCGCCGAGGCGGATCGCCAGCGGGTCGCGGCAGCCCTGGGCCCGGTGCTCAGCCCCCCTGCGTCGCCCGCAGCCCCCGCATCCGCATCTGGAGGATGAGGGCGCCGAGCAGCCAGCGATCCGGGCCGAGCCGGCGCTGCCAGCGGGCCTGGACGAGGAACTGGGCGTTGGTCTCGTCGTCGGCGGCGAGGTCCATGACCAGCTTCTGGCGGGGGCTCGCGGCGAAGTGCACCTCGACTGTGATGCCGTCCGTGCCCGCGCTGATGATGCGGGCCTCGGCGACCTCGACGGTCTGGCGGCCCCGCTGGGCGCCCCGGCGCACGAGGGCCGGCCACGAGAGGCGCTGCTCGGGCAGGCCATGGACCCGGGTCAGGGAGGAGGGCGGCGCCTCGGGCTCGGCCTCGAGGGGCGGCGTGACCTGCTCGCGCATGTGGGTGAGGGCGAGGAAGGCCTCGAGGGCGTTCGTGCCGCCGGCGGCCAGCAGGCGGTCGCGCTCGACCAGGTAGCGCTGGAGGCGGCACAGCCAGCCCGCGATGGTCTCGGGCACCCCCTCGTCGGGGCGCGGGACCATCAGGGGCGGAAAGTCGTCCGGGGCGCCCCGGGGCGCCGGCCGGGGCGGCGCGGGCGCGGGCGCGGGGCTGCGGCGGGCCATGCCCACGGGGCGCATCGGCGGGGCGCGCCGGGGGCCCGGGCTGAGCTCGTGGAGGCTGTCTTGCTCGCGCAGCAGCCGCTTGAGCCGGCGCGCCACCGCAATGGGCAGGGCGGTGTGGCTGACGAGGTCTTCGGCGCCGGCCTTGATCCAGGCCATGCGCTCGGCCGGCGTGGGATCGTGGGGCGAGGTGGCGATGACCGGGCAGCCCGCGAGCTGGGGCGGCAGGCCGTCGACCGCGTCCATGCCCGCCGTGCTCGACACGGCCACCATGTCGACCGCGCCGTGGCTGTCGGGCACGACCCGCGCCACCGCCGCGAGGCTCTCGCGCAGCTCGGTCGGCGGGGGCTCGCCCACCCAGGCGAGGGTGGGCTGGACGGGGGCGTCGTGGGCAGAGGGGGTCATGAAGGAACCAGGCTCCGGGGGAGGCTCCACTCCGGTTGGGCACGGGAGTCGGATAGTACACAGTGCGGGCCGCCCGCGTCCGTGCAGGTGGCCGGTCCGGGGTGGCGCCCCCGCTGGGGACGGTGCCCTGCCCGTCGGTGCGACCGCCCCGAGCCCCCAGCTTTTCCCCGCCTTGCCCCCGTCGCCGGGCCTCGGCCCACCCCCCTGCCCGGTCTCGTCCAACGTGCGCGTCTGTCTGCTCACCCGCGGCGATCTCTTCCCCACCTGCCATGGGGCGGCGGTCAAGATTGTGCGCACCGCCGAGGCCCTGGCCGCGGCGACCGGGGGCCCCTGCGCTGTCGTCACCGACGACCGGGACCGCTACCTGCGGGTCGACGCCGGCGGCTGGTCGGAGCACCCCTACAGCCCCCGGGTGCGGGCCGCCGAGGAGTGGCCGGGGGTCGCGGCCCTGGGGCGCCGGGCCGCCGGGCTCGTGGCCCGCCTGGGCTACCCCCCCGAGGAGGCCTTCCTCTACACCCCGATGTTCGACCCGGCCTGGGTGCTGCGGGCGCTCGACGTGGGGCGGCGCGAGGGCACGACGGTCTTCCAGGCCGAGTTCCCCGGCTACGGGCCGGCGGCGGCGGCGGCGGCGCGCCTGCTGTCGTCGGCGCGGCGGCTGCGGGCCGCCCAGGGACGCCCGGCGGGCCCGGTCGCGGTGCGCGCGAGCATCGTGCAGCACAACGTCGAGTGGGACCGGCTCGAAGAATTCGGCCACGACGTGCGCTGGGTGCGCCGGGCCGAGCGGGCGGCCCTCGCTGCGGTCGACGACGTGATCGCCGTGTCCCTCGACGACAAGCGCCGCATGGTGGCCGCCGGGCTGCCCGCCGGCGCCGTCACCGTCATCCCCCACGGCGTCGCCCTCGGCGACTTTCAGGGGGCGCCCGCCGCCGGGGTGCGCGCGCACTGGGGCATCCCCGCCGACGCGCCCCTGCTCTTCTTCCACGGCACGCTCCACTACTGGCCCAACACCGAGGCCGTGCGCTTCATCGCCGAGCGGCTGCTGCCCCGGCTCCGGGCGCGCCGGCCCGGGCTGCACGTCCTCGTCGGCGGCATGAGCCCGCCCCGCTACTACGCCACCGAGGGCCTCGTCTTCACCGACCGGCTCGATGCCCTGGGCCCGCCCATCGCCGCGGCCGACCTGTGCATCTGCCCCATCACCGCCGGCGGCGGCACCCGCATGAAGCTGCTCGAGTACATGGCGGCGGGCAAGGCCGTGGTCAGCACCCGCAAGGGGGCCGAGGGCATCCAGCACAGTGACGGCGAGAACATTGTGCTGGCCGATGGTGTCGAGGCCTTCGCCGACGCGGTGCTCGCCCTGCTGGACGATCCGGCCCGCCGGGCCCGCGTGGGGGCCGCCGCCGCCCGCTTCGCCGCCCGCTTCGACTGGTCCCGCATCGGCGCCGCCTACACGGCGCTCTACGGGGGCACGGGCCGGGGCGAGGACTGGAACCTGCGCCTCGCCGACCCGGCGGTCGCGCCCGCGCCCCGTCCGGTGGTGGCCGCGCCGTCACCCCTGCCGGCCGACGAGCCCGAGATCGCCGCCCACCTGCCGCCCCGCGCGCCGAGCAAGCCGCGCACGATGCTGCTGCTGCTGAACCGGGGCTGCAACCTGCGCTGCAGCTTCTGCGACCTGTGGGAGGGCCACGTCCACATGCCCGTCGCCGAGCGGGTGCTGCCCCTGCTCGACCAGGCCCGGGCCATCGACACCCGCACCGTGGTCTTCACCGGCGGCGAGCCCTTCCTCCACCCCGGTCTCTTCGACGCGGTGGCCGGCGCCCGGGCGCGCGGCATGGGCGTCAACATCACGACCAACGGCACCCTCGTCGACAAGCACTGGGACGCCCTCCAGGCCTGCCCCCCCGACGCCCTCTCCTTCAGCATCGACGGGCTCGCCCCCACCCACGACCGCCTCCGGGGCCAGAAGGGCGCCTGGACCCGCACGATGCGGGCCCTCGGGCGGGTGCTCGATGCGGGCACCATGGGCGCCAGCGTCTACTTCACGGTCACCAACGAGAACGTCGACCAGCTGCTGGCCGTGTGGGAGCAGGTGCGGGCCATGGGCGCCGGCTTCGACTTCTGGCCGGTCAACGACGCCCCGGAGCTCGCGCTGCGCAGCCCCGAAGATCGGGCACGCTTCCGCGAGGCGGTGGCCACCATCGGCGCGGTCGACCCGGCGGTCGCGGCCCGCTCGGCCTACTACGAAGACGGCCTCGCCTACCATGCCGACGGCGGGGCCCCCCGGCCGGTGCGCTGCCTGGGGCTCGTCGACCAGTACGGTGTCACCTTCGACGGCCGCTTCCTGCCCTGCTGCGTGTGGGGCGGCGAGGGGCTGGCCCTGGGCAACGTCTTCGAGACGCCCCTCGACGTGCTCTGGCGCGCCCCGGAGGTCCAGGCCTTCCGCCGCCGCATGTTCCACGAGGGCTGTGACGCGGGCTGCTTCAACCACTCGCTCTACGAGTTCACGGCCTCGACCGGGCTGCCGGCGGCTGTCGACCGGAGCGGAGCCGGCGCACCCGCAGGCCCCGCGGCTCAGTAGAGGGTGGCCTCGCCGACGAAGGAGTAGGCCTCGGCCGCGCTGGACGACGTCGCGTAGTCATAGCCATAGCCGTAGTCATCGTAGTAGTAGCGGTAGCTCTCGCGGTAGAGGGCGTAGCTGAGCAGGTCGCTGCTGAGGGTGCCCGTGCCGGAGCCCATCTCGCTGTAGCTGTAGCCATAGGCCGGGGGCGGCGCGCCGTAGTAGCCGTAGTCGTCGTAGTCGTAGCCGTAGTAGCCATAGTAGGAGGCGTAGGCGAGCCAGACCTGGAGGCCGTCGTCGCCGTCCCGGATGGCCAGCACCCCCGTGAAGCTGAGGCTGCCGTAGCCGCAGGTGTCGCTGACGAGGGTGTACTCGGTGCGCAGGCTCAGGTCGCAGTCCGGGCACCAGCCGTCTTCGATGCGGGTGCCCGTGGACGAGAAGACGAACTCGCAGCCATAGGGCTCGGTGTAGGTCATCTCGCCGGCGCTGCTCTCGACCTCGTCGAGGCGGATGCTGCCGCCGCCCCCGCTGCCGAGGCCGCTGCCCGACTGGGTGGGGGTCTGGTCGCTGCAGTCGGGGTCGCTGGCGCCGCAGGGGCTGTACTTGCCCGTGCTCTCGCCATCGGCGGAGATGAGCGGCGCCGCGCAGCCCGTCGCCAGGCCGAGCAGGACCGCGGCTGGCAGCCCGGCGCGCGCGCGGAGGGGCGCGACAGGAGAAGGGGCGATGGGGGACTGCTGGCTGGCGGACATGGCTTCCTCGCGCCGATCGGGGCACCGTCGTCTCGACCGTAGCCGCGTGGGGACCGACCTGCACGGCCGGCGGTGGGGGATGTGGGCCGGGGCTGGATCAGCTTTGGGCGGGGCCGCGCTTGGCGCCGAGGGGGCCGGGCTTAGGACCGTCGCGCTGCGGCTGCAGGGGACGCCAGGTCCCCGTCCCGTCGGCCCCGTGTCCCCGTGCCCCGAGACCTGCCATGGCTGCCCCCCCGGGCCCGCTCGCCCAGCTCACCACCCCGCTGCTCGCCGCGCTCACCCTCTGCCTCGCGCCCTTCGCCCCCGAGCCCCACATCGTGGGCAAGCTGCGCTGGGTCGCCGGCGGTGCGGTGGGCATGGGCGCCATGGACTGGTTCGACCTGGCCATGCACGGGGCGCCCTGGCTCTGGCTCGTCGCGGCGGCGGCCCAGCTCGCCTGGAGCCGGCGACCCGGCGCGGCCCCCCAGGTCGCCGGAGACGCCGACGAGCAGCATCAGAAGCCGTAGCAGCCCGCGATTGTTCGGGCGACCACCGCGTGGCCGGCCGGGGTCCAGTGGCCGTCGTAGGTGAAGTGGAGCTCCTGGCCCGTGGCGGCGGCGGCCTGGAGGTCGGGGGTGAGGTCGCAGGCCCGGATGCCCAGGCGGCGCAGCAGGTGGAGCATGGCGACCCGGGGTGCGTCGAGCTCGGCGGTGGCCGGGTCGAGGCCCATGACCGAGAAGGTGGGGCCGACCCGCTCGGGGTGGATGACGAAGGCCGGGGCGGCGACGGCGACCATGAGGTTGTCGTGGCGGCTGCGCACCTCGTCCCGCAGCGCGGTCAGCGGCGGGCGCATCTGGTCGACGAGCTGGGTGAGCCGGGCCCGGCCGCTGCTCGTGAAGATCGACAGCTCGTCCTGCCAGCGCTCCCGGAGGGGATCCTGGCCCGACTCCAGCCACTGCTGGCGCTGCCAGACCAGGTAGCGGGCGTAGAGGTAGCTCGTGCGCATCAAGAGGCGCTGGGCGAGGCCCGTGCGGGCCCGGGCGACGGGGCTGCCCGGCGGGATGGCGGCGCCCGACCGCAGCCGGCCCTCGAGCATGAACTGCTCGTGGAGGTCGTTGCCGAGAAAGAAGGTGAGCAGCACGCCGTCCACGTCGAGCGGCCCGTCCAGCCGCCGGTAGCGCACCATGCTCTGCTGGGTGGTGTAGCCGTCGACACCGGCGTTCACGACGCTCCAGCCCGTGATGCCGGCGAGGCGGGCGGCGAAGGTGTCGTCTTCGCGCACCTGCACGGCCATGGTGAAGCTGTCGCCCACGGCGAGCAGGCGCTTCTGGTCCGGGGCCTTCGGGCCCACCCCGCCGCCGCGCAGGCCCTGGTCGTCGAAGCGCACGGGCACCCGGTAGCCCACCGCGCCCACCGTGTTCTCGAAGCCCGGCGCCGGCACCATGACCAGCTCGGGATCCGTCAGGTACATGCCCGCCGGGTGGGCATCCGAGGAGTTGAAGAGCAGGTCGCTGTGGCCGGCCGGCTGGAGGCTGCGCGCGCCGAGCTCGGCGGCGACGAGGCCGAGGAGCAGGCCGCCGGCGACGAGGGCCAGGCGGCCGAGCCAGGTGCGCAGCCGGGGGGACATCGGAACTCTCGGAGGAGGGAAGGGGGCGCCAGCCTACCCGACGCGCCCCCGCACCGACCGCCGCCCGCCGGGACTGGGGTACCCTCCGCGCTCCCCGCTGCCCCCCCGCGACCGCCCGCTGCCGGCGCGCACTGGAGCCTCTTTGCCCGGATACCGCGAGATCTCTGCCCGAGCCTTGGGCCTCGGCATCGTCCAGGGTGTGCTGATGACGGCCGCCTTCACCTACGCCGGCCTCAAGCTGGGCTTCGGCGTGGGCGGCTCCAGCGTCGCCGCCATCATGGGGCTGGTCGTGCTCCGGGGCATCCTCGGCAACGGCACCATTGTCGAGAACAACATCAACCAGACGGTGGCCTCGGGCATCAACACGGCGTCCTCGGGCGTCATCTTCACGGTGCCGGCCCTGCTGCTGCTGGGCATCGACTTCAACCCCTGGATGGTCACCCTCGCCGCGGTGGCGGGCTCCTTCATGGGCATCGTCGTCATCATCCCGCTGCGCAAGCAGATGGTCGAGCTCGACCGGCTCCGCTTCCCGACGGGCACCGCGGTGGCGACCCTGCTCAAGGCCACGGCCAGCGGCAAGGAGAAGGCCGTGCTGCTCGGGGTCGGCGCGGTCGCCTCGGCGCTGATGGTGCTCGGCATGGAGGCGGGCCTCGTGCCCGAGGAGTGGCCGGTCGGCGAGCAGCTCGGCCTGCCCGACTACCTCCAGATCTCGCTCTACATGTCGCTGATGAACCTGGGCGCCGGCATGCTCAGCGGGCGCGGCGGCCTGGCCTTCTTCTTCGGCGGCGTGCTGGCCTGGTGGTTCCTCGCGCCGGTGGCCGTGGGCCTCGAGTGGGTGCCGGTCGACGAGACCACCGTCGACGTGCTCTACGGCGAGATGTTCCGCCCCCTGGGCATCGGCATCCTCATCGGCGGCGCCCTCATGGGGGTGGTGCTCGCCTTCCCGGCCATGAAGGCGGCCCTCGGCAGCCTCGCCAGCGCCGTGCAGGTCCGCGAGATCGGCGGGGCGGACGCGGCCCAGGAAGAGCTGCCGGCCAAGGTGCTCTACATCGGCCTCGCCCTGTCGGCGGTGGTGCTCATCGCGGTGGTCTGGCTGCTCGACCCGAGCCTCGGCCCGGTGCGCATCATCGGCGCCGGCCTCGTCGGCACCCTCTGGATCGCCGTCGCCGGGCTCATCGTGGCCCAGGCGACGGGCATGACCGACATCTCGCCCCTCTCGGGCCTCGCGCTCATCGCCGTGACCCTCATGCTCGCCATCACCGGCGCCATCGGCACCACCGGCGGCCTCTCCGACACGGCGACCCAGGGGGCGGTCGTGGTCGCCGTGGCCATCGGCGTCGCCGTCTGCGTGGCCACCTCCCAGTGCGCCGACATGATGCAGGACCTCAAGACCGGCCACCTCGTCGGCGCCCGCCCGGCCGCCCAGCAGAAGGTCCAGTTCGCGGTCGGCTGGCTCGGCCCGCTCGTGGCCATGGGCACGATGATGCTGCTCTGGGCCACCCCCGACGGCGCGCCCGGCTTCGGCCCCGAGAGCGCCAGCTGCCTGGCCGGCGCCGCCGACTGCCTCAGCGCCCCCCAGGCCGGTGCCCTCCAGGGCATGATCTCGGGCGTGGTCGACGGCAACGCGCCGGTCGACAAGTACCTCGCGGGGAGCATCCTCGGCGGTGCGGTGACGCTGTTCCCGGTGGGCGGCCTGGGCGTGCTGCTCGGCCTCGCGATGTACCTGCCCTTCTCCATCACCCTCGGCTACGGCCTCGGCTGCTTCCTCACGATGGGCCTCGAGAAGCGCCTCGGCGGGCGCTGGATCGAGGACAAGGTCGTGCCCCTGGCCGCCGGCCTCATCGTCGGAGAGGCCCTCACGGCCCTCTGCTTCTCGATCTACAAGGTGGTCGCATGAAGGCCCTCGCCTGGACCCTCTTCCTGGTGGGCACCCTGCTCGCCTCGGCCGCGGGCGCCCACCTGCCCCCCATCTGGCCCGTCTTCGGGCTCGGCATCGTGCTCTCGGTCGCCGGTGCGGTGCTGCTGCGCCGGGCCGGGGGGGCGGCAGGCGGGGGCACGGCCGCGGGGCCTGGCATCCACGACCTCGCCGCCCTGCGCGGGGCCCTGGGTGCGCTCCAGGGACGCGTGGCGGGCCTCGATGGCCGGCCGGTGGACGAGGCCCTGAAGGCTGATCTCGAGACCATTCTGCTCGATGAGCTCATGCCGGTGGTCGCCGCCCGGGGCCTCGTCCAGCAGGCCCACGGCGTCGAGACCCACGCCCGGGTCTTCACCCCCGTGGCCACGGCCGAGCGCTGCCTGAACCGGGCCTGGAGTGCCCTGTTCGACGGTGTTCCCGACGAGGCCAGCGCCGAGCTGGGCAAGGCCGCCGCCCACCTGGACGAGGCGGTCGGGGCCCTGCCCGCCTGAGCCTCAGCGGGGCCGCCAGCCGGCCCGCCACCGGAGCAGGGCGAGGCTGAAGCCCGCGACCGTCGCCCAGTTCACCTTGCTGCGGCCCGCCGCCCGGGGGCGCATGGTGCCCGGCCGGTCGACGATGCGGGCCCCCTGGGCCTCGAGGCCGAAGACCACCTCGGGGTCGAGAAACCAGTCGCGGCTGGCCGGCGCCAGGGCCCAGAGCCGGTGGGCCTGGAACACCTTGGGGCAGCCGTTGACGTCGGGGGTGGCCACGCCGAGGGCCCGGGTCGCCCGCTGGTAGACGGCCGTGATGGCCCGGCGGCGCCGCCCGTCCTCTCGGCGCACCCGGCGCACCTTCGCGAGGTCGGCACCGGCGCGGCAGTCGGCCACGAGGGCGGGCAGCACGGCGGGATCGACCTGGCCGTCGCCCCAGGCCCAGCCGATCAGGGCCGGGTCGTGGCGATCCCGCAGGGCGTGAAGTCCGTGCAAGATGCCGCCGCCGTAGCCGGCATTGGCGGGGAGGTGCAGCGCCAGGATGCCCGGGTGGGCTGCGGCCCGGGCGGCGATCCGGGCGCCCGTGTCGTCGGTGCTGCCGTTGTCGACCAGGGCGAGGCACCAGCGCAGCCCCGTCGCGTCGAGGGCGGCGACGAGCTCGTCGACGACACGGTCGACCAGCGCGCCCTCCTGGTAGAGGGGCACCGCGAGGCCCAGCGCCACCGGGACCGGGCTCATGACCGCTCGAAGAGGGACTGCTGGCGCAGCTTGTCGATGGTGCCCCAGCGGCTCCGCACACAGGGCGGCAGGGGGGCGTCCCGGTCGAGGAAGCCCTTGATCCAGGCCCGGGTGACCGGGTCGGAGGGGTAGCCCGAGCCCACGGGGCCGAGGGCCTCGGTGGCCGCGTCCCGGGCGAGCTTGGCGAAGATGCTGGCGGCGCCCACCGCGGGGTGGTTGAGGTCGGCCTTGGGCTCGACCACGAAGGTGGGCAGGGGGCAGCCGGCGGCGACCAGGGCCGCCCGGATCCGGTCGACCAGCCTGGGGATGCCCCGGGGGTGGACGGGGGCGTCGAGCTCGAGGCGGTCGGGCCGGTGGCGCAGGATGAGCTCGATGAACACCCGCTCTTCGATGGTGTTGATGTTGCCGGCGTCGATCTCGGCCGCCGAGACCAGCACGACCTCGGCCGTGCCCAGGGGGGCGAGGCGCTCCCGCACGGCGGCCCGGCGCTTGGCGCTGAGCTTCTTCGAGTCGGTGGCCCCGGCCTCGACCACGGCGTCGATGGCGGCGGCGTCGACGAGGAAGGCGCCGACGGCCATGGGCCCCAGCACACTGCCCCGGCCCGCCTCGTCCAGTCCCAGAACCATCATCTTCCACCCCTCGCTGTGCCGGCGGCGCCGCCGGGCCGCGGGGAGCTATCGCGGCCGCCCCCCGGACCGCACCAGTGGGCTAAGGGGCGCTCTTGCACCGGCGCAGTGCCCGCGCTCGGAGGTGCCATGACCCCACAGACGCTCGACCCGGACGGCCTTGTCGCCGCGCTCCAGCGCCTCGTCACCGAGGGCGGCGACGGCAACCGCCTCGTCTGGACCCGCGGCCATGCCTTCTGTGTGCTCACCGGCGAGCGTGGCGGCCGGTCGCTGACCGTCGAGGCCGCCCCGAGCGCCATGCTTCCCGAGGGCCAGGGCCTCACCCTCCGCCAGGTCCACCGCCTGCGGGACGCGGGCTTCGTGAAGCGCCCGGGCATGCGGGCTCTCGTCCGCCACGTGGCCCTCGACGAGGCGGGTGCGCTGCGGGCCCTGGTCGACACGCTCCGCGGGCTCTTCGTCGAGGTCTACGGGGCCTCGGGTGACGATCAGGTGGCGTTCCAGCTCGGTGCCCTCGACCGCACCGAGAACGCCCCGCTCATCGCGGCGATGGAGACCTTGGCGAAGAAGCGCGACCACAGCCTGCGCACCCGGGTCTACCGGGAGCTGCTCGATGCCGAGCTGCTGTTGCTCGTCGACACGGCCGGTGCCGCGGGGGCCGCCGCTGCCCCTCCCCGGGTCGTCGGAGAGCTGTCGGGCTGGGACGTGGCCGGCTGCTTCACCGACCTCGCCGCCCTCCGCCACTTCGACCCGCGGGTGCCGCCCTACCGGCCCATCCGGGGCCGCCAGCTCTTCCCCATGCTCGCCGAGATGCCCCGCCTCGGAAGCCTCCTGGTCAACCCGGGCGGCCGCATCGGCGGCGAGCTCTACCGCAACGAGGTCCAGACCCTGGCCGAGGCCTGCCTCCGCCGGGTGCGGACCAGCGCCCCCTGAGGCCCTGCCTCCATTTCTCCCCCTGCTGCTGGTACCGTGCCGGCGGCACAAGACCCCCCGGACCCTGCCGGTCCGGTCCAGCTTCCCGACCGCGACATCTGGTGACGGTGGCCCAGCCCATACGCACTGGATAGAGCGGCGGCCTTGAACCCCGAGCCGACGGAAGACGAGCACAGATGGCCCGTTACACCATCAAGAAAGGCCTCGACCTCCCCATCACGGGGACGCCGCGGCAAGAGATCACCGCCGGGCGTCCTGTCGCCCGCGTCGCGGTGCTGGCGGCCGACTTCGTCGGCATGAAGCCCAGCATGGAAGTGCAGCTTGGCGATGAGGTGAAGCGCGGTTCGCTGCTCTTCGCCGACCGCAAGCAGCCCGGCGTCCTCCACACCTCTCCCGGCGCCGGCAAGGTCG
>CAXQUZ010000773.1:0-7128 GCA_964226865.1 Myxococcota bacterium | reverse complement strand
CGCAGCCGCTCCGGCACGGTCATCGAGCTGCGCCGCGAGGGGCCCGAGGACGTGTCCAGCGAGCCGGTGCCCGTGGTCGTCCAGAGCGGCCAGACCCGCGAGACCATGGTCTGGGAGCCCGACGCCGGCGCACCGGTCCAGACCCTGACCCTGGGCGGACGCCCCGCGGTCCACATCGACCCGGACCACGACGTCCGCCAGGGCCCCGGCGACCGGGCCGACGACCGCTGGCCCAACCGCTGGACGACCACCGCCGCCTTCTTCCCGAGCGAGCTGGCCCTCACAAACCGGCGCATCACGGCCGACGCCTCGGTGGCCCTGCGCCAGCAGTACAACTCGCGCTGGGTGGTCGTGGGCGCCCTGGGCACCGACCCCATCGACCGCCTCGACGCGACCGTCGGCGCCGTCCACAGCTTCGGCCCCCTCCAGGACCGCCGCAACCGCCCCTACCGCCTCTTCTTCGGCGCGGGCCCCGCCTGGCTCGACGCCCGCTTCCGCCCCACCGACAGCGGCGCCGTGGCGGTCGGCGGCTACCTGGGCGCCGCCTGGGACACCCGCACCGACAGCATCTTCCCGCGCCACGGCCACCGCCTCGCCGCCTCGGGCACGGGCGGGGTGCTGCCCGGCTCGGCCCTCACCTGGTCCACGGCCGCCGGCAGCGCCCTCAAGGTCTTCGATCTGGGCGGCCGCACGGCGCTCGTCGCCCGGGGCTCGGGCGCCCTGGCCACCGGCGAGGTCAAGCACCGCCTGCTCACGACGGGCCTCGACGGGCTGCCCCCCCAGGCGGTCGTGGGCCGCCAGCGGGTCGCGGCCCAGGCCGAGCTGCGCAGCCAGGTGCTTCGCTTCGGCAGCCTGCCCCTGCCGCTGGTCTGGCTCAGCGACATCCAGCTCAGCGCCGGCCTCGAGGCGGCCCAGCTCTCGGACTGTGCCGCCGGCGACCTCGACTGCCCCGTCCGGGCGCTGGGCTGGACGGGGGGCATCGGCTTCGTCGGCGACGTCTTCGGCGCGCGCCCGACCTACCTGGGCCTCAACGCCGCCCGGGTCGAGTGGTACGCACCGGCCCCCCTGCGCACCACGGCGGTGCCCCAGATCTACGTCCGGCTCACCCAGAACCTCTGAGCGCAAGAAGCGCTGGGCGAGCGGCTCAGGCGTCGATGCGCAGGTTGTAGGTGGTCGTGCACTGGGGCGCCCAGGTGTTGGCGTAGATCCGCACGGCCCAGTCGTCCTCGTCGCTGTCCCAGGTGTCGCCCACCTTGCTGACGTAGATGCTGCCGTAGCCGGTCGAGCTGGACTGCACCGACCACGAGCTGCCCGTCCAGAGCAGCAGCTCAACCGTGTAGGAGCCCGCCGCTGGCAGCCCGGTCACCGTGACCCCGAGGCTCACGTTGTCGTACCAGTCGTCGTCGGCGTCGAGGATGAACCAGTCCTCGTCCAGCTCCTCGTGCATCGTGAGCCCCGACAGGCTCACGGCGCCGCCCTCCCAGATGACCGAGCCGTCCACGACCCCGAGATCGTAGGCCGTGGCGTCGGTCTCGTTGGGCTCGTAGCTGTCCCACCAGTCCTCGTTGACGTCGCCGTCGCAGTCGTTGTCGAGGTCGTCGCAGGACTCGGCCCGCTCGGGGTTGATGGAGGGGTCGCCGTCGTCGCAGTCCCCCTCGTTCTCGGTGAAGCCGTCCAGATCGCCGTCGTCGTTGAGGGGGTCGACCGACTCGATGACGACACTGGCCGTGCCCTCCTTGTCGTCCGCGTCGACCGCCGCGAGGGTGATGGTGTGGACCCCCTCGGAGAGGGCGGCGTTGACCAGGGTCGTGCCGCTGGAGTCGGCCGCGCCCTCGAAGAGCACCCCGTCGAGGCTCGAGCTCCAGGTCAGGGCCAGCAGCTCGATGTCGGTCTCGAGATCGTCGACGATGCCCTCGAAGCGCACGGTCTCGGTGGTCCAGACCGTCGCTCCGCTCGCCGGCTCCACGATCTCGACCATGGGCCGACCGTCGGCCAGGATCTCGACCTCGAGGACGTCTTGGGAGCTGTTGCCGTCGTCGTCGAGGGCCTGGAGCACCAGCTCGTGGCTGCCGGTGGTCAGCGTCGAGAGGTCGAAGTCGACCCGGCCGTCCGCCGCAGGCGCCCCCTCCCAGACGAGGCCGTCCCGCTGGGAGACCATGGTCAGGGCGAGGGTGTCGTCGGGCTGGTCCGGGTCGGTGGCCACGCCCACGAAGGTGATGGTCTGGCCGAAGAGCCAGGGGCCGTCCGCCTCGGGGTCGGGGCCCGTGAGCAGCACCGTCGGGGGCGAGCCGTCGCCCACCGTGCTGCCGCCGCCCTCGCCGTCGGCGGTGATGAGGATGGTGGTCTGGGCCGAGTCGCCGGCCGTGTCGACCGCCTTGAGGGTGATGACGTGCTCGCCCCCGCTCAGCGCGTTCGTGGCCAGCACCACGTCGCCGTTGGCGTCCGGGGGCTCGGTGCCCAGCACCCCGTCGACGTTGCTCGTCCACTGGATGGTGAGCTGGGTCGGGTCGTCCTGGTCGTCGACGGCCACCCCGGCGAACTCGACCAGCGCCCCGGCGTCGACGGTCGAGGCGTCGGGCGGCGTGAGGATGCTGACGTTGGGGGCCGTGTTGAACTTGCCCAGCGACTGCTGGGAGCAGCCGGCGAGCAGCAGCAGCGCAGCGGCGACACGTCGGGAGCGGAGCGGGCGTGGCGGGCGCGGTCGGTGCATGGGTCCTCCGGGGGGCCGAAGGATAGCCCAGGATGGCCCCCACCTGTGGACCAGAGCTGCGCCGGCGCAGCAGAAGGCCACGCGGTCGCCTTGACAGGCCCGCGGGGCCCGGGCGGCGCTCAGCGCTTGGGCACCCGGAGCTGGCCCTTGCGCTTCCAGACGATGGCCAGGATCTTCGCCACCGCGGCGTAGAGGTCTTCGGGAATGGCCTTGCCAGTCGCCACCCGGTCGAAGAGGGCGCGGGCCAGCGGCCGGTTCTCGATCTGCTGGATGTCGTGCTGGCGCGCGATGGCCTTGATGCGCGCGGCCTGGGCGTCGCCGCCCTTGGCCACGACCATCGGCGCGTCGTGCTCGCCGCGGCGGTAGGCCAGCGCGATGGCGTAGTGGGTCGGGTTGGTGATGACCACGTCGGCCGTCGGCACGTCCTGCAGCGAGCGCGAGAAGGCGAGCTCCTGGGCGCGCCTCTTGCGGGCCGACTTCATGTGGGGGTCGCCCTCGAGCGACTTCATCTCCTCCTTGACCTCCTCCCGGGTCATCTTCATCTGCTCCCACAGCTTGCGCCAGTTGTAGCCGTAGTCGAGCACCGCGATGAGGATGGCGACGGGGATGGCCCGGGTGAAGACGAGCATCGCCATCTCGCGGATGCCGAGCAGCGCGGCGACCGGGGGCTGGGTGGCGAGGGCCGGCAGGAAGCCGAGGCGGTCGAGCACGGCGGACCAGACCAGGTAGCCGATGAGAAGGAGCTTCAGCAGACCCTTCACGAGGTTCATCACCGGCTCCCAGGAGAGGTACTTCTCCTTGATGGCGTTGACCGGGTTGAACTTCTCGGGCTGGAACTTGAAGGGCTCCTTGGGGATGGCGCCGCGCTGCTGGCTGGCGCCCACCATCACCAGCAGCGCCCACCTCAACAGCATCGGGGGCATCACGGCGAAGCCGATGCCCGTGATGACCGTGACCAGCATGGTCTCGAAGTCGGCGTGGGTGAGGCTGTGGGTCTCGACCTGGCCGTAGGAGAAGTGGAAGATGTTCCGGAGCGACGCGGCGATGCGGGGCGCGTAGCCCATCATGATGAACGCACCGAAGGTCAGCCCCGCCGCCGTCAGCACCTCCTGCGACTTGGGCACCTGGCCCTTGTCGCGGAACTCCTGGATGCGCTTGCCGGTCGGGTCGTGTGTGCGTTCCTGGCCGCCGTCGTCGTCTCCCGCCATCGGCTAGCCCCCGCCTGCGGTCTCGAGCAGCGGCCAGAGGGCGCGCATGGCCTGCATGACGGCCGCCTGGTGCTGGGTGAGCATGTGGGGGAGGCTCAGCAGGTAGATCAGCTCACCGCCGAAGATGGTGAGGATGAAGCCGAGCGAGAAGAAGATGTTCATCTGGGGCGCCAGCCGCATGACCGAGGCGATGAACAGGTTGTTCAGGAACACGAGCACGATGACGGGCACGGCCAGCCGGAAGCCGGTCTGGATCATCAGATCCGAGAGGCCGATCCAGTGGGCGCTGGCCCCGATGACGTTGGTGGCCGTGCCCGGGGCCACGATGTGGAAGCTGTCGGCGACCGCCACGAAGAGCTGGAGGTGGAGGTCGTTGCCCACGAAGATGGCCGCGGCGAGCAGCGTCGCGAGGCGGCCGAGGGGGCCCTGGGCGATGTTGAGGGTCGGGTCGAACTGGAGCGCCGCGGCCTGGCCGGTCTGGCTGCCGATGAGCTGGCCGGCGAGGGCCAGGGCGTCGAAGAGCACCCGCACGACGCCGCCGAGCAGCACCCCGAGCAAGAACTCGGTCGCCACACCGACGATGAGGGCCGCCAGGGTCGGGGCGGCGTAGGCGGGCCCGCCGAGGTTGGGCGCGATGAGGGCGGCCATGGCCACGCCCATCAGCACCTTGGGCATCGTCGTCGTGCCCGACATGCCGAAGACGGGCATGACCGCCACCACCCCGAGGATGCGCGTGGTGACCAGGCCCCCGATCAGCAGCAGCTGGGTGGGGTCCATGGCTCAGCGCTCGACCACGGGGATGGACTCGAAGCAGCGCACACCGAAGTTGACCGCGTGCTCCATCATCCAGCCGCCCATGACGGCCAGCACGATGAGCACCACGAGGATCTTGGGCACGAAGACGAGGGTCATCTCCTGCACCTGGGTCACGGCCTGGAGCAGCGAGATGGTCAGGCCGACAATCATGGCGGCGAGCAGCACGGGGCCGCTGATCATGGCCACGGTGGTGATGGCCTGCTGCCCCCAGAAGAGGGCTTCGCTGATGTCCATCGGAGCGCCTCGGTCTCAGGGGGGAGTCAGAAGCCGGCGGCCATCGAGCGCACCAGCAGGTTCCAGCCGTCCATCAGCACGAAGAGCAGGATCTTGAAGGGCAGCGAGATGATGACGGGCGGGAGCACCATCATACCCATGCCCAGCAGGATGTTCGCGACGATGATGTCGATGACCAGGAAGGGAAGGAAGATCTTGACCCCCACGACGAAGGCGGTCTTCAGCTCGGAGAGCACGAAGGCGCTGACCACAGCCGTGGTGGGGATGTCGTCGAGGGTCTCGGGCGCGTCCATGCGCCCGATCTCGAAGACGGCCATGAGGTCGTTGCGGCGGGTGTTCTCGAGCATGAAGCGCCGCATCGGCACGAGGGCCGACTCGATGGCCTGGGAGGTGTCGATCTCGCCGGCGATGTAGGGGTCGACCGAGGTGTCGACGACCTGGTCGAGGGTCGGGCGCATGACGAGCAAGCTCATGAACAGCGCGAGGCCCACGAGCACCTGGTTCGGGGGCGCCTGCTGGAGCCCGAGGGCCTGGCGCAGCATCGAGAAGACGATGACGAAGCGGGTGAAGGGGGTCATCACCAGCAGCATCGCCGGCAGCAGGGTGATGGCCGTGAGCAGCACGATGATGCGCACGGACGAGGCCACGGGCATGTCCCGCATCTCGTCCGCCAGCTCGACAAAGCCCTCGCCCACGGGATCGTCGGGCAGGTCTTGGGCGAAGGCGAGGCCCGGCAGGACCATGCCCAGGGCCACCAGCGACAGGCGCAGCAGCCAGGGCAGCATGCGCGGCGAGAGCAGCGCGGCGAGCAGAGGGCGCATCATCCGAGCAGTCCCCGGAAGGTGTAGGTCTCGGCAGAGTCGTCGTCGTCCGCCGCGGACTCGGGGGCCCCCACCCGGGGATCGCCCCCGGCGCCAGCGGCGCTGGAGCCAGCGCCCCGCTCGGCGAGAACCTCGGCGATGAGGTCGTCGCGGGCACGCAGGTTGGGGGCCTCAGCGGGGGCAGCGGCGGGCGCGGGCGCCGGAGCGGACACGGCCCGGCGCATGGCGGCACCGAAGGCCCCCGGCGCCGGGGCGGCCGTGTCGCCGTCGGCCAGCTCGGCCACGAGCCGGGGCGCGCCCCCGCCGTAGCCGATGAGCATGCGGCGGGTCCGGTCGCCGTCCTTCACCTCGACCACTGCGAGGTTGCCCTCGCGGCCGAGCAGGGTGCGGCCGACCACCGTGAGGCTGGGGCCGTCGCTGGGGCCCGCGGTGATGCGGGCGCGCAGCCACAGCAGCCCGGCGGCCACAACGATGAGCACCGCCCAGAGCCAGGCGGGCGCCAGCGGCAGCCCCGCGGTGGGGGCGGCGGGCGCGGCGGCAGCGGGGTCGGCGCCCGGCGCGGCGCTGCCGCCGAGCAGCCGGTCGGCCAGGGGATCCGCCGCCGCGGGGGCGGCGGGGGCCGGGTCCACGGCCGGAGTGGGCGCCGGCGCAGCAGCGGCCGCAGCATCGGGGGCGGGCGCCGGGTCAGCGGGCGCGACCGCAGCGGTCGGTGGCGCCGCAGGGGCCCCCTCGGGGGCCTGGGCGAGGGCGGCGCCGGTAGCGAAGCAGGCCAGCGCCAGCCCCGCCGGGAAGCTCACCCTTCCTCCCGCGGGCGCCCGACGAGCTCGGTCACGCGCAGGGCCACGCGCTCACCGACCATCACCAGCTCGCCGCGGGCGAGCACCCGCCCACCGACCACGAGGTCGAGGGGGCGGTCCATGGGCTGGTCGAGCTCGACGATGTCGTCCACGTCCAGCGCGGCGACCTCCTTGAGCACCATCCGCCGGCGACCGAGCTCGATCACGACTTCGACGGGAATGTCGCCGAGGAAGTTCACTTCCTCGCTCTGGGCCTGATCGCCGCTGCGAGCCATCTCGGTCCTCCACCTTGCCCGTCAGGTCACGATTCCCGCGGGCGCTTGTGTGTAGCACGGCGCGTGGCGCCAGTTCAATCGGGGGCCGCCCCGAGCCGGAGCGCACCCAGGGGGCACGGCATCCCACGACGCCGACCACCGGTCGGAGCCGCGTCTTGGGCGGCGGGCCGGCTGCCCCCGGCGATCCCTGCGACCGCGCAGGCCCGGGCCGGAGTATCACACGGGCCCGACACCGCCAGCCCAAAGCCCCCGCCGTCGGCCCGCCTC
>CAXQUZ010000772.1:0-15010 GCA_964226865.1 Myxococcota bacterium | reverse complement strand
ACATCCACCTTGCAGACTTTTAACTGTCCGTCGTATTGGTCTGCCAAAGAGTCAATGGTTGGGGCGAGTGCCAGACAGGGTCCGCACCAGCCTGCCCAAAAATCGACAGGCGGGGCTCAGGCCTGGCCCGTCACCCAGGCGCAGGCGGCGACCAGCGAGCGGCGCCAGTCGTAGAGGTGGCCGAACTCGTCGTCCAGCATCGTCAGGCCGAAGACCAGACCGAGGACCAGCAGGGGGCCGTTGCGCATGGGGGGCTCCAGGGGCGGGGGTGCCCTGGAGTACGGACGGCGGGGCCGCGGGGCCGAGGGGGGGAGCCGGCAGGAGCGGGCTCACGGGGCGCCTTCGGCCTCGAAGCTGGCGCGCAGACGCCCCAGCTCGGCGGCCGGCACGTCCTCTTGGACCCGGCCGTCTCGAATCATCACGATGCGGTCCGCCACCCGCTCGAGGGTGTCGAGCACGTGGGTGGAGAGCAGGACCGTCGCACCGGCGTCGCAGGCCGCCCGCAGGGCGCGCACCACCCGGGCGGCGCTCGGCGGGTCGAGGCCGTTGAGCGCCTCGTCGAGCACGAGCACCTTGGGCTTGGCGACCATGGCGGCGGCGAGGGCTGTCTTGCGGCGCATGCCCTGGGAGTACTCCCGGATGAGGCGGTCGGCGTCGTCGCCCAGGCCGGTGAGGGCCAGGGCCTCGTCGATGTCGTCCGGGCTCGCACCCCGGAGGCGGGCGGCGAAGGCGATCATCTCGCGGGCGCTCAGGTACTCGTAGAGGGCGGGCTCTTCGGGGACGATGCCCATCCTGGCCCGGGCGCCGTTGGGGTCGGCCGCCACCTCGATGCCGTCGATGAGCACCCGGCCCCGCGTCGGCAGCAGGGCGCCCGTCAGCAGCTTGAGGGTGGTGGACTTGCCGGCGCCGTTGGGGCCCACGAGGCCCACGAGCTCGCCGGCGCGCAGGGCGAAGCTCACCTCGGCGACCGCCGTGACCGCGCCGAAGTCGCGGCCGAGGCCCTCGGCGTGGACGAGGATGGGAGGGGAGTCGGACATGGGCGGGCTCGGGGCGGGGGATCAGCTGGCGGCGCCGGCGAGGGCGGCCCAGGCGAGCACGGCGAGGGGGCCGTAGACCAGGGTGGCGCGGTGGCGCAGGCGGGCGGCGAGGGCGGCGGCTGCGAGGGCCGCGAGGGCCGTCAGCAGCTCGACGGCGAGCAGGGCGGGGGCCGCGGCGGCGCCGTGGCGGAAGAGGCCCGTGAGCACGGCGGGCAGCAGGGCCCCCTGGGCGTAGAGCAGCCCGGTGGTGGCCCGGGCCAGCAGCACGCTGCGGGGGCGCACGCCGAGGGCGGCGTCGAGCCAGGCCGGGTCGCCGAGCACGAGGCGGGTCGGCAGGGCCGCGATGACGAGGCCGGCCCCGCCGCAGGTGGTGGCGATGCGGGCGGCGATGTCGGGATCGTCCGACCAGCCGGCCAGGGCGCCGCTCAGCCCCAGCAGCCAGGCGGCGAAGGCCCAGGTGCGGTGGGCGCGCCAGGCGTTGCGCAGCTGGCGCAGGAGCGCGGGGCGCTGGTCGCCCGCGAGCCACTCCAGGTAGACCCGCCGGCTCTCTTCGGGGTCTTCGGTGGCGGCGCCCAGGGCGTCGACCTCGGTGAGCAGCGCCGTGGCCCGGACGTACTGGCGCTCGGCGAGGGGCCCGGCGGCGACCCAGCCCGCGAGGCCGACCGCGGGAGGAATGGCGAGGAAGGCCCAGCCGCGCGGATCGCCCTGGAGCGCCCAGGCGAGGCCACCGGCGGCCCACATGACGGCCATGCCCACGACGGCGAGGGCGACCCCCGGGGCGTAGATGAGGGCGGCCTGCATGCGGGGGTTGTCGCCGCGGACGAGATCCATCAGGCGGGCGAGGCCCGGGCTCATGCCGGCCCAGACCCCGCCGAGGTGGACCGTGAAGCCCAGCCCCAGCATCGACAGCCAGGCGCCGAAGACGACCCCCGCGGCGCCGGCCCAGGCCGTCCACGAGCCCTCGAGGCCCACGGGCAGCAGGAAGATGCAGGCCGCGATCGGCAGGGAGAGGCGCTGGCGGGCCGTGCGCGCGGCCACCGCCCGGAGCAGCAGCCGGGGCGCGACCGGGTGGGCGTCGAGCACGGGCCGGTCGGCGGAGCGGACGAGGTCGGCGTAGGTGTGGATGGCCATGGCGGCCGCCACGAGCGCTCCCATGCGCAGGGCGAGGCCCTCAGTGCCCGACGCGAGGCGGCCCTGGTCGAGGAAGCCCATCATCACGGGCCGGGCCAGGGGCATGGCCGCGAGGGCGGCGACCACGGGCAGCACGGCGGACCAGCGGCCGCCCTCGCGGCGGGCCACGGCGCGAAAGACCGCGGCGTAGGGGTTGCCGGTCGTCAGGTCGAGGGACGGGCGGGGCGGCGACAGGGGCGGCTCCAGGGCGGGCCAGGGCAGGGGAGGCGCCCCCACTAATCCGGGGCCCGTCCGGCGACCCGCGGCCCGGATGGCCCGTCGCGGCCCGCAGGCAGGGCCCCGGAACTGACGGCGGGCGCCCGGTGTCGCTGGCTTGCGGTTGACAACGCCCCCAGGCCGACTAGCCTGCCGGCGCAGCGCTGCGTCCCCAGAGTTCCCCGGAGGCTGACATGGCCCATCTTCGCGCGTCCCTCGGTGCCCTGCTCTTCGGTGCCGTCGCCCTCGGCCCCGTGCTCGTCCCGACCGCCCATGCCCAGGACGAGGAGAACCTCGACGATCTGGGCGACGACTTCCTCAAAGAGGCCCGCAAGGAGCAGAAGAAGCGCCGCGATGCCGACGACGAAGAGCTCGGGGAGCTCGACGGGGATCCGATGGAGGCGGGCCTCGACGAAGATCCCGACTGGGACGTGCCCCCCGAGCCCATCAACCTCGGCCTGGACGAAGACCCGGCCGAGCCCGGTCTGGGGGCCCCCGACGGCCTGCCTGCCGACGACTTCTTCGCCGACGATCCCCCTGCGGATCTCGCCCCGCCGGCCCCGCCCGCGGCCGCCCCCGCCGCCGGAAAGGCCCTCGACACCAAGGGCAAGACGCCCCTGGCCGGCAGCTTCCCGGCCCGGGTGGTGAGCACGGATCTCGACGCCGTGGTCATCGAGCTTCCCGTGCTCGTCGCCCGCCAGGCCGTCGACCACGTCGAGGACTACTGGATCGTCGCCGAGTTCTACGTGCTCGATCGCAAGGTCACCGAGACCCGCACCCTCGTGAGCCGCGCCGGGGTCTCGGACCTCGGCCCGACCCTGGTCTGGATCAAGGCCCAGGCGCCCGTGCTCGAGAGCTCGGGCAAGATCGACGTGAAGGTCAAGCGGGTCGCCGAGGACGGCAGCGCCCGCCCGCTGTTCGCGAAGGCCGCGAGCTACCGGCTCAAGGGCTGAGCTCCGGGCCCCCCTGTCGGGGGCGCCGGCGGCGGCTCAGCGGTGGTGGGCGAGGGCGTCGAGCTGCGGGGCCACGCCGTCCACCACCTGCTCTCCGCGGAAGCTGTTGGTGAAGCCGCGGGTGAGCAGCACGGGCACGGTCTGGCCCACGAGGTCGACGCTCCCGGGGAAGTTGACCATCTTGAAGCAGCTCGTCCGCCCACAGACGACGTTCGCGTCGTGGCGGCTCGGGCCCTCGACCAGCACGGGGTGGACCGTGCCGACCATGCGGTGGTTCTCTTCGAGGGAGATCTGGCGCTGGCGGTCCTGGTAGCGGGCGAGCCGGGCCTGGGCGACCTCGGCGGGCACGTCCTGGTCGCGGGCGATGAGCTTGAGGGCCGGGGTGCCCGGGCGGGGGCTGTACTTGAAGGAGAAGGCCGAGTGGAAGCGCACGGCTTCGAGCAGGCTCATGGTCTCGTCGAAGTCGGCGTCGGTCTCGCCCGGGAAGCCCACGATGATGTCGGTGGACAGCACGAGGTCGGGCCGGGCCGACCGCAGCTCGTCGACCAGCTGGAGGTAGCGCTCGCGGGTGTAGAAGCGCTTCATGCGCCGCAGCACGCGGGTCGAGCCGGACTGGACGGGCAGGTGGAGGTGGCTCGTGAGCTGGGGAAGGTCGCGGTAGGCCTGGACCACGTCGGGGCCCATGTCGCGGGGGTGGCTGGTCGTGTAGCGGATGCGCTCGACCCCCGGCACGGCGGCGACGGCGTAGAGCAGCTCGGCGAAGGTCTTCTCGCCCGGCACCTTGAGGCCGTAGGAGTTGACGTTCTGGCCGATGAGCGTGATCTCGCGCACCCCCGTCGCGGTGAGGCGGCGGACCTCGTCGACGATGTCGTCGCTGGTGCGGGACAGCTCGGGGCCCCGGGTGTAGGGCACGATGCAGAAGGTGCACTTGTTGTCGCAGCCCTTCTGGATGGTGACGAAGGCCCCCACCTGGCCGGCGGCGTCGGGATCGAGCTCGGAGGCGAAGACGTAGTCGTCGGCGTCGAGAAACTCGGTGTCGAGGGTCGGACGCAGCTCGGCGGAGGCCACGAGGTCGACGATGCGGGGCACGGCGTCGGGACCGAGCACGAGGTCGAGCTCGCGGTAGCGGTCGAGCAGCTTGCGGCCCTCCTGCTGGGCGACGCAGCCGGCGACCGCGACGGTGAGCGGCTGGCGGGCGGCCCGGGCGCGCTTGAGGGCGAAGGCCTCGCCGAGGAAGCTGTGGAGCTTGTGCTCGGGCTTCTCCCGCACGGAGCAGGTGTTGACGATGACGAGGTCGGCGTCGTCCATGACGTCGGTGGCCTGCCAGCCCTTGCGGCCGAGCAGGGCCCGCATCTTGCCCGTGTCGTAGACGTTCATCTGGCAGCCCATGGTGCGCACATAGACCCGCTTGTGGGCGGTGTCGTCGCGGGAGGGCTCTGGGGGCTGGTCGCTCATGGCATCACCGGGGCGAGGGCGGCAGTGCGGAGTATCTGGGGCCCCGGGCACACACAAGCATCAGGGCCGAAGTGCCCCCGGCGGCAGCGCCCGCCAGCCTTGGGCGAGGCGGGGGGCAAAGCCGAGCTCGGTGGCCACCTCGCCGAAGCGGCGCACGGCCTCGGGGTCGAGCTTGCGGCCGATGGCCAGGGGCTTGTCGGCACCCGTGACCGCGAGCACCAGCGGCTCGACCAGGCAGGCGAAGACCTGCTGGGGGCCGTAGCCGGCGAGCACCTGGTAGATGGGGCCCCAGAAGCCGCCGTCCCAGGTGGGCGGGGTCGACACGGCCTCGCCGGCGACGACCACCGTGCCGGGGGGCGGCGGGCCCGTCAGGGTGTCGGGCAGGGCCACGTCGACCACCGTGGCGCCCGGAGCGAGGGCGGCCGGATCGAGGGTGCCGCCGGTGGGGCCCGCGCCCACGACCACGTCGCAGCCGGCCACCGTCTCGGCAGGGTCGGCACAGGTGGTGACGGCCAGCTTGCGGCCCCCGCGCTTGCTGTCGACCCGGACAGGCCGGCCCTCGGCGCTGAGCAGGGCGGCCACCGCGCGGCCGACGGGACTGGCCGAGCCGACAATGCCGATGGGGCGGTCGGTCTCGCGCAGCTTGACCACCTTGCGGGTCAGCTCCAGCAGGGCCCAGGCGGTCGCCGCGCCGCCGGTGGTGACCGGCACGTCGAGGCGCTCCTGCAGCGCCGTGCCCCGGCCGGCGACCACGGCGCAGAGGCTGCCGAGGCCCACCGCGTCGTAGTGGGTGCGCTGCTGGGCGACCCGCACGACCCGCTCCATGCGGGCCAGCGCGAGCTCCTGGTCGGCGAGCATCTGGTCGGGGGTGAGGGGGATGGCGATGATCTCGCCCTCGACCACCCCGGGGATGCGGAAGCGGGCCAGCCGCCCGAGGGCGCGCCAGGGGCCGATGCCGTCGTCCAGCCCGAGCGCGATGCGGGGGCTGGCGCGGCGCAGGCCGATGGCCTTCTGGTGCACGGGGCTGAGCGCGTGCACGACGAACGCGAAGCGGGGCAGGGCCACGGGGGCTCCCGAGGGGCGTCGGGGTTCAGCCAGCCTTCTCGTTGAGGAGCCGCACGACCAGGTTGTAGAAGGTCGCCACGCGGAAGAGCTCGGGCACCTGGGTGGTGCGCAGGCCCGGGGTGAGCTCGTCGGAGGAGAGCTCCGGCAGGGCCTCCCGCAGCTTCTCGAGGGCCACGGGGGTGAGCACGCCGTCCACCTCGTACTGCCCGTCCTCGACGCCGTCCTTGGCGGCGCTCTCGATGCCGCAGCGGGGGATCTTGATGTCGAAGGCCCGCTCGAGGCGGAAGGCGATGTCGAGGAAGTCGAGGCTCTCGGCGTCGAGCTCCTCGATGATGCGGGAGTTCAGCTCGACCTCGTCGTCCTCGAGGCCGAGGGCCTCGGCGAAGGCCTCGCGGACCTTCTCCCAGACAGCGGGATCTGCGGCATCGTAGTTGTCGGCGGTCAGCAGGGCGTAGGCCATGGGGGCCTCCTCGGAGGTGTGCGGGGGGGCTGTAGCTTAGCGATTGAATGAAGCGTCATTCAGCGGTTTGCAGAGTCCTTGCACATCTCCGCGGCCGTGCCCGCGAGCCGCGCCCGCACGTAGGCCACGGGCCAGGTGGCGGCGCCGAGAAGGCCCATCTCATCGGTGGGATCGGTGAGTGCCTCTCGCGAGGGGGCGGGGCAGGGGGGGGCGTCGTCCGCCGGATCTGCGGCCCGGAAGACCACGAAGGCGGCGCCCTCGCCCGTGGGGGTCTCGCCGAAGAGCTCGGCGGCCGCCGTGAGCGCGTCGGCGCCCCCTGCGACCGCGAGGTCGGCCCGCCCCTCGGCCACGGCCCACCAGGCCTCGCAGATGGCCAGCCAGCCGCCGTCGTCGCCGTCGCAGTAGTTGCGGTTGACGCCCTGCATGTCGTGGTTGGCGCTGGCGAAGCCGAGCACGTTGTTCGACAGGCCGCGCACCAGCCACAGGGGGTGGATGCGGGGGATGCCGGTCTCGGCAAACTGGCCCATGTCGAAGCGGCCGTCGACCCAGGCGGTCTCGAGGGCCGGGCCGAGGTCGCCGGCGTCACCGGCCTGGGGGCTGGCCCCGACGAAGAGGGCCCGGCGCGCGGGCGGCACGCTCTCCCAGCTCGGGTCGGCCTCGATGGCCTGCCGGATGGCGGCGACGCCGAGCTGGACCGCCCGGCTCATGAGCTTGATGCTCTTGCGCTCGGGGATCATGGCGCGGGCCTTGAAGCCCGGCACCGTTCCGGGCGTGGCGGGCGCGGTCGCCGCCGGGCCGATGCCAGCCGGGCAGAGGATGCTCTGGGCAGAGATGCGGACGGGGCGGAGGCTGGGGGGCATGGACGCTCAGGTTGTGGCCGGGACGAGGTCGGGGTGGCCGAGAATGAGGGCGCAGTTCTGGCCACCGAAACCAAAGGAATTGGACAGCATGACACGCGGGCGGGCCGCCTCGGGGCGGTGGAGCGGGCGGATGGGCAGGGCCGGGTCGCGCGAAGAGAGGCCGACCGTGCCCGGCAGGAAGCCCTGCTGGAGGGCGGCGAGGCAGGCGGCGGCCTCGACGGCGCCGGCGGCGGCGATGGTGTGGCCGACGGCCCCCTTGATGGAGGAGGCGGCCACGTCCGGGCCGCAGACCCGGGCGACGGCCTGGGACTCGGCCATGTCGCCGAGGGGGGTGCCCGTGCCGTGGAAGTTGACGTAGTCGATGTCGCTGGCGTCGATGCCCGCGTCGCGCAGGGCCCGCCGCATGGCGAGCTCGGCGCCCGTGCCCTCGGGGTGGGGGGCGGTGGCGTTCCAGGCGTCGACGCTGGTGCCGCCGCCGAGCAGCAGCCCGAGGATGGGGGCACCCCGGCGCTGGGCGCGCGCGATGGGCTCGAGAACGAAGATGGCGGCGCCCTCGCCCATCATGAAGCCGTCACGGTCGCGGTCGAAGGGCCGGCAGCGGGTGGGGGAGAGGGCCCCGAGGACCACGAAGGAGAGCATGCCCAGCGCATGGACCATGCTGTCGTGGCCGCCGACCACGGCAACCTCGGCGTCGCCCCGGCGGATGGCCCGGGCGCCCTCGAGCATGGCCTGGGCCGCGGCGGCACAGGCGCTGAAGTTCGTGCCCGTGGGGCCCTGGGCGTCGAGCTGGCGGGCCATGGTCGCCGTGACCCGGGCGGGCATGTGGCGGCGGGGCGCGGCCCGGTCCCGAGACAGGTCGCGGGCCATCGCGGCCCGGTCGAAGCGGCCGTCGGCCCCGAGGAAGGGGTAGAGGTCGTCGGCGAGCTCCCCCGGCGTCACGGAGGAGAGGCCCGTGCCCAGGAAGACCGAGCGCTTCTCGGGGGCGGGCCAGTGGTCGGGGCCGTCGAGACCGGCCTGGGCCAGGGCATCGTGGAGCGCGGCGAAGGCCAGATCGGCCTTGCGATCGTCCGGGTGGTCGGGGTGGGGGGGCGCCGGCTCGCGGACCTCCCCGCCGAAGGGCACGGGCAGGGCCGTCTGCTGGGGCACGCCCAGGAAGCGGTGGTCGGCGCGGGCCGACCCGAGGGCGCCGAGGCCCCGGCCGGCGGCCGACAGCACGCCGACCCCGGTGATGGCGACGGGCGCCCTCACGGGGACACGCAGTCGGAGCTGCCGTCGGCGAAGCAGGCGTAGGTGCCGGCGCTCGGGGCGCTGACGACGGCCGTGAGGCGGCTGCGGTCGCTGAGGTAGGCCGTGACGGTGCACTTCGCGGCGCCGCCGGTGTCGACGTCGAGCTGGGTCTTGCCCTTGGCCCGCACGCCGCCGTCGCAGTCGACCTTGAGCTTCTTCGTGTCGGGTGCGGCCGAGGAGAAGCGGGTCTGGCCGTCGGCCGGTCCGGCGTCGTCTGCCGCCGCGGCCGCGGGCTCCTCTCCGGCGTCGGCGAGGGCCGAGCCGTCCCGCTCGCCGGGCTCTTCGGCAGGCGCTGCGGCGAGCTCGGTCCCGCCGCCGACGAGGCCGGCGACCGTGTCGCGGGCGAACCAGAGGCCTGCGCCCGCGATGCCGCCCACCACGACGAAGGCGAAGCAGCCGACCGCAGCCACCACGGGCAGCATGCTGCGCTTCTTGGCGGGCGCCGGGGCCGGGGCCGCCACGGGGGCGGGGGCGGGGGGCGGCGCCGGAGCCTCGACATGGGGCTGGACGTGGGCCGTGGCCTGGATCGGCACCGTGGCCTCGAACTCGTCCTCCTCCTCCGCGGCGACCACCGCCGGGGCGGGCCCGCGGAGGGGCTCGTCGGGCACCATGGGGGCCGTCGCCTCGACGTTGGGCCGGTCGCCCTCGGGGGCGCCGAAGCGCTCGGGGGGGCGCCCGAAGGCGGCGGGGAAGGGGGACGGTGCGTCGTCGTGGACGATGGTCTCGTCGAGGGGGTCGGGCGGCTCGTCGGCGGGCTGGCGCGCCGCCACCGCCGGGCTCAGGGCCGCCGGGGCGGGCGGGATGTCGCCGCTGGCCCGGAGGTCCTGGCTCGGGTGGAGCATGACCGTGTTGGCGTCTTCGCTCTCGGCAGCCTCGTCGTCCGGGGGCACGATGGTGCCGACGGGCGGGGCGGGCGGTGCCGCGGGGGCCGGGGGCGCGGCAAGGGGCCGCGGCGCGAGCGGCCGGGCGACGACCCCCGGAGGGGCCGGCAGGGGCGGCAGGGGACCGGTCGCCAGGGGCGCATCGGGCAGCTCGGGCGGGCCGTGGTCGACCGGCACGGGGGCCGGTGGGGGCGCAGGCGGCGCGGCGGGTGCGGCGGCCACGGGCACCGGCGGCGGCGCGGTGCGCGGTGCGGCCGGCGGGATCGCAAAGGGGTCGCCCGGGTCGGCGGGCATGGCGCCGGCGCGCTGGGGCGGGCGCTCGGGGTCGCTGTGGGGCGGCCGGGGGGGCAGGCCCATGCCCACGGCCGTGGGGCCATCGTCCCAGGCGTCGGGGGCGTCGGGCACGGGCGGCGCCGCGGTGGGCGCGCCGGTGGCGGGCTGGGGGATGAAGGCCTCGCTGTCGTCCAGCTCGGCCAGGGCGCCCCGCTGGAGGGCGGGCCCGAGGCCGGGGCCCGCGTCCGGGGTGGCGGCCTCGCCCATGGCAAAGCCCCCGCTGTCTTCCCGGAGGATGGTGTCGGCCAGGGGGTTCGCGGGCCGGGGGGCGGCCTGGAGGGCCTGGACCAGGGGCGGCACGATGCGCTCGGCCCAGCTCGAGAGGTCTTCGTCGTCGGCGAGCCGCGACAGGGCCCGGGCCCGCTGCTGGAACTCGGCCGCCGTGGGCCGGTCCTCGTGGTTGAAGGCGAGGCTGTCGGCCAGCAGCTTCTCGAGCTCGGCGCCCGTCGTCCCGCCGACCGCGAGGCCCGCCCGCATGAAGCTCATCCGGTCCACCACATAGGCCGCGTGGCGCTCGGGGCGGCCCCGCGCCTTGCCCAGCTTCTCTTGGGCCAGCAGCTCGAAGACCGTGGCCGCGAGCGAGTAGACGTCGCTGGCGGGGGTCTCGGGCTCGAAGAAGAGGCGCTCGGGCGCCATGTAGTCCACAGAGCCGAACTGGAGCTCCTGGGTGTGGGACTCGCGGTTCTCGAGCTCAGAGCGCGCGACGCCGAAGTCCAGCACCTTGGGCAGCCCGGTCTCGTCGACCATGATGTTGCTGGGCTTGATGTCGCGGTGGCTGACCCGCAGCGGCTTCTCGCCGGGGATGGGCGGCCGGTTGTAGGCGGCGTCGAGGGCCCCGGCCGACGCGGCCGCGATCTCGAGGGCGGCCTTGACCGGCACCTTCCGGCCGACCTTGGCGTGGTTCTGGATGATGGTGCGCAGGTCGACCGCCTCGAGGTACTCCATGACCACGGCGGCCCGGCCGTCGATGGATGTCAGGTCGATGACATCGACGATGTTGCGGTGGCGAAGGAGCCCGAGCAGCCGGGCCTCGTCGCGCGTCCGCCGGGCGATCTCCTCGTTGTCGCTCCACTGGGTCTTGAGGAGCTTCACGGCCACCAGGCGGCTGAAGCCGTCGGCGTGCATCACCTTCGTGAGGTAGACGCTCCCGAAACCACCGCTGGCGATCTCGCGGATGAAGTGGAAGCGGCGGGCGTTCTCGCGGCTCGACACCTGGTACTCCTCGGGCTGGCCTCCGGCATCCCCCGGGACCGAGAGAGGGTCAGGTGGGGGCTGGGGTCGGCCGGCGAATGCGGGACGTTAGCACGCCCCGACCGGGCGGACCGCCACCCCGACGGGCGGCTCTCCGGGGTCGCCCAGGCACACCCGGCCGGCGGTGCCCGCGGCGACCAGGAGGGCCAGCTCCAGGGCGCCTGACGCGGCGCCGAGGTCGCCGAGAACATCGCGAAAGCGGGAACTCTCGGCCGGCCCAGGCGCGGTGTGGAGGGTCGCCAGGGCCCCTGGGCTGCCCAGCGGCGCGAGGCGCAGCACGGCCGCCCCTTCGCCCGGGGGGCCCGTCCGTCCGAGGCGCAGCCGGTCGCGGGCGCTGCCCAGATCGACGAGGCTGTCGGCACCGCCCACGAGGGCCTCGGGGCAGCGGCCCTCGGCCACCGCCTGGATGCCCGCGACCACCGCCCGCAGTCCGGCGGCCGACTCGCCGGCCCAGGCACCGTTCTCACCCATCAGGCCCAGGTTGATGGAGATGTGGGCGAGGGCCATGTTGGGCAGGGTCTTGAGGGGCAGCAGGGGCGGGTAGCGGTCCCGTCCCGGGCCCCGGAGCAGCTCGTCGTCCAGCGCGCCGTCCCGGCAGGACGCGGCCAGGGCGTCCTCGCTCTCGCCGTCGTCGGGAGGCTCGCGGCCGACGCCGAGGAAGATGCCCACGTCGACGGGCTCGGCGGTGGAGCCCTCCCAGGCGGGGCCGGCGGCGGCGAGGGCCAGGGTGCTGGCCCGGGCCATGATCTTCCGGTCCTTGCGGCGGCGCAGCCAGGGGCGCACCGCCGGCTTGGCCACCACCCCGGCCAGGTCCCCGGGGGGCAGGTGGGCCAGGGGCGGGTGGGCGACCAGGCCCGAGGTGCCGGCCGCGAGGGCCGCCAGCACGGCGGCCGGGTCGTGGCCGAGGGGGCAGCAGATGCCGATCCCGACGACGGCGACGCCGCTCACAGCGCGCTCACGATGAGCGTGCCGTTGGAGCCGCCGAAGCCGAAGGCGTTGGTCATGGCATGGCGGGCCGGGCTGCGGAGTGCTGCGGGGGTGATGTGCCGCAGGTCGCACTCGGGGTCGGGCGTCGTCAGGTTGATGGTCGGCGGCAGCAGGCCCTCGCGCACGGCGAGCAGACAGAAGCTGGCCTCGACCGCCCCGCAGGCCGCGACGAGGTGGCCGGTCATGCTCTTGGTGCTCGACACGGGGATGTCGGCCGCCGCGGCGCCGAAGCTGCGGTGGATGCCCCGGGTCTCGCTGGCGTCGTTCATCGCCGTGCTCGTGCCGTGGGCGTTGATGTAGCCGATGTCTTCGGGGGCCAGGCCCGCATCTTCGAGGGCGAGGCTCATCGACTGGCTCGCGCCCCGGCCGTCCGGCGGGGAGTCGGTGATGCGGTAGGCATTGCAGGAGCAGCCAAAGCCCGTGATCTCCCCGAGGATCTCGGCGCCGCGGGCCTTTGCGTGGGCGAAGGTCTCGAGCACGAGCATGCCGGCGCCCTCGCCGAGCACGAAGCCGTCCCGCTCGGCGTCGAAGGGGCGGCTGGCGGCGGTCGGGTCGTCGTTGCGGGTCGACAGGGCGCCGAGCAGCGAGAAGCCCGTCACCCTGAGGGGGTCGACGAGACCATCGACGCCGCCCACGATCATGGCGTCCACCTCGCCCCGGCGGATGCGCAGGGCGCCCTCGCCGACGGCCTGGGAGGAGCTGGTGCAGGCGGTCGACACGGTCGCGCGCGGGCCGGTGGCCCCGGCCATGGCCGCGGCGAGGCGGGTGGGGGCGTCCGGGGCCATGCGGGCCAGCTCGTCGAGGCCCGGCAGGGTCTGGTCGCGGAGCCGCACGGCCACGTCCTCGAGGTGGGGACGCGCGGCCTCGGAGCCGATGCAGACCCCGGCCCGGTCGCCGAGGGCGGGCAGCCCCGACATCTCGAGGGCCTCGGCCAGGGCGGCGGCCGCGAGCCGGCCCTTGAGATCGCTGAGCACGTCGGCGACCGCGGCGGGCACCGGGGTCGGGCCCGGGTCGGCCACCTCGGCGGCGAAGGTCACGGGAAAGCGCCGGGCGTCGAAGCGGGTGATGGGCCCGATGGCGCTGCGACCGGCACAGACCGCCTCCCAGGCCGCGGCGACCCCGCGTCCGTGGGGCGTGATCATGCCGATGCCCGTGATGGCGATGCGCGGGCGGCCGCGGTGGTCCAGGTCGTCCATGTTCGGTGCTCCGCTGGGGCGAGCGCGGCTGCGCTAGAAGTCGCCCGGGTAGTCGGGCCACAGGGTGGCCAGGGCCTCACGCTCGCACTGCTCGACCTTGGCGGCCTCCGCAGGGTCGTCGAAGCGCACGGCGTTGAAGACGAAGATCTGCTCGGCGCGGGCGCGCCACTTGCCGTCCACCAGGGCACGGACCTGGACGAGGGCGCTCTCGTCGCGCAGCGTCACCAGCTTCGTCTCGAGGCGCACGGGCACCGAGGGCGGGATGAAGCGGCGGAACTTGACCTTGTCCATCATGCTGAGGATGGGGAAGGGCCAGTCGCCGCGCTGCTTGCGCACGGTGTAGCCGATGAGCTTGCCCGAGAGCTGGGCGAGGGCCTCGAGGGTCAGCACCCCCGGGACCACCGGGAAGTCCGGGAAGTGGTCCAGGAAGAGCGGCAGCTCCGGGTCCCAGGTGCGGTGCCCGACGGCGGTCTCGCCGACGGTGATGCTCTCGATGCGGTCGATGAGTCCCCAGCGCATGAATCAGTCCAGCACGGCTTCGAGGCAGCGAACGTCGATGAGTTCGCGCTTCCCGCCACAGGTGCGATGGCGGTAGATCTGGAAGTGGTGGTTGCCCGAGTACGGTGCGTACCAGTCGGGCACCAGCCAGGGGCGCTTCCCGTCGACCGGAGCACCGGCCGCGACGGGCGGGCGGGTGCTCTTGTCGGCCAGGCGCGCTTCCTGGTCGTCGAAGTAGAGGTCCATGTCGTAGGTGCAGGCCGCATCGCCGTCGGCGGCAGCGTCCGTCCAGACCCCGACGGGCACGGCCTCGCCGAGGCTGTGCCCGGGCTCGGGGGCGCCGCTCTCGGCGAGCTGCCTGGCGGCCACGGCCGGGTCCTTGGCGGCGTCGCCGAGGAAGAGGGGGCCGTCGCAGGCCCTGAAGGTGAGCACCTTGCCCTGGGGGAACTCCAGGTACTCGACGAAGGTGCCCTTGGGCTTCTCCTTCTCGGCGCCGCCCTCCTTGACCAGCTCGACCTCGGTGACCCGGAGGCTGCAGGTCTTCTTCGAGGGGGCCACGAAGAGGCGGACCCGGCCGAGGTCGCCCTTCTCGTGGCGGGCCAGGGCCTCGCCCTCGAGCACCTCGGTGAAGCGCCAGTCGCTCTCGCGCCGCTCGCCGGCCAGCCGGCGCTTGCGGAAGCCGCCGCCCGTGTACCAGAGCTCGGCGCCGTCGCCCTTCTCGACGAACTCGAAGCGGAAGTTTTTGTCGGCGGCCTTGCCCTTCACCTTGATCCACTGGCCGGCGAGCCGGTCCATGTCGATCTTGGGGCACTTGTCTTCGACCGGCGGGGGGGCCGGGGCCTCGTCGGTGTCGCCGCAGCCGACCGCGGGAAGGCCGATGAGGACGAGAGGGACGAGCCAGTGGCGGGGCATGCCGGTCTCCGGTGCGCAGGGGTCGCGTCGGCGGGCACCGGCGCAGGGCGCGCAGTTGTACCACGGGCCCTGGGGGCTGCTCGGGTGGTCGGGCGGCCCTTGCAAGGCCCTTGCGGGCGCCGGGCGACAGCCCCGACACAAAGGGAGGCACAGGTCGCCCCGCGCCCCGCCGATGAGGGACGTGGCCGCGCCGGCTGCCCGGGTCCCCGAGGACGCCCGCGCCCGGTCCACGGGTCGGCAGGTCTCCGGCCGCCGTCCCCCGTGGCCCGTCCGGAACCACCCGCCCCTGGGGGTCCCATGTCCACCACCACCGCCCGCGGCATCGGCGTCCGCCATGCCGTCGATCGGGCCCTGGCCACCCACAACCTCGGGCCGGCCGACGCCACCTTCCAGCTCGCCTCCTGCCGGGTCGAGCTCGACCACCAGCGCCGGGTCGTGGGCGCCGAGGC
>CAXQUZ010000771.1:0-2918 GCA_964226865.1 Myxococcota bacterium | reverse complement strand
CCCCTGTCGGCGACCCCTGGGGCAGCATCCGCCTCGACGAGGGCGGCCGCCGCGTCGAAGAGGTCCACATCCACCAGCTCCTCGACGACGGGGCGCGCGTGGCGGTCGACGCCGCAGGCGGGCCCCCCTTCCGCATCGGCGCGCCGAGCCTCCAGGCCCTCGCCCAGGCCCTCGGCGGCCCGCCCGCCGCGCCCTGAGCGCCCCTCAGCGCAGCGCGCCGCCCGCGCTGCGGATGTCGGCCGGGTTGGCCAGCTGGAGGCCCCAGGCCCCCGGGACGGCCAACAGCTCGGCGTAGTGGCGGCGCCAGACCGCGTGGATGACCGGCAGGCTGGCCAGCCCGAGCCCGGCACAGATGGCCCACCAGCCCGACACAAGCGCGGCACCCGACCCGGCCACGAGGGCAGCCATCCCCACACCGAGGGCAAGCCGCCGCAGCACCAGGCCGCGCCCCACCAGCTCGATGGCCGCCAGGAGGTCCTGGTCCTCTCCCTTCGCGCGCCCCCGGAGCGCCCGGCCCTGGACCTGGAGGGTGCGGGCGCCCCGCCAGATGCGGCCCGCGCGGAGGTCGATCAGCCCGCCGAGCACGGCCACCGCTGGCCCTGCTTCGGAGACGGCCGCCAGCCGCGCCAGGGCCGACCGCGCCCCGGCCAGCTCGCCCTCGCGCAGCCGCAGCACGGCAAGGTGGTAGAGCAGCACAGCGTCGTCGGGGAAGTAGGCCGTGCCCATGAGCGCGGCAGTCTCGCCGACGCTGCGGGCCCCGAGGCGGTCCGCCACGACGACGGCCCCCACATAGGCGGGCCGCCGGAAGGGCTGGGCCTCGAAGGCCGAGACGAAGCGGGCGAGGGCCTGCTCGGGCTTGCCGCGGCGCAGGGCCGCCATGCCGTCCCGGAGCGGGTCCGCCCCCGCCTCACCGAGGGCCAGCCAGTTGATCTCGTCGAGGGGAGACGCCGCCGCCGCGGGGCCGCCCTGGCCGGTCAAGATGAGGCCACAGTCGCCGGTGTGGTGGAAGGCGATGAGCCGCTCGACGGCACCCGGCCCGCGCTGCACACCCTGGCGCACCGTGAGGAAGCCGAAGAAGGCGTCGCGCCCCGGACAGCTGCCCGAGCGGGCGAAGCGGTAGAGGTAGAGCAGCCACGGCGGCTCGGGCGCCCCGGTGTCGGGGTCGCGGGTGCGCACGTAGTAGAGCTGGTGGTCTTCGCCCTCTTCGATGAAGGCCAGCTCGAGATCTTCCGGCGCCACCTCGTCGCGCTCGGTCACCCGGCGCAGGAAGGCCGCCAGCTCGCCCGCGAACTCGCCGGCGTGCAGGCCGGGGCTGTCGACCACCCGGATCGCCGACCACCCGTAGCGGGCGAGGTAGCTCCGCCGGAGCTGGGCGATGCGCTGGCGACAGTGGCCCTGCTCGGCCGTGACGAGCTCGCCGTCGCCGTAGCGGAGAGCCGCCGACGCGATGCGCCGCTGGTAGAGACGCACCGACTCATCGAAGGAGTACTGGCGGACGACGCCGTCGCGGCCGACAATCTCGACCGGGAAGTCGACCAGCTGCGAGTAGTCCTTGCGCCCGTAGCGTCGAAGCCTGCGGACCTTTTCGCGCGTCTCGTCCATCCGCCCCCGCTCCGTGCACCCCCCTACCCTACCCCCCTGCCCTGTCGGCCAGCAAGGACGGCCACCGCAGGCGAAATGGACACGTCAGGGCCGGGCGCGCCCCCCGCGGCGGACGCGGTGACGAGACGAGACGGAAAGATCTCTCGACGGTGCAATGAACCGTGCACAGGACACGTACTGTCGGCGGCGCGGGCTCCAGCGGGGAGCACGGGCCGATCGACCCACCCCGCACAGAACGGGAGCCTGCGCTGTCACTCCGCCTCCTCAACAACCTGCCCACCGAACGTGACCGCATCGCCGCCGCCCAGCGGGGCGACGAGGCTGCACGCCAGTGGTTGGTGGAGCAGTACACGCCCGTCGTCTTCCGGTTCTGCATGCGGATGATGGCCAACGAACAGGACGCCCGCGACGCCACCCAGGACGCCCTGGTCAAGGTGCTTCGCCACATCGAGCGCTACGACCGCCGCTGGGCCTTCAAGACCTGGGTCTTCACCATCGCGCGGAACACCTGTCTCGACGAGTTTCGGCGCCGCAAGCGCCGCTCCGAGGTGGCCGAGACCGAGGTCGTCAGCACGGCGCCCCTCCCCCCCGAGAACGTCCAGCGGCGCATGGTCGCCGACCAGCTCACGGCGGCCCTCGCCGACATCCCGCCGATGTACCGGGAGGTCATCGTGCTCCACCACCTCGAGAACCGCAAGTTCACCGAGATCTCCGAGATGCTGGGCATTCCCATGGGCACGGTGATGAACCGCATCTTCCGGGCACGCCAGCGCCTGCGGGTGGCCTACGAGGCCCGCCAGCACGCCCAGATGCGCGAGCGTCGCTACGCCTGGGCGGCAGGGCAGACCTGAGATGAGCTGGGAACACACCAGCGATGCCGACCTGGCCGCCTGCGTCGAGGGCGCCCTGGCCGAAGACTGCCTCGTCGACGTGGCCCTCCACCTCGACGAGTGCCCCCAGTGCACCGGCCGTCTCCAGCAGCTCGACGATCTCCACCTGCTGGTCGCCGCCAGCGCCGATCCGCCCGTGCCGGACGACCTCGCCGCGCGCTGCTGGGACGCGGTCTGTGACGACGCCGCCGCGGGCCCGGTCGACGCCCCTGCGCCGGCGGGGCTGCCGGTCGTGCGCGAGCCCACGGCCTCTTCGGCCATCGCCGTGGCGGCGGTGCTCGGGGCCAGTGCGGCGGGACTGCTCCTCACGGCGGGTGCGCCGGCCGGGGCCGCCGAGACCGTGTCGGCCGCCACCCTCGCCGTCGGCGCCCTCGCGCGGGCCCTCGGCCTGGGCGAGCTGGGGGTCTCGGCCACCACCCTCGGGAT
>CAXQUZ010000770.1:0-3171 GCA_964226865.1 Myxococcota bacterium | reverse complement strand
TCTCGGCCACCTTCTCGAGGGCGAGCACCGGGTCGTCGACGCCGGCGAGGGTGGTCGCCTCTTCTTCGTTCATGAAGACGATGTCGGCGAACTCCTCGATGGCGGACCACATGGCCTCGCGCACGGTCGAGACCACGAAGGGATCGGCCACGTCGATGCTCACGGGGATCTGCTCCTGGACGGCGACGGCCATGGCCTCGCGGGCCCGGGCGGCCATGGGCTCGCCGAGCAGCAGGTAGGCGGTCACGTGGAGCACGCGGCTCTGGCGGATGATGCCCGGGAAGTCGCCGAGATCGTCCATGGTCACGGCCGCACCGAGATCGGTGAGCATCGTGCGCTCGGCGTCGGTGGCCGAGACGATGCTGAGGCACTTGCCCGTGTTGGCGGCCTTGGTCCAGTTCAGGCAGTGGCCGCCGCAGGCCTCTTCCATGCGCGCAGCGTAGAGGTGGCCGAGCTGGTCGTCGCCGACCTGGCCGCAGTAGATGCTGCGCGCGCCGAGGAAGCCGAGGCCCGCGATGGTGTTCGCGCAGGAGCCGCCGGAGTGGATCTCGACCCCGTGCTCCTGGATCTCTTCGAAGATGGCCTGCCAGCGGGCATGATCGACGGGCGTCATGTGGCCGCGGTCGAGGCCGTGCGAGAGCAGGAAGGGCTTGTCGTCCATGCGCACGAGGGCATCGACCAGGGCATTGCCCAGGCCGGCCACGTCATAGCGGCGGTCGGCATCGTCCGAGGCGGGGAGGATCACGGTCAGCTCCGATCAGGCGGGTCGCATCGGGGTGGCTGGCAGCCGTGGGCAGGGGGCCCGCACCGCAGCCGAGGCCAGCGGTCCTATGCCGATCGGGGCCCCGGTGCCCAGCCCGGTCGCGCCAGCCGGTACACTGGGGCCCGGCCTGCCCCGGTCCCCTCCCCTGTGCCGCCGAGCCGCCCCTGTCGCCCTCGCCCGCCCGCTCCCGCCTCCGCGCCCTCGCCGCCCTCGTGCTCAGCGGCGGCGCGGCCCTGTGGTTCGCCTGGGACGTCGACTGGGGCCCCCTCGCCTCGACCCTCGCGGCCGTGAAGCCCGGCTGGATCGCCCTGGCCGCCGGCATCGTGGTCTTCGAATTCGTGCTGCGGGCCCTGCGCTGGACGGTGCTGCTGCGCCCCCTCGGATCGCCCCGGGCCCGGCCCCACGATCTCTTCGTGGCCCAGATCGTGGGCGCGGCCGCCAACACCCTCTTCCCGCTGCGGGCCGGAGAGCTCGCGCGCCCCGTGGTGGCCGCCCGGCGCACGGGCCACCCCCTCTCGACCGTGCTCGCAACCGCCGTGATGGAGCGGGTCTACGACCTCTTCGGCCTCGTCTGTGTGCTCGTGCTGATGTCGGTGAGCTTCGCCACCCGCAGCCTCGAGACCACCGCTGGCGCCGCCGAGCAGACCCTCATCCACAACCTCCAGCTCTACGGCGGGCTCTTCGGGCTCTTCGCGCTGGGCTGCATGGCCATCTTCTTCACCCTCGCCACCCGCAAGCAGGCCGCCCGGGCCACCTTCGGCCGCATCCTGCGCCTGGGCCCGCCGCCGGCCCGCCGGCTGTTCATGGGCCTCTTCGACGGCTTCGTGGCCGGGCTGGGCAACGCCCGCGATCTCCGGGGCCTCGTCCAGGCCGGCCTGCTGAGCGTCTGGATGTGGGTCGACGGAGCCATCGCCATCTGGTGCCTGTTCCAGGCCTTCGGCATGGCGCTGCCCTTCGGGGCCGCCTGCTTCACGGCCGTGGCCATCGCCCTGACGGTCGCCCTGCCCCAGGCGCCGGGCTTTCTCGGCGTCTTCCACGTGGCGATGGAGAAGACCATGGTGCTCTGGGGCCAGCCCGAGTCGATGGCCGAGGGCTTCGCCATCGTCTTCTGGGCCGTGAGCTTCCTGCCCATCACCCTGCTCGGGCTCGGGGCGCTGTGGCGCGAGGGCCTCGAGCTGGACGCCCTCAGAGACCTGCGTCTGCTGGGCCAGCCCGGTGACGAGAGCGCGCCCGACGAGGGCCGTCCCGCCGCCTGCCCCCCCGAGGGCGAGCCCGCCGGCTAAGGGGCCCTCCCCTGCCCTGGAGCGCCCATGCGCCGGTACGACTTCGGCCCTCCCCAGTCCACCGATCTCGGCGATCGGGCGGTCGATCTGCACGGCACCCAGCTCGCCGGGCGCCGGATCGCGCTGATGGTCTGCGGCGGCATCGCGGCATTCAAGGCACCGGCCCTGGCCCGGGCCATCCGCCGCCGGGGCGCCGCCGTGACCGCCTTCGTCTCGGCCGAGGCCCGGCGCTACGTCGCCCTCGACGCCCTCGCCTGGGCCACGACCGCGCCGGTGGTCGAGGCGCTGAGCCCCCAGGCCGAACACCTCTCCGACGAGGCGCCCTTCGATGCCTACCTGCTGGCGCCGGCGACCTACAACACCATCAACAAGGCCGCCCTGGGCATCGCCGACGGCACCCTGACGGCCACCCTCGCCTCGGCGCTGGGGCGCATGGAGCGGGGCGGGGCCCAGGTGCTCATCGCGCCGACCATGCACGGCTCGATGCACAACAGCATCCTCACGGCCAGCCTGCGCAAGCTCGCGGGCATGGGCGCCCGGATCATCCCACCACGGGACGTTCTCGGCAAGGACGCCATCCCCGAGGAGGGGGTGCTGGTGGCCGAGCTCTGCCGCGCCCTGAGCGCCTCTCCGCTCGCGGGCAAGCGGGTGCTGGTGACGGGGGGCACGGCCTCCCTCGACGCAGGGGGCGGCTGGCGGCTCCAGCCCCCGGCCACCCGGGCCGGCCTCGGTGCGGCCCTGGCCGAGGAGCTGGTGCTCCGGGGGGCCGAGGTGCTGCTGATCGCCGGAGAGGACGGGGCCACGGGGCCGGCCTGGCTGCCCCGGCGGGTCGCCGAAGACGCCGAGCGCTTCAAGGTGCTGCTCCACACGAGCCTCGCCACGGGCCACTGGGACGCGGTCGTGATGGCTGCCACCGTGCCGGCGCTCGGGCTGGTCCACCGGGGGCGCTCCCCGGGGGCGGGGGATCGGGTCGAAGCCGTCGCCGCACCGGATGTTCTCGACGAGGTGCGCGAGCGCAACCGGGGGCTGCCCATGGTCTGTGTGGGGGGCGCCGAGCTGGGCGCGCGCACCGAGCTGGCGGCCGTGCGGGTGGCCTGCCGGGGCGGCCTGCCCCTGGCCAGATCG
>CAXQUZ010000769.1:0-10574 GCA_964226865.1 Myxococcota bacterium | reverse complement strand
CCCAGGTGGGCTTCACCTCGCCCAGCTCGGCCGTGCCGCCGACGACCTCGGCGGTGACCGCGACCCCGGCGATGCCCGCCCCCTGGGCGTCGACGACGGCGTAGCGCAGCAGGTGCATGGCCGTGGGCTGATCCGGGGGCGCGTCGATCCAGGCCACGAGCTCGGCGGGCTGGGCCCCGTCGGGCGCCCCGGTGGCGACCGGGGGCTCGACGAAGGCGAAGACGCCCGGGGTGCCCGTGTCCTTGCGCACGTCCATCGTGAAGCGGCCGCCGCCGGCGCTCTTGGGGCTGCTCTTGCGGGTGCCGCCAGCGAGGCCCACGGCCGGCGCGCTGCCGGTCCAGGGGCTCTCGTCGGGGTGGCGCGCCGTGGCCGTGAGCACGAGCTCCCGCTGGCCGACCCCGAGGCGGGCCGGATCGCCGGCGAGGGCGACCGTGGGGGCGGGCGCGTGGAGGGCGACGCGCTGCTGGATGCGCTTGCCGGCGGCATCGACCGAGACGAGGGCCGTGTCGCCGCTGGCGGGCGGGGTCCAGGGCACGACCCAGGCGCCGCCGCCCATGGCCACGGGGGGGCCGCTGATCGTCCCGGCGGAGACCGTCACGGTCGGGGGCTGGGCCGCGCCGCCGGTGCCGTCGTCCACCGCCACCACCAGGGGCACGGGCGCCGTGGGGTCGGTCGCCACCGAGGCCGGCAGGGGGCTGAGAACGGCCTGGGGGCCAGCATTTGCGGGAAGCGGGACCTCCGAGCTCTCGGTCACGCCGAAGGGGGTGGTGGCCGTCAGGGTGGCCGTGGTCACCCGGGGGTCGAGCACCATCTCGACGCCGACGGTGCCGGCTGGCGAGGCCTGCACGGCGGGGCTGTCGGTCTCGCCCGTGGTCACGACCACGCGGCTGTCGGGGGGCACCGAGAAGCTCGCCGCCCGGCGCACCTGGACGGGCACCTTGAGGGCCGCGAGGGCCCGGGAGGGCGCGCCGGCGTCGGTGGCCAGGACGACCAGCATCGTCGCCGTGTCGAGGCCGGCGGGCCGGGTCCAGGTCACGGTGGCCGTGCCGTCGGCGGCGAGGCGGGGGGCGCTGAGGCGGCCGAGGCTGGGGGTGAGCTGGATGCGCCGGGCGCTGGCCTCCTGGGACCAGGCCGCCGTGGAGATCTGGATCTCGAGCGTCGTGTCGGCCGGGCCGAGCACCGGCTGGGCCGGGCGCAGGGTGATCGAGCGCGAGGGGGTGGCCGCGAAGGGCAGGGTGAACTGCTGGTCGTGGCGCTCGCCCGCGGTGTCGCGGTAGCGCAGGCTGAGGGTCTCGGTGCCGCCGGTGGTGGCCGCGGGGGCCGTCCAGGGCACGGCGACGAGGTCGCGGCCGAGCAGCTGGACCTCGCCCAGCTCGCCCTCGGCGGCCCGCAGCCGGGGCTCCAGATCGGGCTCCATGCCGGGGAGGTGGAGGTGGAGCAGCACGGGCGCTGCGCCGGACTCGAGCGCGGGATGGCCCAACAGCGCGGCCTCTTCGGCCAGGGCCAGCGAGGGCAGGCCGAGCAGGGCGGCGAGGACGAAAGCGCGAGGGACGGTGGCCATGCGGCGTGCTCCAGGCCCGGAGGAGGGCCGGCCATCCTAGCGGGTTGGCCGTGGGCACGGTGTCAACTCCCGGGGGAGGGACCCGGCGGCGGGGCCCTCAGTCGAGGCCGAACTCTTCTTCGGCCGAGGCCAGCTCGAGGGCCGGCTGGTCCTCCTTGCGGAGCAGGAAGGGGCCCACGACGAGCGCGTCCATCTCGGTGCGCATGAAGCAGCGGTAGGCGTCTTCGGGGGTGTTCACGATGGGCTCGCCGCGCACGTTCATGCTCGTGTTCACCAGCACCCCGCAGCCCGTCCGGGCCTGGAAGGCCGAGATGAGGTCGTAGTACAGGGCGTCTTGCTCGCGGCTGATGGTCTGGACCCGGGCCGAGCCGTCGACGTGGGTGATGGCGGGCAGCGCCTCGGGGCCGCTCCGGATCTCGTCGCGCACCTGGCAGACCAGCAGCATGAAGGGGCTGGGGGTGTCGAGCTCGAAGTAGTGGTCGGCCCGGTCGGCCAGCACGGAGGGGGCGAAGGGGCGGAAGCCCTCGCGCATCTTGATCTTGAGGTTGATGATGTCGCGCATCTCGGGGTTGCGCGGGTCTCCCAGGATCGAGCGGTGGCCGAGCGCCCGGGGGCCCCACTCGAGGCGGTCCTGGTACCAGCCGACCACGTGGGCCTGGTCGACCAGTTCGGCCACCCGGTCGAGCAGGGGCTGGCGGTCGAGGCGCTGGTAGACGGCACCGTAGCGGTCGAGGGCCGCGATCATCTCGGACTCTTCGTAGCCGGGGCCCAGGTAGCTGGTCTCGAGGGTCCACCGGTCCTTGTTGCCGAGCAGGTGGTGCCAGGCCCAGAAGGCGGCGCCCATCGCCCCGCCGGCGTCCCCGGCCGCGGGCTGGACGAAGAGCTCGGTGACCGGGCTCTCGCGGAGGACGTGGCCGTTGGCGACGCAATTCAGGGCCACCCCGCCGGCCATGCAGAGGCGGGTGCAGCCGGTGTCGTCGACCACCCGGCGGGCCAGGTTGACCATGACCTCGTTGACCACCTCCTGGAGCGACCGGGCCACGTCCTTGTGGAACTGGGTCACGGGGCCCTCGTCGAGGGGGCGCGTCGGCTGGCCCATCACCTCCTCGAAGCGCGCGTTGTACATGCGCATGCCGTGGTCGAAGGTGAAGTAGCGCATGTCGAGGCGGAAGCTGCCGTCCTCGCGGATGTGGATGAGCTGCTTGATCGCGTCGACGTGGCGGGGCTCGCCGTAGGGGGCCAGGCCCATGACCTTGTACTCGCCCGAGTTGACCTTGAAGCCGAGGTAGAAGGTGAAGGCGGAGTAGAGCAGGCCGAGGCTGTGGGGGAAGCGGATCTCGCCCTTGAGGTCGAGCCGGTGGCCCTTGCCGTGGCCCCAGGAGGCCGTGGACCACTCGCCCACCCCGTCGACGGTGAGCACGGCCGCCTCGTCGAAGCCCGAGGGGTAGTAGGCGCTGGCCGCGTGGCTCATGTGGTGGGAGCCGTAGAGGATGGGGCCGGTGTAGCCGAGCTCGGTCTTGAGGGCCTTGTCGACCCGCAGCTTGGTCGCGAACCACGAGGGCATGCCGCGCACGAACTGGGGGAAGCTCTTCGGGAAGGTCGCGATGTGGCTCAACAGCATGCGCTCGAACTTCACGAGCGGCTTGTCGTAGAAGGCCACGGCGCCGAGGTCGGCCGCGGTGATGCCCGCCTCCTTCATCAGCCACCGGATCGCGTGGACGGGGAAGTCGGGGTCGTGCTTGCGGCGGGTGAAGACCTGCTCGCTGGCAGCACCGATGGGCACGCCGTTGTGGAGGAGGCAGGCGGCCGCATCGTGGTAGAAGCAGGACAGGCCGAGGACGTACATGCAGGGCTTCCCGGAGGCTGGGGAGGGGCAGGCTACCGCACGGGCCCGCGCTGCGGCAGGGACGGGCCGCCCGGGCGGCGTGCCCGGTCGGTCCGGAGCGGGGTCAGCCCTGGCGGAGGGCGGCCCGGGCGGCGGCGGCGCGGCGACGGGCGGCGTCGACGGCGGCCCGGGAGGCCTCGGGGCGGGCCCCCCCGTCGACCGCGGCGGTGGCGGCGGCCCCCACCTCGGCGGCGGCGGCGCGCAGATCGGCCAGCTCGTCGGGGCGGGCGTCCGTGGTGGCGAGGGCGGCGGTCTCGATGCCGTCGAGGGCGTCGAGCAGGTCGACCCGCAGGGGCGCGGCCAGCTCGGCGCCCAGGATGGTCTGGCGGGCAGTGCGAATGGCGTCCAGCACGGCACTCTGGGCCGAAGGCAGCGCCGGGAGGCGGGCGGACTCGGGGCGCGCCAGGGCCCGGGCCTGCTCCTTGCTGCGGCGCACGGCGACGCCGCCGACCAGGGCCAGCACGAGGCTCAGGGCGATGCCCAGCCCGGCGGCCACGGGGCCCGCCAGCAGGAAGCCCAGCACCGGTGCCAGCACGGCGGCCCCCACCCAGCCGAGCACCTGGCCCCAGACCGCCGGGGCCGGGGCGGCGGCGCTCTGGACCGTGAGGGGCGCACCGGCGCGGCCCAGGCTCTCGGCCAGCGAGCGGGCGGCCGCCTCGGTGGGTGCCGTGCCGACGATCACGGCGCTCTCGTCGCGCATGCCGTCGCGCAGGGCGAAGTGGGGGAGGTCGGGCAGCAGGGCCTCGAGGCGGCGCAGGCTGGCCTCGGTCGCGGCGGCGCGGTCGAGCACCACCAGCCACGGCGGCAGGGCGTCGTCCACCCGGGCCGCGGAGCGGGCAGGGGCCGCCTGGGTCACGCGCAGGGCCGGGGCGGCGGTCGCGGCGGCGGGGGCAGCAGCGGGGGCCGGGGCCGGTGCGGCGGCGGGGAGGGCCAGCACCGGCGGCCGGTCGTGGGCCACGGCCGCCACGGCGGGGGCGCGGCGGGACGGATCCGGGTCGAGCAGGGCGGCGAGCAGGGCGTCGACGTCCGCGGGCACCTCGGGACGGAGCTCCCGCGCCCGGCGGGGGCGGGCCTGGGCGGCGTGGAGCGCGGCCGGGCTGCGGCCCTCGGCGGGCCAGGCCCCGGTCAGGGCCCGGAAGAGCACCACCCCCAGGCCATAGAGGGCGGCGTCCCGGTCGCCGGCGGGGCCCGAGTCGCGCCGGGGGGGCACGTGGTAGGGGAGCGCGGCGATGCTCTCCACCCGCACCAGCCCGGCGGGCGAGATGCGCGGCACCCCGTCCGCGTCGAGCACGAGGTCTTCGTGAGCCAGCCCCCCCTCCAGCCCGCCCGCGAGCAGCCCGCCGCCCAGCCAGCCGGCCAGCTGGCGCACCTCGTCGGCGGCGAGGCGCTGGTCGGGCTGCCAGGGCGCGCCGATGGCCGGCCGCACGCCCACGGGCTTGCCGTCGGGGGCGGGGCCCGCGAGCGCGGGCAGCCAGGCCGGGTGGGCCGGGGGGCGGGGGGTCCAGGCGCGGGCGAAGCGGGCCCGGGCCCCGTCGCGCAGGGCGGCGTGGGGGGCGGGCCGCACGATCTCGACGGGCGCGCCGGTCACGCTGTCCTGGCCCTGGGCGCGCAGCAGCTCGCCGGCGGGCGCGAGCGGCGCCCCCTCGGTGTAGCGGGCATGCACGCGGGCGTCGCTGTGGTCCACGGGCGGTGCTCCAGCAAGGGGGTGGCGCGGGGCGCAGCAGGGGCGCCTGGCGACCTATCCGGCTGGGCGCGGGCCCGGCAGCGGTCCCGCGCCGCGGGCGGTCTCCCGTGCTGAGCCGGCCCCCCCTCTGGGCGCGGGCCGTGGGCCTGCTGCTGCGGCTCTGGGCCCGCAGCCTCCGCATCGAGCGGACGGCGCCGGACGTGGTCGACGCGGCCCTGGCGGCCGGGCCCGTGGTGCTGGCCTGCTGGCACGGCGAGCTGCTGCCCCTCGCGCTGGCCCACCGGGACCGGGGCATCGCGGTGCTCGTCAGCCGCAGCCGGGACGGGGGGCGCCTCGCGGCGGTGCTCACCGCCCTCGGCTACCGCTGCGTCCGGGGCAGCACCAGCCGCGGCGCCCGGGCTGGCGCCCTCGCGGCCCACCGGCACCTCGCGGCGGGCGGGGCGCTGGCCGTCGCCGTGGACGGGCCCCGGTGCCCCCGCCACGTCGCCGCCCCGGGCGCCCTCCGCCTCGCGCGGGGCCAGGGCGCGCCCCTCGTGGCAGTCCGGGCCCGGTGCCGCGGGCTCGTGCTCTCGAGCTGGGATCGGGCCGTGCTGCCCTGGCCGGGGACCCGGGTCGCGCTCGCCAGCGCCGTGGTGCCCCCCGGGGGGGCGCTCGCGGCGGCGCTCGGGGACTGAGCCGCCGGCCTCAGCGGCCCCAGCGCACCCGCACGGCGAACTGGGCGTCGGCGAGCGTGCGCGCCACGCTGACCACGGCGTTCGAGTCCACCCGCACCCCGAATTCGAGCTCGATGCCCGCCGGGTTCGGCTTGCTGCCCGCCGCGCCCGCCGCCGCCAGGGCGAGCTCGCGGGCCACCTTGCCCGACAGCGCGACGACGTTCTTCATGGCGTCGTCGGGGCTGATGATGTGGGCGGCGTCGCCCTTGTTGATGGAGGCCACGGCCTCGACATCGATGAGGCAGGGGGTGTCGTCGGAGAAGCGGCTCTCGAGCAGCATCGGGGCTCCCGGAGGGGGCGGAGAGGGGAGGGCTCAGGCCTTGTTCGGCCGGTTGAGCCGGGCCATGACCACTTCTGCGTCGTCCTGGGGGGCGCCGGGACGGGCGTAGTCCTTGCGGTCTTCGGGTGCGGCCGCGGAGTGCTCGCCGCTGAGGCGGTCCAGGGCGCGCTTCACGCGGCTGCGGAGGCGGCCGCGCAGGCCCTTGGGGGCGGAGGAGGCGGACATCGGAGGGCTCCGGGGTGCGATCGTGCCCGGGCCGCCACGGGGGGCGGGGGCAGCGGAGGGGCGGCCCCAGTCTACCGCGCAGCAGCCCCGGTCTGGCGCCCCGCGGTGCCCGATGTCGGCAGCCGATCCCTGCATGGGGTAGCATCGGCCGCCCAGAACGCCCGGGTGTGGGCGGCCGGCACAGCCCCGTGTCCGTGCCCCTCTCCCCGCCCGACCCGCCCTCCGCGACAGTCCGAAGGAGCCCCCAATGGACGCCACGCCGGTCACCCTGGAAGCGGTGATCTCCTTCCTGGTCCAGACCCCGCTCTTCGAAGATCTCGATCCCACCGAGCTGGCAGAGGTCGTCCAGATCATGCAGGTCCAGCGCCTCCGGGACGGCCAGCTGGTCTTCTCCGAGGGTGACCCGGGCGACGCCTGGTTCGTCATCTTCCGGGGCCAGTGCATCGTCACGAAGAACGCGTCCTTCGGCCCTGCCCGCACCATCGCCATCCTCGACCCGCGCAGCTGCTTCGGCGAGATGGCGGTGCTCGACGGCTCGCCCCGCTCGGCGGGCGTCGCGGTGCGTGGCGAGGCGACCCTGTTCAAGTTCCGGCGCGAAGACTTCCAGAGCCTGCTCGATGCGGGCAGCCTCTCGGCCTACAAGCTCGTCTTCGCCATGGCCCAGGTCCTCACCCAGCGCCAGCGCAACCTCACCCAGCAGCTCAGCGAGGTGATGGAGGACAAGGGCGATGTGGGCGGTGACGTGCTCCGCGAGCAGCTCCAGGACCTCGTCGACGAGTACACGGTCTCGGAGTGAGCGCCGCGCGGCCGGGGGCGACCGGGTGCTGAGCCGCGGGCCGGCCCTGCTCGTGCTCGCGGCCCTGGCCTTCCCGGCCCGGGCGGCCCCCCCGCCCGCGCTCACGGTCTCGGTCGAGCCGGCCACCCTGGTCGATCGCTTCGCCCAGCGGGCGGCGGCGGCGGGTGTGGTGGGACCGGCGGCGGTCGCCCTGTGCAAGGGCCTTGCGCCCGATCTCGTGATCTGCCTGCGCCGCAGCGACGGCGCCGGCCAAGATCTGCTGACCCTCGCCGAGCTGCCAGCCCTGGGCATGGACGAAGAGACCGCCTGGGCCCAGGTCCGCACGCGGGTCGAGGCGGCCTGGACCGCTGCGCCGCCCCAGCGCCTCGCCGTGCCCGGCATGGAGGGCCAGTACCTGCTGCGCGCTGTGGGCGACGGCATGGACTGCGCCGGCCTGCTGCTGCCCCAGCGCCTCGCTGAGCTCGCCGGCGGCAGCCCGGTGGTCGCCTGTCCGGCGGTGGGGGCGCTGCTCTTCTGGGTGCCGGCCCTCGGTGCGCCGAGCGACTTCGACACGGTGGTGGCGGTCGGGGTGCGGCGCACGGCAGAGGCGGCGGCGGCCCCCCGCTCCGCGCGCCTGCTGCGCTGGGACGCGGGGGAGTGGACGGTCTGGGGCGAGGTCACGGGCTCACTGGCGCCCCGCAGCCCCGGTGCTCCGGCGCCGCGTTAGCCTCGACCGTCACACAGCGGAGGCGCCGATGGGACTGTTGAAGCGGGTGGGTCGGGGCCTCGTGCGCCGGGTCGCGGACCGGGTCGCACAGAACGAGCTCTTCGAGCGCCCGGGCGAGCGCGCCCCCACGGCGCCCCTCGGTGGCCCGGAGGCCCCGGTGCCGGCTCCCGCCCCCGCCCCTGCCGTGGCCCGGGGAGCCCCGTCGGCACCGCCCGCTCCGGCGGCCTGCACCGTGGCCGACCTCGCCGCGCTCCAGGCGGCGCTCGGGCCCGGCGGCGGCTGGCGGGTGGTGAACCACTGGGCCACCTGGTGCATCCCCTGTGTCGAGGAGTTCCCCGAGCTGCTCGTGCTCCACAGCCGGCTGCCGCCGGGCGTGCGCCTCTTCGGCGTCTCCTGGGATCTCTTCGACCCCCGGGGCGACGAGGACGACATCGTCGAGCACGTCGAGAACTTCGCCACGGGCCACGGCCTGCGCTGGGACAGCCTGCTCGTGGGCGCCTCCGTGCCGGCCGAGACCTTCTTCGCGCGCCTGCCCGCCCTCGCCGGCGGCAACCAGACCGTGCCCCAGACCTGGGTGCTCGACCCCTCCGGCACCCTGCGCCACCGCCACGACGGGGTGCTGGGGGCCGCCGACATCGACGCGCTGCTCGCCGCGCTGACGCGGGCCATGGAGGACCAGGATGGCTGACGACCCCACCGCTTCCCCCGCCGAGCCCCCCACCGAGCCCGCAGGCGCCGCAGACGAGGGCGCGTCCCCCGCGGGGCCCGGGCTTCCGCCGAACTCCGAGCTCAGCGAGGCCCTCGGCCGGCTGGTCAAGGTCGCCCTCGACCGGGGCCGCCAGGGCATGGTGCGGGCCACGGACGAGGGCCGGGTGCGCCTCGAGCAGCGCCAGCTGAAGAAGGACCTGGACGTCATGTACCGCAAGCTCGGGCGCGAGGTGATGCGGCTGGTGGAGAGCGGCGACATCGCCCACCCGGGCCTCGTGCGCGGGGTCGCGCGCATCCAGGCCGTCGAGGAGCGGATCGCGGCCATGCGAAGCCCCGCCCCGACGGGCGGCTCGCGCTGACGGGCGGGGGGCGGCGCCAGCGGTCGTGGCATTCGGAGCAAAAAGTCCTTGCCACATCTGGGGCCAGTCCATAAAAGGCTGGTGTCTTCGGGGGGCGCTGCGAACACCATCGCGGCCACCTCGACGGCGAAAGAAGAGACCGCGTTTCTCCTGTGGGGCTGTAGCTCAGTTGGGAGAGCACCAGAATGGCATTCTGGGGGTCAGGGGTTCGAGTCCCCTTAGCTCCACTTGAAGCCCGCCGAGTCTCTCGGCGGGCTTTCTTCGTCTTGCACGCCGAGGCCTGCGGCCGGCCGGGCCCTGCGCCGACGGTCGCCCCCACGGGACGCACGAGCGCCCGCCGGAGGGGCGGGCGCAGGCGAGCCAGGGGTCGCGGAGGCCGGCCCGGCGGGGGCTCAGCCCAGGCGGGCCTGGAGGTGGGCCTGGAACCGGTGCAGGTAGTCGGCGAGCTGCTTGAGGTTCGAGCGGTCGCTGGACTTGAGCAGGGCCATGCGGCCGCGCTTGAGCGCCTGCTCGACGCCCGAGATGTCTTGCTTGTGGAGCATGCCGCGGTTCTCGCGCAGGAAGTCCTCGAGCTCGACGAGGCGCTCTTCGATGGTCTTGCGCATCTTGCGCACGGCGTTCTTCTCGTCCTGGGCGGCCGAGACCGCCTGGTGCTCGTCCCGCAGGGTCTCGAGCTGCTGGCGCGACATGCCGACCGGGGCGTCGATGGTGATCTGCTCGGAGAGCCCCGAGCGCGTGTCGCGCGCCTCGACCTGGACGATGCCGCTGGCGTCGATCTGGAAGTTCACCCGGATGCGGGGGCTGCCGGCCGGCGCGGGCTGGATGTTGGTGAGCTCGAAGTCGCCGAGGCTCACGTTGTCCCGGGCCCGGGGCGCCTCGCCCTGGAGCACGTGGATCTTCACCGTGCGCTGGTTGTCGACGTAGGTGGTGACGAGGCGGCTCTTCTGGGCCGGGATGGTCGTGTTCTTGTCGATGAGCACGGCCATGCGACCGCCGGCCACCTCGATGCCCAGCGAGAAGTTGCTGACGTCGAGGAGGGTGACGCTCTTGACCTCGCCGTCGAGGATGCCGGCCTGGACGGCGGCGCCCACGGCGACGACCTCGTCGGGGTTGAAGCTCTTGTTCAGCGGGCGCTGGAAGAGCGCCTCGACCCGGCGCTGGACGAGGGGGATGCGGCTCGAGCCCCCGACCATCACGATCTCGTCGATGTCCTTGGGCGCGAGCTTGCAGTCGAGCATGGCCTGCTGGCAGTGGTCGAGGGTGCGGTCGACCAGCGGCGCGATGAGGCTCTCGAAGTGGCTGCGCTCGAGGGTGCACTGGAGGTGCTTCGGGCCCGAGGTGTCGGCGACGAGGAAGGGCAGGTGGATGTCGGTCGAGGTGGCCGAGCTGAGCTCGAGCTTGGCCCGCTCGGCGGCGTCGCGGAGGCGCTGGAGGACCACCCGGTCGCTCGAGACGTCCATGCCGTGCTGGCGCTGGAACTGGTCGAGCAGCCAGCGCACGAGCACGAGGTAGATGTCGGCGCCGCCGAGGGCGTTGTCGCCGCGGGTGGACCGCACCTCGGCGATGTCGCGGTCGACGTCGAGGATGCTGATGTCGAAGGTGCCGCCGCCGAAGTCGTAGACCGCCACCCGAGCGTTGAGCAGATCGGAAGAGCACA
>CAXQUZ010000768.1:0-5160 GCA_964226865.1 Myxococcota bacterium | reverse complement strand
AGGACTGCGACGGACACGCCGACGACGCCGACGACTCGGTCGACCCCGCCAGCCTCCGCGCCTGGTTCCCCGACGCCGACGGCGACGGCTTCGGCGACCCCACCGCCGCCGTGTCCCAGTGCGCCGCCCCCGCCGACCACGTCGACGACAGCACCGACTGCGACGACACCCGCGCCGACGTCCACCCTGCCGCCTCCGAGCGCTGTGACGACGCGGACGTCGACGAGGACTGCGACGGCATGGCCGACAACGACGAGGCCGACTCCACCCCCGTCGGCTTCATCACCGCCTGGGCCGACGAGGACGGCGACGGCCACGGCGATCCCACCCGCTCGCTGACGGTCTGTGACCTCGAGGCGGGCATGGTGCTGGACGCCACGGACTGCGACGACAGCGACCCGGCCACCCACCCGGGGGCCGAGGAGCTGGCCGGAGACGACATCGACCCGGACTGTGACGGGACCGATCTGGTCGGCGCCGGCGGCGACGGGGAGACCCCCGCCGACACGGGCAGCGGCGCCGGGTCCGACGCCGACAGAGCGGCCGATCCCGAGAAGGGCACGTCCTGCAGCGCCGCGGGAGGCTCGGGCGGGCTGCTCGCCATGGCCCTGGGCCTCGTGGGCCTCGGCCGCCGCCGCCGCGACGGGGCCCGCTGAGGGCCACGCCCGGTGGGCGGCCGCTCTCGCGCAGAGGGAGCCGGGCGAGCCCTGACCAGAACGTGTCAATACACTTGCACCATTCGCATGCGGCAGTACGAGCTTCCGTTGCCTGGATGGGGTCGGTGCATGTGCGCGAGACGGAGCTCTGGAGGGTGGCGCGCCCTGGCCCTCGCGCTGCTGCTGTGGATCGTGGACGGTGGCCGGGCCCTGGCCCACGCCCGCCCCGCCGCCTTCCCGGTCGCGCCGGGCTGGATTGCCGAGAGCTGGACCACCGAAGACGGTCTTCCTGTCAATGTTCTCGAAGACATCGCCATCGACCGGCAGGGGGTGCTCTGGGCCGCCTCCCACGACGGCCTCGTGCGGCTGGACGGCAGCGGCGTCACGGTGCTGCGCCCGGGCCCGCCCGACGGTCCGCCCACCGTGCGGCTGCGGGGCCTGCGGGTCCACCCCAGCGACGGCGCGCTCTGGGTCGTGGGCGAGCACGGCCAGCTCCAGCGGCGGCCCCCTGGCGCGCCCCCCACCACGCCCGCCGCGCCCAGCACGACCATCCTCGTCAGCGACGGCCACGACCTCTGGGTGCGGACGGCAGCGGGCCCCCAGGTTCTGCGTGCGGCCCCCGTGTCCCCGGGGCCCGGCGACGCCGTGCCCGCCGAGATCGCCCACCCCTCGGCCCGCGTCTGGCTCCACGGCGTCGACCCCGGCGACATTGACGGGACCGATGTCGAAGAGGCGCGCCGGCCCCACCCCCGGGCGGTGGCGGTGCCCGGTGCGACGGTGCTGCGTCCCGTCGAGGGCACCATCCCCGACGCCACCAGCATCGACCCGTCGACCCCTCCGGTCTGGGAGCTCGGGGCGGTCGAGGTCGACGGCGCGACCGTGCGCCACGCGGGCCAGACCATCGCCACCCTTCCGGCACCCGCCAGCATGCCCCTCGTGGCCGGCGACGAGATCTGGATCGCCACCCGCGGCGCGGGCCTCGTGCGCCTGCGTCCGTCTCCCGTCTCGGTCCACCGAGCGCCCGACGGCCAGCCGACCAACGTCCAGCGCCTCTGGTGGGACGCGCGCACCGGGTCGCTCTGGGCCCATGCCCGCCACGCCGGCTGGTGGCCGGTCATCGGCCCTGCCCGCGCCGCCCTGCCCGCGCCGCCCGAGACCCTGCCCCCCGAGGACCGCGCGCCCTGGACGGTCTACCCCTTCCGAGACGCCGCGGGCACCGCCTGGCTCGGCACCGCCCACCACCTGCTGCGGGCCACGGACGACGGCGGCTGGGAAGAGCGCACCCCGGCAGGCTGGGATCACTCCGGGCCGGCGGGCCAGAGCACCCGGGGCACCTGGATCTCCGGCGCCCACAGCCCGCTCGTCTTCTGGGACGGGACCGCGCTCCACCCGGTCACCGTTGGCGGCACCCCGCTCCGGGACGTGCTCACGGTGCACGAGCGCCCGGACGGCAGCCTCTGGCTCGGCGGCGTCCAGGGCCTCGCCGCGCTCGCGCCCGGCAGCTGGCAGGCACGGCCCGTCGACCTCGGCCGCACCACCGGGGGCATCCGCGAGCTTCGCCGGTCCGGCGCGAACCTGTGGCTCGCCACGGTGGACGCCGGCCTCTGCGCGCTGCCTGCCGACACGGCCCCCGACGCCGGCGCGCTGCGCTGTCTCGGCCCCGGCTCCCCCCTCGACCGCAGCACCGTGCACCACACCGTCGACGACGGCGCCGGCCGCACCTGGATCGGCACCAACCAGGGCATCGGGGTGGTCGAGACCGAGCGGCTCCAGGACTGGGCCGACGGCGGCCCCCCGCCCCCGGTGCTCTGGCTCGACACCGACGACGGCATGGCCAGCGCCGAGGTGAACGGCTTCGCGGGCCAGGGGGTCGTGCGGGTGCCCGACGGCCGCCTATTCTTTGCCACCCAAGACGGCGTGGTCGAGGTCGATCCGGCACGCTTTGCCCTGCCTGCGGCCCCGCAGGTGGGGTGGCGCCGGGTGACGGTCGGCGGTGCGCCGGTGGCGGCCGGCTCCCCCCTCTCGCTGCCCACCCAGCACGGCACGATCGAGCTGGCCTGGTCCGTGCCCCCCTCGCCCTGGGAAGACGACATCACCGTCCGCACCCGGCTGGCGCCCGACCAGCCCTGGAGCGCGCCCACCCGCAGCCGGACGCTGACCCTCGCCCAGCTCGCGCCGGGCCCCTCGACGGTCGAGGTCCCGGCCCGGCTCGCCGGCGACTGGGGCCCCGTGGCCCGGCTGGCGCTCGCCCGGGAGCCGGCCTGGACCGAGCAGGCGGCCGCGCCCGTGGTCGGCTGTGGTGTCGTCGTGCTGCTGATCGCCGGGCTGCTCGGGGCGCGGGGCCAGGTCACGGCGCGCCGGAACCGGGAGCTCCAGCGCTTCGTCGACGCCCAGACCGACGAGCTGGCCTCGCAGAACGCCGCACTGATGGCGGCAAACGGCGCGCTGCACGACGCCAACACCGCGCTCTCCGAGGCCAACCGCCACCTCAGCGTCCGCACCCGCGAGCTCGCCCACTCCACCGAGTCGCTGCGGGCCAGCAACGCCCACATCGCGGCCCAGGCCGAGCAGCTCCAGCGCCTCGATGTTCTCAAGACCCAGCTGCTGACCAACGTCTCCCACGAGCTGCGCACCCCCCTCTCGCTCATCCTCACCCCCCTGGGGGTGGCCCTCGAGACCCCCGCCCTGCCCCCCGCCGTCGCGCGCCAGCTCCAGGTGGCCGCCGACAGCGCCGCACGCCTCGACACCCTCATCGACCAGCTCTTCGAGCTCTCGCGCGTCCAGGCCGGCGGCACCCCGCTGCGGGTGCGGCCTCTCGACCTCGGCCACTGGCTGCGCGCCGCGCACGAGACCTTCACCCTGCTGGCCGAGCAGGCCGGGGTCGCGCTGGTCGCCGAGCTGCCCCCGGCGCCCGTGGCCTGCTGGGCCGACGACGACGCCCTGCAGAAGATTGTGGGCAACCTGATCACCAATGCCCTGCGCCACGCCCCCCGGGGCAGCACGGTGGCCCTGCGGCTACGCGCCACGGACGAGCACGCCTGCATCGTCGTGGCGGACCAGGGCCCGGGCATCCCGGACTGGGAGCGCGAGCGGGTCTTCGGGCGCTTCGTTCAGCTCGACGGGGCGCCCGACACCAGCCCCGGCGGCGCGGGGGTCGGCCTCTCGCTGGCCCGTGAGCTGGTGCTGTTGCACGGCGGCGAGATCGGCGTGGACGACGCCAACCCGGGGGCGGCCTTCTGGGTGCGCCTGCCCCTCGGCGTGGCCCACCTGACCCTCGCAGAGGTCGACCCGTACCCGCCGGCGCTCGGACCGACCACATCCCGGGAAGAGCCGGTCCGCCCCGGTGCAGGGGCCCCCTCCCCGGCCCCCCCGGTCCAGGCGGCGCCCGCCCGGGCCCCCGGTGGGCGCCCCCGGGTGCTGCTGGTGGAAGACGACACGGCGCTTCGGACCTACCTGGCGGCCCTGCTGGACGAGAGCTTCGACGTCGACACGGCCCCCGAGGGCCAGGCCGCGCTCGACCGGCTCGCCGTGGCCCCCGCCGACCTCGTCATCTCCGACGTGGCCATGGACGGCCTCGGCGGCTGGGCGCTGGCCCGCGCGCTCCGGCAGCACCCCACCCTCGCCGCGCTGCCCATCTTGTTCATCTCGGCCCGCCACGACGTCCCGGACCGGGTCGAGAGCCTCGCGCTGGGGGACGACTTCCTCGCCAAGCCCTTCGACGCCCGCGAGCTGGTGGCGCGGGCCCGGGCCCTGCTGCGCCGCGACAGCCCAGAGCCCCCCCCGGCCGCCGCCCCCCAGTCTGTGGAGCTCTGCGACCAGCTCCGGGCCGTCGCCCTGCCCCACCTGGCGGCCCGCGACTTCGGCGCCTCCGCCCTGGCCGCCGCCCGCGGCATGAGCCTGCGGGCCCTCCAGCAGCAGATGCGGGACCTCGACCTGGCCTCGCCGGCGCAGTGGCTGCGCGAGCTGCGGGTGGACACGGCCCATGCGAGCCTGCAGGCCCAGCCCGACACCACCGTCGAGGCCCTCGCCCGGGAGGTGGGGATGAGCCGGAGCTACTTCACCCGCATCTACCGGGCACGCTTCGGCCAGTCCCCGGGCGAGGCCATCACGGCGCAGCGCAGCGCCGGCACCCCGACGGCCTGAGGGGCCCCCCAGCCGAGCGCCGCGCCCCCCACGCCGCTACCACGGCGCCAGCAGCCAGCCCGCGCGGGTCGGGTCATCGCTGCCGTGCACCCACAGCCCGGGCCGCAGGGCCGCGTCGTCGGTGCGGCTGAGGCCGGCGCCGAGCTGCTGGTCGTCGGCGCCGGCGGTCAGGAGGGCCCCGTCCTCGAGCAGGGTGACCCCGGAGACGGGCCCGTGCACCAGCCAGAGCCCGCCGCTGCGGAGGTGGGCGGCGTCGGGGAGGTGGAGGCCGGGGCTGCCGATGGCGAGCTCGTCGCGGCCGTCGCCGTCGCGGTCGCCGATGCCCGCAAGCGATGCACCCATGCGGCTGTGGGTGTGGGGG
>CAXQUZ010000767.1:0-9900 GCA_964226865.1 Myxococcota bacterium | reverse complement strand
GGCCTCGGTCAGCGCGGTCGTGGCCGCGGTGCCGGCGCCCGGCCCCTTGCCGGACGGGTCGACCAGCGTGGGGCGGACCGTGCCGCGGATCTGGCGGGCGCCGTCGGTGCCGGTGATGGCAACGGCGTCGACGGCCGGCTTGAAGTCGAAGAGCCCCAGGAAGCCCGGGATGCTGGTGGCGACGGACGCAATGGGCTTCGGCCCACTGTCGACTTCACGGATGTATACGCCGGGAGTGTGGTATTCCATGAGTTTCCTCAATCCTCCGTGTCGGGCTCGGCGTCAGTGCTGCGCCGGAAAAAGTGGGACTGCGGACCGGGAGGCGAACGCCGCTTCCCGGATGGTCCGCCGGACCGCATGCGACCCGAAGAGTTGGGACGGGCGGATGCCCGACCTGACTCCGATGCCGCATTGTCCAAGCGCGGCAACCGAACCGTGGTTCCGCCAGAGCTTGCGACAAGAGGACCGTCGAGTGCAACCCGTGCCCGGTAGGTGACGAAGGGGCGGTAGGGCGCCTCGTGCAGAGAGTAGAGGTTGATCGCGTCGCCGACGGTCAGATCGTCCGCCAGGGCCAGCGACACCTTTTCCATCCAGAGGTCTTCGTGGTCGGTCGAGCAGTCGGGATCGTAGGGGCGGCCCAGGCTGTCCACCTCGCGCCCGTCCGGGAGCTTGAACTTCCGGGGGCGGTAGATGAGGTGGGTGGCCTCGTGGAGGCGCAGCATCAGCCAGCCCAGCAGCCGCTCCGCATCGGAGCGGAACTTGCTGTGGACACAGAAGAGGTAGTAGAGGTCGAGCAGCAGGGGGGGCCGGTGGTAGTAGACCTCGCCCCCCTCTTCCGGGCCGTTGCCGAGGAAGACCGGCGCCTGGCGCAGGCGCTTGCGGTTCTTCAGGCTGGCGTTCTCGGAGAGGCGGTACATGTAGATGTCGACGACCTCTTCCCGGTCCTTCGGGACGAACTTGAGGTCTTCCTCGAGGCGCGGCGGCTGCTCGCGGAGGTCGTAGCCATCGAGCACGAAGCGGTGGACCGCCTCGGTGACCTCGCCGATGAGGTTCACGCCCGACATGGGGCCCCGGAGTCCGGTCGGCGGGGTGTTCATCGGTCACCCCCGCGGAGCCAGGCGTCGAGGCTGGGGCGCTCGCGGGGCGCAAGGCGCATCCGGACCTCGGAGGGCTTGGGGAAGCGCGCCCGCTCCTGGCGACGGCCCTCGCGGAGGGCGGCGGCGACGTTGATGCGCTTGTGCTTCTTCGGACGGGCCCGCTCGGCCGTGCCGGTGCGGCGCAAGCGATCCACAGGCTGCTCGTAGGGATTCCGCCACACCCGCATCAGCTGCGGGGCGTTGGGCTCGGGCTCGACCCGCACCCGGCGCATCCGCACCTTGTAGACGACCGGCTCGCGGTGCTTCGACACGGGGTCCTTGCGCTCCTCGGCCACGGCACGGTCCATGAGGCGGCCGACGTAGGCGGGCTCCTCGTGAAAGGACTCGCCGGGAATCCAGTGGGAGAAGAGGCGCTGGCGGGGGTCGAACAAAGGGCGGTCCACGGTGGCGGGAGGGTCGGGTGCTGACACGGAAACGGTATGGGAGGGGAACAGGGCCGTCGACGGTGGCGTCATCGAAACGTAACCAATGACGTGCTGCTGAAACCCCGATGCAATCGCTGTTCTGACAGAGTGAGAGGCGCGCCGGAAGCGGCCGAGGGACCGGCTCTCGGGGGGCGCGGGCGGGGCAGAGGCCCGGGCGTGGTGGGGGGCGCCGGGCGGGATGGCCTGTCATGGCCTCGCTGACATCCTGAGCCTACTCGCCGGGGAACGCCGGGCTGGTTTCACGCTGGTGTCAGCGACAAAGTGCCCTGGCAGACCGCCATTCCAGCCATGCTACCCTCTGGTTCCCGCGGCCCAGCGCCTGCTGTGGCGCAAGCCCGCCGCCCGCCCCCCTGCCCTCTCCCCCTCCCCGGACCCCCGCTCTTGCGCTCGAACCAGAAGAAGGTCGGCAACACCCACCTCCACGGCCGGGTGCGCCGCTCCGGCGGCGGCCGCGGCGCCGGCGACCGCTCGAGCCGGCGGCTGCGCCACCTCGGCGGGAAGCTCGGCAACGACGCCATCAACGGCAAGCTGGCCGAGGGATCGGGCGCCCAGGCGGCCATGCTCGACCACATCGTCGAGCGGCTCAAGGCGGTGCAGAAGGTCCAGGGCGTCGAGCGCGGGCAGATCGACGACGTACGCAAGTGGTTCCGCGAGGTGGCGAAGGGCCAGTCGGGCTTCCACACGCCTGACCCGACACGCTGGCACGAGGTCACCAAGCTCTACATGCAGGCCGCAGATGCGCTCTGTGCGGGCAACCTGAGCCGCGGCAGCCAGCTGCTCGAGCGGGCCGCCGAGGTCGAGGAGGCGACCTTCGCGACCCTGCCGACGATGGTGCAGGAGCGGCTCCAGAGCAGTGAGAAGACCGCGGCGGCGGCCCCCGAAGAGGCCGTCGAGAACGTCACCGCCGGCAACACCGCCCGCTGCGCCCGGCCCAAGGAGCTCGCGATCGGCAAGCAGATCCTCGCCGTGCAGGACACCGTCACCGATGCCCCGCCCCTCAAGGCCACCCGTCGCAACTGGTGGGACGAGCTCGAGGAAGAGGAAGAAGAGGAAGACGGCGAAGATGGCTGAGTCCGTGGTCGACACCCTGGCGCGGCTCGTGGCCTGGCCCACGGTCAGCAGCCGCCCGCTGGACGCGCTCGCCGGTCACCTCGCCGAGCGAGCCGAGGGCGCCGGCATGGTGGTGCACCGCTACGAGAGCAGCCCCGGCAAGGTCAACATCGTGGCGCTGGCCGGCCCGGTGGGCGCGCCGGGCGGGCTGACCCTCTCGGGCCACATGGACGTCGTGCCCGTCGACGATCAGGACTGGTCCAGCGATCCCTTCCGGCTCGACGCCCGCGACGGGCGGCTCCACGGCCGGGGCACCACCGACATGAAGGGCTTCATCGCCGCCACCGTGGTCGCCCTCGAGGGCATGGAGCTCGCGCGGCTGCGGGCACCGCTGGCCCTTGTCTGGACCCACGACGAAGAGGTCGGCTGTCTCGGCAGCGCCCTGCTGGCCGACACCCTGGCGGATCGAGAGCTGCTGCCCACGGCGACCCTCATCGGCGAGCCGACCGACTTTCGGGTGCTGCGGCTCCACCCCGGCCACACCACTCTCACCCTCGACGCCCGCGGTCGCAGCGCCCACAGCTCGCGCCCCGGGCTGGGGCTGAGCGCGATCGAGCTCATGCTCGACGCCGCGGCGGTCGTGCGGACCTGGGCCGACGAGCTGCGCCAGCGCCGGGGCTTCGCCGACATGCTGCCGACCCCCCACACGGGCGTGAACCTCGGCCGCATCCACGGCGGCGCGGCGGTGAACATCGTCCCGGAGCGCTGCCAGCTCGACCTGGGCCTGCGTCCGCTGCCGGGCATGGACCCCGAAGAATTGGTGTCGGAGCTGCGCGCGCGGCTCGCCCCGGTGATCGATCGCGCGGCGCGCGAGGGGGGTGGGCTGGCGCTGCGGCGCACCCAGCAGGCCGATCCGCTGCTCACCCCCCCCAGCTGCGCCCACATGGGGCTGCTCCAGGACTGTGCGCGCGCGGCCGATCGGGACCCCACCCCCGCCGGTGCGCCCTTTGCGACCGACGGCGGCAACCTCGCCCGGCTGGGTCTGGCACCGCTGGTCTTCGGCCCCGGCAGCATCGACGTGGCGCACCGCCCCGACGAGTACATCGAACACGACGATCTTCTGCGCACCGTCCCCATGCTCCGCCGCATCGTGCGGGCACGCTGCATGGACACCGAAGCGGCCGCGCCCGCTCCCGCCGCGATACCCTGACCCCCACTGGAGGCCCCATGTCGATCAACCGCAAGGACCGCAACACCAACGTTGTCGATCGCATCAGCTCCCGTCTCGACACCAACGACCTCACCCGGCGCACGCTGCCGGGCGGAGGCGTGGTCTACCAGGGGCCGGCGGCGACGCGGGCCCTCGAGACGGTCGGCGCCCGGGCCATGACCCTCGATCGCCAGATCATCGTCAGCGAGGACTTCGACCCTGCGAAGCCCGAAGACCAGGCCCTCTTCGCCCACGAGCAGTACCACGCCATGTACGGCGACGGCGACGGCGGCGGCGGCGGGTCGAACTGGCGCGACGCCGAGGAGATCGCGGCCCGTGCCGTCGAGCGCATGGTGCTGCACCGTGCCGCTGCGGGGGGCACCGAGGCCGGCGGCGGCGCGTCGGGGGTCAAGGGCGCCGGCCACGGCCACGCCCACCTCGCGGGCGACAGCGCGGGCGGCAACCTCGGGGCTGGCGGCGGTCCGGCGGAGGGCAAGCCGGCCAACAACCGCGACCGCGATCCGGATCCCGTGCGGGGCTACGCCGCCCTGCGCGAGGAGGGCTGGGCCCACATGGACATCATCGACATGCTCGTTCGCAAGGCCGTCGAGTCCCATGACCAGGGCGTCGAGACGCGCTTCCTGCGCCACGCCGACGTGAAGGGCAGCATCTGAGCGCCCCACCGGGCGCCGCCGAGCCGTGGGCAGAGGCCCCGGGGAGCACAGCGTGAGCACCGTCTACGAAGAGATGGCCCGTCGGCTTCGCCGCACGGATCTGCTCCTCCTGCGCGCCGTCCGGCGCCAGCGCGCCCGGCCCGCCATGCGCGCCAAGGGCCAGTTCTGGGGATCGGTCATCACCGATGACGAGGTCGATGCGCTGCTCCAGGCCCATGGCGAGATCGATCTGCCGCCGAACGTGCCCGACGGCCTCGAGTACGCGGTCAACGCGAGCGCGCGGCTGCGAGACGAGGCAGCGGGGCGCTTCGGGCGCCTGCGCCGGGCCTTCCAGCTCGACGGCGACGACGCCGACCTGCTGCTGCTGTCGCTGGCTCCCGAGATCAGCGCCGGCTACGGCCGCATCTTCGCCTACCTCAACGACAACCTGAACCAGGCCTTCCTGACGGTCGACCTCGCGACCCGGGTGCTGCGCACCAAGCGCACCGACCGCCTCGCCCTCCAGGCGCGCCTGATGAAGAACGCGCCGCTGATCAAGAACCGGCTGCTGCTGCTGGATCCGCCCGAGGGCGCCGAGACCCACACGAGCCGCCGGGTGCATCCGTCGGCCCGGCTGCTGCAGTGGCTGATGGAGGAGGTCGAGCTGCCGCCGGGCGTGGGCTTCCAGCCCCTGTCGACCGAGGGCAACCTGCTCATTCCCGAGAAGACCCACGGGCGCATCGGCGAGATCCAGCCCAGCCTGGAGCGCGCGATCACCATCGCGGTCACGGGCGGCACGAGCGGCTCGCGCGAGGGCGTCTCGATCGCGATCGCCCAGACCGCGGGGCGCCCGCTGGTGCGCGTCGACCTCGAGCGCGCGAAGCAGTTCCTCGAGCAGCCCTGGGACCTCATCCGCGAGCTGCGGCTCTCGAATGCCCTGCCCTACGTGATCAACGTGCTCGAGACCCAGGAGGATCCGGCCCTGCGCATCCAGATGATGCAGCTGGGCGGCGCCCTCGCGACCCTCCCCTTCCCCGTGCTCATCGGAGGCTCCGATCGGCGCGCGATCGAGGTGCTGCTGGGGGACGATCGCCCGAGCATCACGGTGAAGGTGGCGCGCACGAACCTCGACGAGCGGATCAGCGCCTGGACCGAGGCCTTCAACCGGCGCCAGTGGTCCCACGAGCCGGGCGTCGACCTGTCCGAGCGCTTCTACAGCGTGGGCGGCACGACCATCGACCGCATCTGTGAGCGGGCCGAGGCCGAGTGCGGCGGGCGCGAGCCCACCCGCGAGGCGCTCTGGGCCGCCGCACGGGAGTGCTCGCGCCCCGAGTTCATGGGCCTCGCCGAGCACGTCATCCCCCGCTACACCTGGACCGATCTCATCCTCACCGACAAGATCCAGACCCAGCTGCGCCACCTCACGGACTACCTGGCGCAGCAGGAGACGGTCTACCACCGGTGGGGCGCGAGCAAGGTGCGGGCCCGCGGCTTCGGCATGAAGGCCCTGTTCAGCGGCGGCCCCGGCACGGGCAAGACCATGGCCGCCGAGGTCATCGCCCACACGCTCGGCCTCGACATGTACCGCGTCGACCTGTCGAGCGTCGTGTCGCGGTGGGTGGGCGAGACCGAGAAGAACCTCAAGAAGATCTTCGACGCCGCAGAGGGCGGCACGGCGGTCATCCTCTTCGACGAGGCCGACGCGCTCTTCGGCTCGCGCGGCGAGACCAAGTCGTCCCAGGACCGCTTCGCCAACCAGGAGGTCAGCTTCCTGCTCCAGCGGCTCGAGGTCTTCGAGGGCTGCGCCATCCTGACGACGAACCTCCAGGAGAACATCGACGAGGCCTTCCTCCGGCGCTTCGGCGCGGTCATCGAGTTCCCGATGCCCACCTCGGCCCAGCGGCTGCGGCTCTGGCAGCGGGCCATCCCCGCCAACGCGCCGGTCTCGGACGACCTCGACCTCGAAGAGCTCGCCGACAACTTCATCATCGCCGGCGGCAACATCGTCAGCTCGGCGATCAACGCCTGCATCATCGCCGCGACGCGGGGCGAGTCGGTCGGCCAGCGCCACGCCGTGGAGGCCGTGGCCCGGGAGCTCATCAAGATGGGCCGCCAGGTCAGCCGGGTGCACTTCGGGGAGTACTACGAGTTCGTGCGCGACCTCGACTGAGCCCGTCCCGCACGAGCCGGCGCGGGCGGGGGCCCCCGCCGTCCTACTTGCGCGCCTCGAGGCCCTCGAGCGAGCCGTCGGCGTTCACCCGGGCGACGAAGCCCGCGTACGAGTAGAGCGGCTGGCCCGAGAGGTTGGCGTTGCTGGCGGTGGCCATCGCGTTGGCGGCGGCCTCGGAGTAGGCGGGCAGCCCCATCGCACCGTCCCAGCGGGTCTGGGTGGTGGCGACCATGTTGAAGGCGGGGGTGGTGGTGGTGCCGGCGGCGTCGGCGGCGCCCATGCTGCCCGCGACCGCGGCGCCGCCCTGGATGTTGAGGTTGCCGTTGCCCTGGCCGACGATGAAGAGATCGCCCTGGGACTGGTCGAGGCTGTACTTGTGGACCATGCCACCGGCCGTGCCGGTCATGCTCATGAGCTCGTAGTAGAGCGGCATGCCCTTGTGCTTCCAGGGCTTCGCCCCGGCGCCGTCCTTCGGCATCTGGACGCAGAGCGGCGCGAGCGCCCGCTTCATGAGCTGGCGGAGCTGCTCGATCTGGTTGCGCTTGATCGAGATGGCCTTGGCGTCCTTGGGGAAGCCGTCGAGGTCGAAGAGCTTGATGTGGCCGTCGCTGCGGACCTCCATCTCGACCTTGGCGCCCTCGAGCAGCTCGACCCCCTCGGCGAGGATGGCGTCGAGCTTGGGCTGGAGATCGGCACCCATGGCGGGGCTGGCGGCGCCCGCGAGGCGCACGGTCTGGATGTCGCAGGTCACCTTCCACCCGCGCTTGCCCCGCTCTTCGCCGTTGCAGGCGATGTCGGCCGTGATGTCGACGACCATCGCGCGGACCTCCTTGTTGAGGGCCACGTAGAGGAAGCCCGAGGGGGTCTGGACCCGCGCCTCGGCGTGGTACTTCACCGGGGCGTCCTGGGTCCAGTCGACGGCGAGCGGACCGGCGAGGGCGGTGGCGGACAGCAACAGGGCAAGCATGGGACCTCCGGGGCGCGGTCCTAGCTAACCGCCTCGGGTCGGGCCGCTGAAAGAAGGGCCGGCCGAGAACGACGCGGGCCCCACCGCCGCAGACGCGACGGGTGGGGCCCGGGGGGCAGACGCCAGCGGGGCTCAGAAGGTGAGGCCCACACCGAGGGTGGCGCCGACCACCGGCTTCACGCGGCTCTCTTCGCTGTCGATCTTGGCCAGGTCCATCTGGAGGCTGCGGGGGCGCGCGATGCCCACACCGCCCCGGATGTCGAGATCGACCAGCGGGCGCACCCGGTCCTTGCCCGGCGGGAAGGGAGGCTGGATCGACCAGCCGAAGTGGGCCGTGGTCTGGAAGCTGTGGCTCATGTTGACCCAGCCGAAGCGGGCCGCGAGCCGGGGGCCGAAGCCGATGCCGGCGTTGCGGCCGAAGACCACGCCGACACCCAGCCAGAGGTTCCGGTTGAACTGGCGCACGTTGTAGACATCGGCGATGTCGGAGCAGGACTCCTTGGGATCGCGGATGTTGCCGGTCTCGTCGATGAAGACGTCGGGCTCGCCGTCGCCGTTCGTGTCCTGGTTGAGCTCCTCGGCCGTGCAGTCCTTGGCCCGCACCGTGCGGATGTTGGCCTCGTCCTGCTTGCCCGGGGTCTGGTAGTACTCGGCCCACTTCTTCTCGGCGAGGGCGAGACCGAACTCGGCGCCCATGTTGACCATCAGCCGGTTGTAGTGGCCGCGCAGCTCGAAGTTGAAGGGCACCTGGGCCGGGTCGGGCGAGAAGTCGACGCGGTTGGTGTTGGCCACGTCGCGGGGGGCGAGGCTGGTCTCGTCTTCGAGGTTGTCGTCGACGGCGTAGTTGGCGCCGTTCCAGAGCACGCCGCTCGAGAAGAGCAGGGCGAAGCGCACGGGGAAGCTGTCGACCCGCGAGATGTTCCGGAGGATGCCGGACTCGGGGATGTACTTCCAGATGAAGGTCTTGTTCGGGTTGCCGCCCTCGGGAACGGCGATGAACAGGTCGGCCTTGGGGTGGAGCTTGTGGTAGATGGCGAGGTAGGTGAGGATGTCGCCGTCGACCTCGGGGATGCAGGCGTTCTTGTCGAGGAACAGCTGGTTCACGAAGTCGATGCCGATCTTCTTCCGGGCCTCTTCGAGGAAGAAGTAGGTCTTCTCGTCGAGCTTGTCGCTCTCGAGGCGCTCGGCGAGGCCGTGGCCCGTGTCGAGGCGCTTGAGGTAGACGTCGGTGCGGCCGAGGAAGAGGTCCATCTGGCCGCGGCCGTCGAGCTCGGCGGCGATGCCGTTGATGTAGAGCTCGTAGTCCTTCGCGAACTGGACGCCGTCGTAGCGGCCGCCGAGGGCGAAGTCGCCCTTGAAGCTCGGGAAGACACCCTGCTGGAGCTGGTTCAGCAGGAACTGGATGGCGCCGGCCGACTCCTGGTCGGTCACCTTCGACATCAGCGCGGGCTCCTGGAGGGCCAGGAGCGCGGCGCGGTAGTTGTAGTAGTTGACCGTCATGCCGCCGACCGACTCGAAGTAGGGCGGGCGGGGGTCGTTGCTGTTCTCCGCAGCGCGGCCGATCTGGGCGTAGAGCAGGAAGAGCGGCTCGCGCAGCTCGACCCGGTCGACGAACCAGATGAGGTCGGTGAGGCGCCGGAGCCGGCCCGCCTCGTTCGACCAGCCGTTCGGGTCGAGGCCGTCCCAGGGAATGGCGGCGACGCGGTTGACCTCGGCCATGATCTGGGGGCCGACGACGTCCTTGACCAGCGCGGGCTGCTGGGTGGGGGCGAGGGTGCGGTCGGGCACCCGGCGGCCGTTCTGGTAGAGGTCGACCTCGGGGAAGAAGAGGGCCTCGGAGCGCGAGATGGCCGAGCGGACCTCGCGCTGGAGGGTCTCGTTGCGGTGGTCGGCGCTGGTCGGGTTCTTCAGCCAGGGGATGACGATCGCCCGGGCGTAGAGCTCGCGCTTCTTGCGCTCTTCCTCTTCTTCGGCCTTCTTGGCGTTCTCGTCCTTCTCTTCCTTGGTGGGCTTGTCCTTCTTGTGGGCGAGCGGATCGGGCCCGTCGGCACGGGCGAGGGGCGCCCAGGCGGCGCACACCACGACGATCAGGGCAAGGCGCAGCGACTGGAGCAGGCGCGAGTTGGCGACGGGGAACATGCGGCCCATCCTCCCGGGGTTCGGACGTGGCCGCGACTCTACCGCATGCGGCCCGTCCCGACCCGCTCGCCCGCCCGGTCACCGGCAGCGGGGGCCCCCCCCCCCACGGGAACGGGGGCCCCGCCCCGG
>CAXQUZ010000766.1:0-6888 GCA_964226865.1 Myxococcota bacterium | reverse complement strand
ACCGACAAGCGGGTCGACGTCACCGAGCTCACCCTCGACCACCCCGTCATCGACGTGGGGGCCGACGAGCAGGGGGTGCTCGACATCCTCCACGTGCTGGGCCTCGACGAAGAGACCGACGAGGAGGAGCCCCCGAGCGAGCCGGCGCCCTGGATCGACATTCCCGCCGACATCCGGGTGCTCAAGGTCGCCATCGTCGACGGCGATCTGCGCTACCGCGACGCCTCCGACCCGGCCGCCCCCCTCGACGTGCGGGTGCGGGGCCTGGGCTTCCAGGGCGGGGCGACCGTGGCGGGCCGCACCGCTGCGCTCCAGGGCCTGCGCCTCGATGTGGCCGCGGTCGAGGGCATCGAAGGGGTGGCGGTGCCCAAGCCCATCGCCCTCCAGCTCGACGCCCGCTACGACAGCTCCCAGCTCACGCTGAACAAGCTCCAGCTCGACGCGGGCGCGACCCGGCTGGCCCTCGACGGCCGCGTGCAGGACGTCGATCTCGAGACCCTCGCCCTCGACCTGCGGCTCAAGGAGCTGCACGTGGCCGAGTCGGATGTCGAGCCCCTCGCGGGCCCGGACTTCGGCGAAGACGGCGTGCTCTGGGGTGATCTCGACATCACGGGCACGATCACCGGCCCCCTGTCGGGCATCGAGGCGGCCCTCGAGGCCCGCACCCCCGGCGGGCGCTTCGACCTGCGCGCGGGCGCCGACACGACCCAAGAGGTCATGCCCTGGAGCGTCGGCCTCCGCACGGCCGGCCTCGACGTCGACCGCATCACCCCCCAGGTGCCCGAGCCGGTCCACCTCGCCTTCGAGCTCGACGCCAAGGGCGAGGGCGTCGGCGGCCCCGAGGCCATGCTCGTCGACTTCACCCTCAAGGCGAAGGACCAGATCGTCTGGAACGAGCCGCTGCACGACCTGCGGCTCAGCGGGCGCCTCGACCACGGCCAGCTCGACCTCCAGGAGCTCTACGCGGTGCACGATGCCGCCACGGTCGCGGCCCGGGGCAAGGTGGGCATCGTCGACGAGACGGTCTTCATCGAGGAGCTGCGCGCCGACGTGCCCGACCTGCGGCGGCTCTCCCGCTACGGGGTCGAGGGCATCGGCGGTGGGGTGCGCTACCGCGGTGCGGTCAAGGTGGACGGCTTCGGCGAGGGCGGCGTGCTGGTCGCGGACGGCCAGCTCGATGTCGACCGGCTGGCCGTGCAGGACGCGGCCGCCATCGCCAAGATCTCGGGCCCCATCAATGCGCGGGTCGAGCTCGACACCACCCGCGTCACGGCCACCGGCGACATCGAGCTGACGGGCATCCAGGCCCCGTCCACCACCCTCGACCGGCTGCGCGTCGACCTCAGCGCCGACGTCGATCCCAGCGGTGTGGTGACAGCGGACGCCATCCTCGAGCTCGACAAGCTGTCGGTGGCCGACGGCGCGGTCGCCATCGACACCATCCGCACCAACCCCGAGCGCCGGGTGCGCGGCGGGGTGGACGCCTCGGGAGAGCCCTGGGCGACGGGCGAGCTGGTCATCTCCGAGATGCTCTTCGGCACGGCCGGCTACGCCGCCGAGGGCGGCCCCATCGGCTTCGCCTTCCGCGACCCGAGCGACCCCGAGGCCCAGAAAGACGACCGCCTCGACATCGACTTCAGCCTCGACCGCCAGGGCGACGCGAGCTTCTTCCACGGCGACGTCTCGGGCGACCTGGTCACCAACGAGTGGCGCATCGACGGCCTCGTCATCGCCCCGACCGAAGACAACCCGCTCAAGGCCAACGAGCCGGTCACCTTCCGCCTCGCCGACGGGGGCGCCCGCGACATCAACGCGCGCCTCGAGAGCGAGGTCGGCATCATCGACGTGAAGGGCAACTGGGTGCCCGATGCGGCCAACGAGACCGACATCAGCGCGGTCATCGAGAACGTCGACCTGGCCCACGTCGCACGGGTCTTCTCGCTCTTCGTCGCCCCCGAGGAGGAGACCGGCAAGTCGGCCCTCGACGGCCTCGACGGCGTGGCCAGCGTCTACGCCAGCGCCAAGGACAACGGCGGGCCGATGTACCTCGACCTGGGGGTCGACCTCGAGAAGGTCAGCTTCCCCGGCGCGGTCCAGGACCTCACCCTCAGCGCCAAGGTGCGGGGCCCCCAGGACCGCCCCGAGCTCAAGGCCAAGGTCAGCGGTCCGGACGGCCTCCTCGCGGCGCTCACGGCATCGGCGCCCCTGGCCTTCCCCGAGGGGGCCCCCCAGCTCGACTGCACCAAAGAGGTCGCCCTCCAGTTCCTCGTCACGCCGGGCAACCTCGAGCGCTTCAACAAGATCGCCCCCACGGCCGAGCTGCCCGACGCCGACCTCTCGGCGGCCTTCGGCGCGGCGGGCCCCGCCTGCGACCCGGACCTCTCGCTGGTCTCGGCGCTGAGCCTGCCCGCGGGGCTCGAAGGCGAGCGGGTGCGGGTCGACTTCGACCTCCACCGCAAGGCCGGCGACCTGCGCTTCGACGGCACGGTCGAGCAGGGCCTCGTCCGCATCCTCGACATCAACGGCAAGGCGGCGACCCAGCTCTCGAAGGTCTTCGAGGGGGCCTTCGCCGGCGGCGAGATGCCGCCCACCGACCAGCTCTCGACCTTCGCCTCGTCCTTCAACATCAACGTGGTGCCGCTGGGCATCCCGATCCAGAGCCTCAACGCCTTCGCCGAGATCCCGTCGACGGTGCGCGGCAGCATCGGGGGCGGCATCAACTTCTCGGGCACCCCCTCCGCGCCCCGCCTCCAGGGCGGCATCGTCTGGACGGGGGGCAGCATCGGCGAGGTGGAGCTGGACGACGCCCACTTCTTCATCATGCCCGAGGAGGGGGGCTACGCCCTCGACGGCCGCCTGGGCTTCGACCGGACGGGCGAGCTCGCCATCACGGGCTTCCTGCCCCTCGCCCTCGACCTCGACCGGGGCGGCGACCAGGATCTCTCCCAAGATGGTCTGGTCATCGACATCTCCGGTGACACCATCCCCCTCGCGGCCCTCCAGGGCACGGTCGACGGGGTGCTCGACGCGGGCGGCAAGGTGGGCCTCTCGGGCGGCCTCAAGGGCACCCTGGGCAACCCCGTGCCGACGATGGGCATCGAGCTGTCGGAGGGCCTGCTCTCCTACGAGCACACGGGCCTGACCTACGCGAACATCGAGGGCAGCATCGACTTCGACGGGTCGACCCTGCGCCTCGAAGAGCTCGGCCTGGGCGCCGAGCCCATCTGGGGGGTGACCACGCCGGCCCAGAAGGACGGCCGGCTCACGCTCAACGGCACGGTCCAGCTCGACGCCGACTACCAGCCCACCCAGCTCGACCTGCTCACCCGCGCGAAGGGCTTCTGGCTCATCTACACGCCGGAGTACCAGCTGCGGGTCGACAGCCGGGTCAAGGTCGACGGCCTCTTCCCGAAGCTCAAGGTGGACGGCCGCACCCAGGTTCTCGACGGCAAGGTGAAGCTCGGCCAGGACGCCTTCCTGCCGACGAGCGACCTCGCCCTCGACCCCGTGCTGGTGGTCCACCGGGCGGCGGCCGAGACCAAGAAGGCCCGCAAGCTGGTCGACGAGGGCCCCGACATCGTCTCCGAGATGGAGGTCGACATGAAGGTCGACCTCTCCAAGGGCCTGCGCCTCATCGTCGACGTGCCCCTCGACGCCCAGTCCGGTGCGACGGCCGCCCTCTCGACCGCCAACGTCGACATGCGCCTGGTCTCGCCCAAGCTCGCCATCTCGATGGCCCAGGGCGAGGTCGATCCGAGCATCGCCGGCGAGGTGGCCCTCGAGCGCGGCAGCATGACCCTGCTCGGCTCCGACTTCGAGATCGCCAACGGCTCGACCCTCAACTTCACGGGCGCCGACTACGCGAACCCGGTGCTCAACATCGAGGCCGTGCGCCACACGGGCCAGTACGGCGACGTGGCCGCGGTGGTGCGCGGCACCCCGTCGAGCCCCGAGCTCGAGTTCAAGTCGGACGACTACCCCGACCAGACCGACATCATCAGCATCCTGGTCATGGGCAAGCCGGCCAGCGAGCTGACCGAGTCCGAGGGCCAGGCCGGTGCGGGCATGCTCATGGCGGCCGCGTCGATGGCGGCGGGCCAGGCCCTGGGCGGCGCCTCGTCCTTCCTGAGCAACGTCGAGCTCGACGAAGAGGCCGTGAAGGTGGGCATTCCGCTCACCGACAAGACCTTCCTCTCCTTCGAGCGCGCCAACAACGCCGAAGAAGACGAGAACGTCTTCTCGGTCTCGCTCGAGTGGCTCATCAACCGGCGCATGTACGCCGAGATGGTCACGGGCGACCGGGGCCAGTCCTCGGGCGATGTCTACATGCGCTGGCGCTTCTGAGCAGCCGCTGCGGCGCGCGTCTCAGGGGGCGGGCGCCAGCTCGATGCGGGCCAGCTCGGGCGGGCAGCGCAGCCGCACGGGCGCGATGCTCCAGCCGACCCCCCGTCCCACGAAGAGCTGGCTCTCGCCGAGGGGGTACCAGCCGCCGACGTAGCGCCCCGTGCCCATGGGCACCCAGAGGGCCCCGAGCCACGGCAGCCGCACCTGCCCGGCGTGGCTGTGGCCGGCGAGGATGAGCGGGATGCCGCAGCGGGCCAGGGTCGGGGCCGCCGCGGGGGAGTGGGTGAGGCCGATGGTGGGGCGGCCGGCGCGGCGGGCGCGGAGGGGGGCGCCGAGGGCGAGGGTGCCAGCGAGGTGGTCGTCGGTGCCGAGCACGTCGACCGGGCCCGCCGGGACGCAGGCGTTGCGGAGCAGCTGCACGCCCGCCTCGGCGAGCAGGGCCGTCCAGGCCGGGGTGGCGGCGCCGGCCCAGTGCTCCCAGTTGCCCAGCACGGCGAAGCGCCCGAGCCGCCCGGTGGGCAGGCTGGCGAGCCACTGGCGGGCGGCCGCGGGGCGCCACCCGGTGGTCACGAGATCCCCGGTCAACAGCACGAGGTCCGCTGGCGGCAGGGCGGCGGTGGCCGCGCAGAGGGCGTCGAGCCAGGGGCCCTGCTCCCGGATGTGGATGTCGGTGAGGTGCCAGATCGACAGGGGGCGGCCGAGGCCCGCGAGGGTGAGGCGATGGGTGGTGGGCTGGAAGTCGCCGGCGCCGTTGCCCCAGCGGGGGCGCGGGGGTGGGGCGCTGCCGCCGGGGGCCGGGGCGGGGGGGCCGGCGCCCCGGTCGGGGAAGAAGGCCCCGCGGGCGAGGCCCTTCGACAGGCTGCGCAGGAAGCCGATCCGGTCGGCGAGGCGCGGGCGCGGGCTCACGGGCAGGCCGCGCGGCGGCAGTCGGTCTGGATGCGCGCGGGATCGGTGGCCGGCATGCCCTCGAGGTAGGCCCGGGCCGCCGGCTCCGGCACGTCCGGAGCGATGGCCAGCACGACGCTGCCGGCCTCGGCGATCCCGAGGGCCGCCCGCTGGGCCGCCTCGCCGTCGGCCTCGACGAGCAGCAGCACCCCGGGCAGCAGCCCTTCTCGGGAGCTGGGGCGCGCGAGAAAGCCCCGCACCCGGCCCATGTGGACCTTGCCGCCCGTGGCGATGGCCTGGGTCTGCTGCGGCGGTGGCAGGGCCGCGGGGGCCGGATCACAGCCGAGGGCAAGGACGAGCAGCAGCGGTGTCATGGGAGCACCCCCCGGCGCTGAAGGTAGCCCTCCACGGCGGCCAGTGCGGCCGCGTCCCGATCCTCTTGGGTGAGGCCCGCGGCCTTGAGGGGGCGCTTGCGGCAGAGCAGGGAGTGGTCACCATCCAAGACGACGTGTACATCGTGATCTTGGGCCGTCTCTCCGAGGGTGCTCTCCAGCAGCGGCAGGGGGGCCAGCGGGTCTCGGGTGCCCTGGACGAAGAGCGCGGGCACCGGCAGCGCGCGCAGGGGCGCGTCCCGGAGCGTGGGCGTCTTGGCCTGGGAGCGCAGGGGGTAGCCCAGGCAGACGACGCCGGCGGGTGGGTGGCCGGAGGCGGCGAGCTCGGCGGCGACCACACAGCCCACCCGGCTGCCCAGGGACTTGCCCACGAGCACGAGCGGGCCGGCGTCCTGGGCGGCACGGGCCGCGGCGAGGTGCTCGTCGACCAGCGCCGGGAGCCGGCTCGGGAAGCGCTTGCCGGCGGCGCGGTAGGCGTAGGTGAGGGGACGCACGGGCGCGAGGCGGCCGAGGCGGGCGGCCCAGGCCTGCATCCACGGGTGGTCGTGGCCCGCGCCGCTGCCGTGGGCGAAGAGCAGCACGGGCGGCCTCACGCGGGCGACCCCGGCAGCGCGAGGTGGACCAGCTCCTCGACGTTGCCGCTCTTGGCCCCGGGCACGGAGCTGGGCTCGTGGCCGCGCACGGTGCAGCCGAGCTCGCGGGCGTGGCCGAGCACGGTCTCGATGGCCGCCGCCCGGACGGCGTCGCTCTTCACCCGGCCGCCGTGGCCGATGCCCTCGGGGCCCGCCTCGAACTGGGGCTTGATGAGCAGGACGGCCGTGGCGCCGGGCGCGGCGATGCGCAGCACCGCGGGAAGGATGAGGCGCAGCGAGATGAAGGAGAGGTCGCCCACCACGAGCTGAGGGGGGACCGGCAGCGCCTCGAGGTGGCGGGCGTTGGTCCGCTCCATCACGACCACGCGCGGGTCCTGGCGCAGCTTCCAGGCGAGCTGGCCGTAGCCCACGTCGATCGCGTAGACGGTCTCGGCCCCCCGCCGCAGCAGGCAGTCGGTGAAGCCCCCCGTGCTGGCGCCCAGATCCGCGCAGACCTTGCCGGCCACCTCGACCCCGAACGAGCCGAGGGCGTGGTCGAGCTTGCCGCCGGCGCGGCTGACGAAGGGGGCCACGGCGGCCACCACCTTGACGTCGACCCCTGGGTCGACCTGGGCGGCCGGTCGGTCGCGCACCAGCCCGCCGACCTGGACCACGCCGGCCTTGATCAGGGCCTG
>CAXQUZ010000765.1:0-6353 GCA_964226865.1 Myxococcota bacterium | reverse complement strand
CATGCGGTGACTGGAGTTCAGACGTGTGCTCTTCCGATCTTTGCGCCCGCGCGCGCCCCGGCCGCGGCCTGATCCCCGCCCCGCCGAGGACCACCCCATGCTCCCCACCTCCCCCCGGCGGCCCCGGGCGCGCACGGTGGCGCTCGCCGGCGCCCTGGGCCTGGCCGCCCTCCCCGCGACCGGCTGCAGCCTGCGCCTCAAGCCCCTCGCACCCACCGTGCAAGGGGAGGTCGACGCCGCCCTCGACCGCGGCTTCGACGGCATCGTCGTCCACACCGACCGCCCCGGCCACGCGCGCTTCTACGCCGCCGGCTGGAACGACCGGGACGCACAGATCCCGGCCGACCCCCACACGCTCTTCAAGATCGCGAGCATCAGCAAGCTCTACATCGCGGCGGCAACCACGATGCTGGTGGCCGACGGAGAGCTGGCCCTCGGCGACACCCTCGGCGCGCTGCTGCCCGAGGTCCGGGGCCGCATCGACAACGCCGACGAGATCACGCTGCGCATGATGCTCCGCCACCGCAGCGGCATCCCCGACTTCATCCACCACCCGGACTACCCCGGCGACCCCGACGCGCCCTACCTCGACACGGCCGCGCTCGTCTACGGCGCGCCCGCCGACTTCGCCCCCGGCGCCCGCTACCGCTACTCGAACACCAACTACCTGCTGATCGGCGAGATCCTCGACCGGACCCTCGGCCACTCCCACCACGACTTCATCGACAGCGAGATCCTCGACCCCCTGGGCCTCGACCAGACCTTCCACCTGGCGAGCGAGGTGGACCCCGACGCGCTGATGAGCGGCTACCTCATCGGCTTCGGGCCCGACATGAAGACCCGCGAGGCCCACACCCGCCCGGGCGGCTCGATGGTCGCCTCGGCCGAGGACGTGGCCACCTTCGTCCGCGCGCTCATCGACGGCACCCTGCTGAGCCCCACCGAGCAGGCCATCTACACCTCGGTCTACCCCTACGACCACACGGGCTGGGTCACGGGCTACTGCAGCATCGTGCGCTACCACCCCCACATCGACACGGTGGTCGTGCAGTTCGTGAACACGAGCCACAACGGGCTGTTCTGGCTCGAGCTGGAGCGGGTCTACCGCCGGGTCGTGGCCGTCGTCGAGCGGAGCGAGCGCGATGGCTGAGCGCACCCCCCGCTGGATCCGCGCGCTCGCCGTGCTGCTGCTCTGCCTCTGCCCGCTGCTCGGCCACGCCGCCGCCCCGCGCTGGGGGGTGGCCCTCAACACGAGCGTCAACGGCGAGGTCATGGCCATGCGGCTCGTGCCCAGCGCGACGCTGCGGCTCGGCAAGACCCAGCTCGAGGCCGGCGTCGGCCTCCACCCCTACATCCGCACCGACCAGCGGGTCCTGAGCGGCGAGCTCAACGCCAAGGTCTTCCCGAACGGCACCGGCAACGCCCTCGACCTCTACCTGATCGGGCGCGCGGCCGCCGTCCGCAACCAGCTCCAGACCCACTACCCGACGACCCTCCACCACCTGTTCCTGCTCGGCGGCTACGGCCTCCAGCTCACCCGTCCGCAGGGCGTCTCGGTGGGCACCAACGTCGCCATCGGCCCCACCACCCGCAGCCGGATCACCACGAACCCCTACCCGGGGGTCGCGGACGACCGGATGTTCGACGAGCTGGGGGTGGCCCTGGCCTTCCAGTTCCACCTGGGCATGGCCTTCTGAAGGCCCCCGGCGTGCCTACTCGGCGCCCAGGGTCCAGTCCCCCAGGGCCGGCCCGCCCAGGGTCAGCCCGCGGCCCCCGGCCGGGTCGAGGGACGCCTCCTGGCCGGGGCCCCCGCCGGTGAGAACGCGGTCGAAGCCCAGCAGGGTGGCCGGGTCGACCGTGGTCGGGAGCAGGCCGCCCGTGCCGTCCGACAGGGCGAGCTGGGTCTGCGTGCCCGCGGGCAGCACCAGATCCGCGATGCCGTCGCCGTTGAGGTCGCCCGCCGCCAGGGCGCCGAGCACCACCTCTGCCCCGTCGAAGACCACGACGCTGGGCTCCTCGGCCTGGGGGCCGGCGTCGTCCACCAGCATCAGATCGACCACGCCCGCGGTCGAGGCCAGCACCAGCACGGCCGGGGCGTCGGCGACGAGGTGGGCGGAGAGCTGGGGCACCGGGGTCGTGGAGGACGGGGCCTCTTCTTCGACGAGAACGACCGTCTCTACGGCATCGAGGGAGTCGGTGGGCGGCAGGTAGCGCGTCTCGACCCCGCCGGCCTCGGTGCCCACCACCAGGGCCACCGGCCCGTAGGCGCCCACGCCCTGGTCGAGGGGCACCTCGAGGGGCTCCTCCCAGTCTTCGAAGCGGGTCTCGAGGTCTTCCATCGAGAGGAAGGGGGTGTCGGCGATGATGCCCTGGTCGACGGGCACCATGCCCGGGCGGCCCGTGGAGAGGCCGAGCCCGTCGTCGGGATCCACCAGCGGGGCGCCCACGGCGACCGGGCCCTGGAGGAAGGGCACCGCCTCGCGGGCCACGCCGTCCACCGCACCGGCGAGGTCGACGACGCCCAGCCAGGCCTGGCCCTTGCCGTCGCGCCAGCCGAGCAGCACCCCGCCCTCGGCCGAGACCTCCTGCGAGAGCAGCACGGGCACGGTGGTGCCGCCGGCGGTGGTGGCGGGCGGCAGCACCAGCTGGGACGAGCTGCCCGCGCCGAAGCGGATGCTGAGGTCGACCTGGACGACGGCCGGCTCGGCGCTGTCGTCGGCGCTGGCTGCGACCGACCGGGGCACGAAGACGAGCACGGTGGCGGTGCCGTCCTCGGCCTCGGCGGTGGCGGCCACCGCGGCGGCGGCCTCCAGCTCGCCCACCAGGGTCTCGCCGTCGAAGAGCCCGAGCGCGCCGCCGTTGTCGTTCGAGACCAGCGGACGGATGCGCGCCGAGCGGACCATGCCCTTGGGCGCGCCGGGCCGGTTGCCCTTGCCCGCGAGCATGAGGCCGCCGCCCCCGGGATCGACGCTCACGAAGGCGCGGGCCCCCGCCTCCATGCTCGCTGCCGTGCGGCCCGCGCCGCCGCCGGTGGTGAGCCGGCCCGCACCGCCGTAGCCCGGCGACGCGAAGCACTTGCCGTGACAGCAGATGCCCCGGCGCTTCTCGCTGGGCTCGCCGCGGCGGAGGGCGCCGTGCGCATAGACCTCCGTGGCCCACGCCTCGCCCGTGCTGCCCGTCGAGAGCCAGCCTGGATCCCACGACACCTCGACGAGCTCTGCCGTGTCGGACAGGGCCTCCGCCGTGGCGCCCACCCCCGAGAAGACGGGCACCACCGCCGAGAGGGTGTCGCCGTCGGCGCCGGTGAGGGTGAAGCTGCTCTGGACGGCGCCCTCCGCCCCCGGGTGGGCCTGGACCCAGCCCACGTGCTCGCCGAGGCCGCTCTGCAGCCGGGTGACCGGGCGGGTGTCGGCCTTGTCGGTGGCGGCGGGCACCAGCCAGGCCGCCCAGCGCCCCTCGCCCCACACCTCGAGCACAAGCTCGGGAATGTCGTCGCCGTCGACGTCTCCGAAGACCCCGGCCGCGGCCTCGACCGCGAAGCCCGGGTGGTCCAGCTCGATCTGGCGCGCCCGCGAGAGCGACTTGGTCTCGCCGTCGGGCACGGTCACCTCGACCAGCAGCTTGCGGCCCGAGCTGGCCGCCGGGGCGTCGAGGGTCCACACGAGCGACGCCCCTCCCGAGAGCCCCCAGAGCGCCTCAGCGCCCGTGAGCCCGGCGACCACCTTGCCCTCGCCGTAGGCGGCAGCCTCGTAGCCCCCCAGGCTGCGCCACTCCCAGCGGCCCGCGGGCCCGTCGAAGACCCCCGTCCAGCTGCCCATGCCGCCCTGCACCCCCATGGTCTCGATGGCGGGGGTCTCCGGGTCCTTCTTGGTGTTGTTGAGCCCGAACACGACGCCGAGGGCGCCCGCGCCCGAGAGGCCGACCCCCGACGGGGTGCCGAAGCCCCGGCCGTCCGCCTCGAAGGGGCCCAGCACCGAGAGCTGGCCCGCCGCGTCGACGGCCGTGGCGATGACCCCCACCCCGCCCCCGTCGACGAGGAAGTGGTCGGTCTCGCCACAGCGCTCGCCGCCGCGCGAGCCCTCCACCGCGAAGGTCTTGTCGTCACAGACCCACACGGTCGCGTCCGCCGCGCCCGTCGCGGCACACATGCCCACCGCGAAGCCGCCGTCGATCACGCCGACGGTGATGACCTCCACGAGCCCGTCGCCGTCCGCATCCACCACGAGGGTGTCGCAGACCGTGCCCAGCCGCTCGGCCGCCTCCGGCAGGGCAATGTGGCCAGTGGGGTCGCCGGTGAAGCTCTGGAGCAGGCTGCTCTCGTCGGTGTGCACCCGGATGGGCAGCACGGGCCCGGCCACCCCGTCCACCAGCAGGGTCGCGTCGATGCGGCCGCCGGCCTCCGGCGCGAGCCCGGGCGGCACCGTGAAGGTGAGGTGGAGCAGGCCGTCACCGCCGTCTTCGGCCGTGCAGTCCAGCTCGGCGCCGCCCCCGAGCAGCACCGCGAAGGAGGTGGCGGCCAGCGCCGTCTCGAGGGGCACGGCCGCGCCCGCCGCGTCGGTGGCCGCGGCCCGCACGGCGAGCTGCACGACACCGCCCTCGGCCTCGGGCAGCGTGGCCGGCGCGAGGCTGCGCACCGACGAGACCACCACCGTGGCCGCCGGGGCCGTGCCCGTGTCGTCCCCGCCGCCGTCCGTGCCCTCGTCCGTGCCGTCGTCGCCGTCGGTGCCCTCGGCGCCCCCCGCCGTGCCGCTGCCCGCCCCGGTGTCCTTGCCGTCGCCTCCGTCACAGGCGGCGCACGCCAGCGTGAGACCGAGCAGCGAGAGCAGAGCGAGAACGCGGCGCATGGGACCTCCAGAGGCTCCGTTGTCGCACGCGTCCCGCCGGGTGTCACCCTTCGCGGATCAGACGCCGCTCTGCCGGTCGGACCTGCCCCGGACCCCGCTCTCCGTCAGGGCGCCGGGGCCTGCGCGGCCGGCGGCGCCAGGAGCGGCGGCATGCCCGACAGGTCCGCGCCCGCCCCGCGCCACACCGTGCGGAGCTGGAGCTGGTAGAGCGGTCCCACGGCCTCGGGCTGGTCGTGGCCCACGAGCAGCGGCACCCCGAAGAAGACCGACGCGATGCCCAGGGTGAGCAGCTCGATGTGGGTGTCGCCGGGGAGGATGCCGCGCTGCACGGCGGCGATGTGGGAGGCGGCGATGAGCTCGCCGGCGCCGCGGTCGGTGAGGGTGGCGGCGTCGGGGTCGTCGTCGAGGTAGAGCAGCCGCTCGACGAGCTCCACCTCGGGCGCCTCGAGGTGCCCGTGGCGGGCCTGGTGGGCGATGATCTCCATCATCACGCCCGGCCCTGCGCGGAGTTCGGTGGCGGTCTCGAGGTAGAGCGCCTCGACGGCCGCGAGGGGGTGGCCGTGGGCCGCGAGGTGGTCGCGAAAGTGGCGGGCCATGCGCAGCGACCAGAGCTGGATGGTGTGGGTGAGCAGCTGGGCCTTGGTCGGAAAGTAGTTGAACACGGTGCCCGCCGACACCCCCACCTCGTCGGCCAGCTCGGCGACGGAGATGTCGTCGAGCGACCGGCTCGCGAGCCGCGGCACCAGCGCCTCGACGAGCGCCACGCGGGTCTTCGCCCGCTTGCGGTCCCGCAGCCCGTAGTCCCTGAACCGTCCCTTCACGCGCGCTCCCTCACAGCCAGAGGTGCACCCCTAGCCCGCCGGCCAGCGGCGCGAGGCGTCCCTCTCCGCGCAGGGTGTCCTCGACGCCGAGCTGGAGCGTGAGCTCGACCCGGTCGCCCACCGTCACGCCCCCCTGGACAGACGTTTACCGCGCCATAAGTCAGATAACAGCGGCTTTGTGCCCGGGTCAGTGCGACATACAACAGTCTCAGATTCTCGGCGAGTTCCTCTTCTTCAGCACGCGCCTGGTGGATCTCGAAATTCTCCGAACCAAAATCCACCCAAAGGCTGTCGTGGTCCGAGGCATCATGGAAAAACACGCTCGACGCCTGCTGGGATCTCAGCGTGCCTTCCCAGGCAAAGGGGACGAATACCACCGGATATTGCAGACCCTTGCTGGCATGCATCGTGACAATCCGCACGCGGTGGTCGTCACTTTCCAGACGCAACAGAGTCGATTCTTCTGCCTCCACGGGATCCTGGCGCATCGTAGAAAACCAGTTCAACGCGGCCGGAATATCCGTCTGACGGGAAGCACCGGCAGCGACACATTCGGCCAAGTGCAAGAGGTTGGTCAGGCGGCGCTCGCCGTCAGCGAAGCGCGCCAGGCGCGGCAGCACTTCGCACTCGCTCACCAGTTCACGAAACATCCGCATGAATCCGTTTTGCCGCCAACGCTCATGCCAAC
>CAXQUZ010000764.1:0-6045 GCA_964226865.1 Myxococcota bacterium | reverse complement strand
TTGGACTCCAACTTTCTTTCCTTCTAAAGAATCAGAACCAAATTGAGCTTTAGCACAAGCTTTCATACCCACATAAACACCATAAGCGGTGGCCCTCGGGGGCGTGCTGCTGTTGCCGCTGGCCCCCGCCTGGGACGCGGCCCTCTACGCCGTGGGCCTCGGCCTCCGGGTCAGCGACTTCGCCGATCTGTCGCCGCGTGCCATCGACCGCTTCGCCCACGAGGGCTGGAGCCTGCGCTTCTACGAGGACGGCCAGAGCGCCTCGGTGGCCGTCGGCGAGAGCGCCCGCACGGGCAACCGCTGGCTGTCGCTCAACGGCAAGGTCGACGCCTCGACCGGCGACGACATGCCCACCCAGCTGCTCTCGGGCAGCCTGCCCGTCCGCATCGCCCGGGCCCGCCACCCGGCCCCCGAGACCGCCGTGGTGGGCCTCGCCAGCGGCGTCACCGCCGGCGCCGCCCTCGCCGCCGGGGCCCCCGCCGTGACCGTCATCGAGCTCGAGCCCGCCGTGCTCCGGGCCGCCCCCCACTTTGCCCATGTCAACGGCAACCTGCTCGAAGATCCCCGTGCCGACGTCATCGTCGACGACGCCCGCGCCTGGCTGGCCCGCCCCGGGCGCCGGTGGCCCGTGATCATCAGCGAGCCCAGCAACCCCTGGCTCACCGGGGTGAGCAACCTGTTCACGGTCCAGTACTGGACCCTCGGCCGCCAGCGCCTCGCCCCCGACGGCGTCTTCTGCCAGTGGGTCCAGCTCTACGCCCTGCCGCCCCGGGCCTTCCAGTCACTCGTGCGCAGCTTCCTGGCCGTGTTCCCCGAGACCTGGCTCTTCGAGAGCATTCCCGGGGCCGACGCCCTGCTCATCGGCAGCCCGGCCGGCCCCCTGCCCCTGCCCGCCGATCTGCCCCTGGCCCCCACCCTCGGCCCCCGCCAGCTCGCCCGCCTCGCGGGCCGGGCCCCCCGCAACACGGACGACCGGCCCTGGGTCGAGTTCGAGGCGCCCCGGTGGCTCCACCGCAGCACCGGCGCCCAGAACCGGGCCCTCATCACCGAGGCCCGGGGGGACGCCGCCGCCGCTGAGTGAGGGCCGCGGCTCAGCCCTCGACGAGCTGCAGCGGGTTCTTCTTGCCCTTCCAGAGCACGGCGGGGCCCGCGATGAGGGCCTCGGCGTCGGTCACCTTGGTCTTCTTGCCGTCGATCTCGAGGCTGACGCCGCCCTGCTTCACCAGCCGCCGCACCTGGCCCTTGCTGGCCACGAGGCCCGCGTCGACCAGGGCGTCGACCACCGAGACGGGGAAGGCCGTGGCGTGGGTCGGGGCCGCCGTGGCCTGGCCGCCGCCGGCGAAGAGGGCCTGGGCCGCCGCCCGGGCCTCCACCGCCGCCGCCTCGCCGTGGGCCATGCGGGTGGCCTCGAAGGCGAGCACGGCCTTGGCCTCGCGCACCCGGGCACCCTCGAGGGCCGCCAGCTCGGCGATGCGCCCGAGGGGCAGCCAGGTGTAGAACTTGAGAAAGCGCTCGACATCAGCATCCTGGACGTTGATCCAGAACTGGTAGTAGTCGAAGGGCGAGACCTTGGCGGCGTCGAGGAACACGGCCCCCGACTCGGTCTTGCCCATCTTCTTGCCGTCGGCCGTGAGGATGAGGGGCACGGTCAGCGCGTGGGCCTCGGCGCCCGCCTCCCGGCGGATGAGGTCGATGCCGCCGAGGATGTTGAACCACTGGTCGTCGCCGCCCATCTGCAGGGTGCAGCCCAGGGCCCGGTGCAGGTGGAGGAAGTCGAAGCTCTGGAGCAGGTGGTAGTTGAACTCGATGAAGCTCAGCCCCTGGTTGCGCTCGAGCCGCTGGCGGGCCCCCTCGGCCGAGAGCATGCGGTTGACCGAGAAGTGGCGGCCGATCTCGCGCAGGAAGTCGACGTAGTTCAGCGACAGCAGCCAGCCGGCGTTGTCGAGCAGGCGGGCCTGGCCGGGGCCGGGCTCGGTGCCCGCCGGGGCCACGTCGAGGAAGCGGTCGAACTGGGGGCGCTGGCCGGCGAGGTTGTCGGCGATCTGGGCCGGCGTGATCATGTCGCGGGTCTTGGTCTTGCCGCTGGGGTCGCCGACCATGGCCGTGCCGCCGCCGTGCACGATGACGGGCTTGTGGCCGGCCCGCTGCAGCCAGCTCATGGCCATGATGGGCAGCAGGTGGCCCACGTGGAGGCTGTCGCCGGTCGGATCGAAGCCGACGTAGAAGGTGACCGGGCCGGCGTCCATGTGGGCGCGCAGGGCGTCCAGATCGGTGGACTGCTTGAGGAAGCCCCGGGCGGCGAGCACGTCGAGGACGGCCCCGCCCGAGAGCGTGGGCGCAGAGGACTGGGTGGACTGGGACATGGACGCGGCTCGCAGTGGGGAGGAGGAGACCGGGCAGCGGGCGGGTCGGCGGGGGCCCCGGCCACCGAGAGCGACGGGGGACGGGGCGCTTCCATGGGGCCAGAGGGCGACCGGATCCGGCGGGGATCCACCCGCTGCCAGAGCGCCGGCCCCTAACCGGATCCCGGCCGCCGGTCTGGCCCTGTGCGTCCATGAACAAAGCCCAATGCAGACCATGTGCACGAATCGGGTCCCCCACCATTGACGCCGCCACCACAGCCGATACCCTGGGTCTGCCCACATGCGGTGGGCACCCTGGCACCCCACGTGGCCCCCGCGTCTCGACGCCCCGGCGTCCCGGCTCGCGGCAAGGGTCGACCCCGACCCGCGTGGTTGCCTCAACCCGAGGCCCCCAAGAGTTTCATGAACCAGAAAGCCGCCCGGCCCACGCTCGCGACTGGCCGCTTCGCCACCCTGCGCGCCGAGGCCAACATGCCCTCGCGCTTCGGCGACTTCCGCGTCTACGCCTTCGACTCCTCCGTCGACAACCACGAGTACGGCGCGGTCGTCGCCGGCGACGTGCGGGGCCGCGAGGCCGTGCCCGTCCGCCTCCACAGCGAGTGCTTCACCGGCGATGTGATGGGCAGCCTGCGCTGCGACTGTCGCGACCAGCTCGAGGCCGCCCTGGCGCGCATCGGCCGCGAGGGCTTCGGCGTCGTCGTCTACCTGCGCCAGGAAGGCCGCGGCATCGGTCTTGTCAACAAGATCCGCGCCTATGCCCTCCAGGACGGCGGCCTCGACACCGTCGCCGCCAACCACGCCCTCGGCTTCGACGACGACCTCCGCACCTACGAGGTCGCCGCCGACATCGTGCGGCTGCTCGGCATCCAGAGCGTGCGCCTCATCTCGAACAACCCGAACAAGCAGAAGGGCCTGGAAGACAACGGCATCCCCGTCGTCGACCGCATCCCCCACATCATGGAGCCCAACGCCCACAACCGCAGCTACCTCGCGACCAAGCGCGACCGCAGCGGCCACCTGCTTCCCGACGAGCTCTGAGCCTGCCGCCCCGGGCCGCGCCCGGAGCGCCCGCCTCGCCCCCGGCGCCCTGCTTCTTGGGACCCGGGTGCGCGCTGTGTCTGGGGACTGGGGCCGCGGGGCACGACCCGCAGCCCCGGCGGGCGGGCTTCAGCGGCGGCGGCGCCGGCGGGCGAGGGCCCCGAGACCGAGCAGGGGCACGAAGAGCAGCCCGGCGTCGCTGCCGCGGGCGCAGCCACAGCCCTGGAGCTTGGCCTCGCTGTCGACCCCGTCCCCGTCGTCGCCGCCCGCGGTGGCCGGCGGGCCGGCCTGGGCCATCAGCGGGGTGTGGTAGTTGCCCGTGTTGGCGGCGTCGTGGAACTGGCTCTGCCACTGGACGTCCTGGTCGGCGGCCCCGCCGGTCGTCCAGCCGTAGAGGTAGCCCTCGCGCGTCGAGAGCACGACGTCGAGGTAGCCGTCGCCGTCGATGTCCCCGATGGCCGGGCTGCCGAGCACCCACTGGCCCGTGGTCTTGGGCCAGCCCGTGGGCACGGCGCCGTCCGCGTCCCAGGCGTGGGCGACGTAGCCGGCGCTGGCGTAGACCGCCTCGGCCTTGCCGTCGCCCGAGACGTCGGCGATGACCGGCGCCAGCAGGAACTGGAAGTCTTCGATCTGGCGCGGCCAGCCGGGCAGGTAGGCGCCGGTGGCCCCGTCCCAGGCGCTCACGAGGTGCTGGAACTCGACGAACTCGGTGAGGGCCATGGCCACGAGGCCGAAGGTCGAGGCGCCGCCGAGCACGTAGTCGGGGGTGCCGTCGCCCGTGAGGTCGCCGAAGGCCGGGTTGGTCACGAACTGGACCATCGACGGGGCGCGCACGGGATCGACGTTGGTGCCCTCGGGGTAGTCCTGGGCGAAGTGGGGCAGGTCGAGGGCCGTCTCGCCGTCGTGGTGGAGCAGGCCCAGGGTGCCGAAGAGGATTGGGTTGGCCAGCTCGAGGTCGCCGTCGCCGTCGACGTCGGCGCGGGCCATCGAGGCGGGGTGGCCCTCGCCGAGCAGCGGCAGCAGCACCGACTCGTTGACGAGGCCCACGTCCGTGCGGGGCCAGTTGGGCAGCTGGGTGCCCGAGTGGCCGTCGAAGAGGTGGGACACGACCATGCGGCCGTCGTTGGGGCCCTCGTTGCTGCCGATGGCGATGTCGGGATCGCCGTCGCCGTCGACGTCTCCGATGGCGGGGCTGGTCACGATGCGCCGGCCCTGGACCCCGCAGGTGAGCGGGTGGCAGGCCTCGACCGGGTAGGGGCCCCACAGGGCGCCGTCGTGGTCCCACACGTAGAGGCGCTGGTCCATGGCGGCGGCCACGATCTCGAGGTCGCCGTCGTCGTCGAGGTCGTAGAGGGCCGGGGCGCCGATGAAGCCCTGGTCCCAGGTGTTGGCCGTGCTGTACTCCTCGGGGGCGCGGCCGACGATCTCGACCGGGAAGCCCGCGACCGGGCTGCCATCGGCGTGCCAGCCGTAGACGAAGCCCGCGAGGGTGGCGGCGAAGACCTCGACCGTGCCGTCGCCGTCGACATCGGCGGCCGCCGTGCCGCCCAGGATGCCGTCGTGCAGCACCGGAATGGCACCGTCGGCCACGGCCGCGCCCGTGGCGAAGTCGGCCACCGGGGCCGTGCGCACGGGCCAGCCCGGCAGGGGCGCGCCGGTGCCGTCGAGGGCGTGCACCTGGCCGTCGCTGGTGGCCACGATGACCTCGAAGACGGCGTCGCCGTCGAGATCGGCGAGGATGGGAGACGACTCGGCCGAGGCGGGCATCTGGAGCGGCCAGCCCGGCAGCAGATCGGGATCGGCGTCGAGGTGGAAGGCCTTGCGCATCTCGCCCACCCGGCCCTGGTCGTCGGTGACCCGCACCCGCACGGTGAGCTGGTTGGCGCTGACCCGCTCGAGGCGCTCGATGACCCCCTCGCTGGGGTCGGCCTCGGGCAGGGGGCTCCAGGTCTGGGCCGACAGGTCGATGGTCGCGAGAACGCCCTCCTCCACGCCCGATCCGCTGCCTTCGCCGACGGTCGTCCAGCTGGACGGGTCGTGGCCCCGGCCGAGCTCGACGGTGTAGGTGAAGCTGGCGGCGCGCTCGGCCGAGACCGTGCCGCGGACCTCGAGGGTGGGCACCGAGCCCGGGTGGATGGGCTCGAACCAGTCGGGGCTGTCGATCGACACCCAGGGCGGGATCTCGCCGGCCGCCACCGCCTCGACAGCCGCCGCCGCGTTGACGCGGCCGTAGCCGAAGAAGGCGTCCCAGCCCTCGCGCGAGGGGTAGGCCTTGCTGGTGTCGCGCTCGTCGTCGCTCAGCCAGATGTCGTCGGCCGTCATGTTGAGCAGCTGGTTGACCTCGCCGGCGTGCAGCGTGATGCCCGCGTCCCGGGCGGCGCTGTGGATGAGGCCGACCATGCCGGTGATCTTGGCCACCGAGCCGGTCGCGCAGGCGCTCGAGGGGGCCACCACCGTCAGCCGGGCCCCGTAGTTGTTGCAGTTCCAGGTGTTGGAGTAGCTGTAGATGGCCGAGTCTTCGTCGAGCGAGTTGTGCCGGATGCTGTGGGTGTAGACCACGTTGTTGAGCATCGCGGGGAAGTTGTGGTGGTAGGCGTTCTCGTCACCGGCGGCGCCCACGAGAGATCGGACGAGCGTCGTGTAG
>CAXQUZ010000763.1:0-9110 GCA_964226865.1 Myxococcota bacterium | reverse complement strand
CAGACGTGTGCTCTTCCGATCTCGACTGCGCCCTCACCGGCGGCGTCGATCCAGCCGGCCTGGATGGCGGCCGCCGCCTGGGCCAGCGACTGGAGGCCGCTGGAGCAGAAGCGGTTGATGGTCAGGCCCGGCACGGTGTCGGGCAGACCGGCGCCCATGGCGACGATCTTGGCCATGTTCATGCCCTGCTCGGCCTCGGGGAATGCCGTGCCGATGACGACGTCCTCGATGTGGGCGGGGTCGAAGCCGGGCACCTTGGCCAGCAGGCCCTTGATGGCCACGATCATGAGATCGTCGGGACGGGTGTCCTTGAGGCCACCCTTGCGGGCCTTGGTCACCGGGGTGCGGACCGCGGCGACCACGACGGGATCACGGGGGTTCTTGCTCATCGTGTTCCTCTGGAGATGTTGGGGGGTGGTCGCGTCCGCTCAGTTGCGGAGCGGCTTGCCGGTCTGGATGAAGTGCATGATGCGGGCCTGGGTCTTCTCGGTGCCGAGCAGGCTCAGGAAGCCCTCGCGCTCGAGGTCGAGAATGTGCTGCTCGTCGACGATGGCACCGTTGGCCACGTCGCCGCCGCACAGGACGTGGGCGATCTTGAGGGCCACCGTGACGTCGTGGCCGGTGGCCTTGCCGCCGGCGTGGAAGTCGTTGAGCTGCATCGGGATGGGGCCCACACCGCTGCGCCCGGGCACCTTGAAGGTGGTGGGGGCGGGCGGCTGGTAGCCGCTGGCCGCGAGACCGAGGGCGGTCTTCTTGGCCTCGTGGATGATGCGGTCGGCGTCCATGACGACCTTGTCTTCGGGCCGCAGGTAGAGCATGGCCTTGGCTTCGGCCGCGGAGGTCGAGACCTTGGCCAGGCCCATGTTCAGGAAGGCGGCCTGAATGAACGGGTTCGGGTCGTAGTTGACGGCCTTGGGCACGCCGCCCAGGTAGCGCCGGAGCATCTCCTTGCAGCCGCCGCCGGCGGGCAGCAGGCCCATGCCGGCCTCGACCAGGCCCATGAAGACCTCGCCGGTGGCCACGGTGGCCGCGGACTGCATCGAGACCTCGAGGCCGCCGCCGAGCACGAGGGCGTAGGGCGCCGTGACGACCGGGGCCTTGCTGTACTGGGCGCGCTTGAGCACGTCCTGCATGCCCTTGATCATCTCGGAGACCTGGTCCCACTGGCCCTGCATGGCGGCCATGCCGACCATCATCAGGTTGGCGCCGGCGCAGAAGGCCTGGCCGGAGGGGCCCACCGAGGGACGGAAGGTGCCGTTGCTGGCGCCCTGGTTGCCGACGACGAGGGCGGCGAAGTCGCCGGCGTCGAGCATGTCGAGGGCGTCGTTGTAGGCCTCGAACATGCCCTGCTCGAGGGCGTTGAACTGGCCGGGCTTCGTGAACTCGAGCAGCAGGCAGCCGTCGCCGATGTCGATGATGCTGGCGCAGTCGTTCTTCTTGACGACGCCCTTCGTGGCCTTGACGTCGGCGACCCAGAGCCAGCCGTCGCTGTCGGGCATGGGCTTGGCCACGCCGTCCACGGCGCACCAGAAGGTGCGCTGGCCGTTCTCGAGGGCGTAGAAGGTCTCGCGGCCGGCGGCGAGCATCTGCTCGACCCACGCGGGCACGGTGCGGCCCTCGGCCTTCATGCGGGCGACGCTCTCGGCCACACCGATGGCATCCCAGGACTCGAAGGGACCGAGATCCCAGTTGAAGCCCCAGCGCATGCCGCGGTCGATGTTGACGATGTCGTCAGCGATCTCGGGGATGCGCTTGGCGGTGTAGATGAGGGAGTCGGCGGTCACGGCCCAGGCGAGCTCGGCGGCCTTGTCCTCGCCCCGGAGCAGGGCGCGCACGGCGGCGGCGCTGTCGTCCTTGAAGGCCATGGCCTGCTTGATGGAGTCGAAGCGGGGGCGCTGCTTGGGCGCGTACTCGCCGGTCTTCCAGTTGCGGGCCAGGGTGATGCGGCGGCCCTTCTCGTCGCGCTGCTTGGTGCGCTGGTAGAAGCCCTTGCCGGTCTTGTTGCCGAGGGCGCCCTCCTCGAGGAGGGACTTGTACCAGTCGGGCGTGAAGTGGGCCTCGGCCTCGTCGTCGTCGGGGCAGTTCGTGCGCACGTTGCCGAGGACGTGGTCGATGGTGTCGAGACCGACGAGGTCGGCCAGCCCGAAGACGCCCAGCTTGGGGCGACCGGCGGCGCGGCCGAAGACGGTGTCGACCTCCTCGATGGTCATGTCGAGGCGCGCCATGTGCTTGAAGACGCTGATGATGCCGTAGGTGCCGATGCGGTTCGCGACGAAGTTCGGCGTGTCCTTGGCGTAGACGATGCCCTTGCCGAGCTGCTTCTCGCCGAAGTCGGCGACGGCCTGGAGCACAGCGGGGTCGGTCTCGGGACCGGCCACCAGCTCGAGCAGGCGCATGTAGCGCACGGGGTTGAAGAAGTGCATGATGAGGAAGTTCTGCTTCATCTCATCGGACATGGTGGCGGCCATGTCGGCGAGCTTCAGGCCCGAGGTGTTCGAGGCGACGATGCTGCCCTCGCGCCGGTTGGCGGCGACCCACTCGTAGACCTTGGCCTTGATGTCGAGGCGCTCGACGACCACCTCGATGATGAGGTCGCACTCGGCGAGCAGGGCGCCGTCGTCTTCGTAGTTGGCCGGGGTGATCAGGCTCGCGAGGCCCTTCTCGAAGAAGGCGGCGGGCTTGAGCTTGGTGGCGTTCTTGAGCCCGTCGATGGCGAGCTTCGAGCGGGGGGCACCGTCGGGAAGGTCCCGGGGCACGATGTCGTAGAGCACAGAGGGCACGCCTGCGTTGGCCAGGTGGGCAGCGATGCCCTGGCCCATGACGCCGGCGCCCAGAACGGCGACCTTGTTGATCTCGAGAGCCATCTCGTCTCCGATGGGTGGCCCCGGGGCCCACGCGGAAGGGCGTGTGCGGCCGGGGTGGGGTTCGGGAGCGTTCGGGTGAATGAATGCTCATTCATTCCGCTGGCGCACCCTATCGGAGGGAGGGGAGGCATGCACCCTTGGCGGCGTCGCGGGGCAGAACGAGACACGCCCCGCCGGGCTAGCCGAGGAAGCGCAGGCGGCCGGCCGGCGGGGGAGCGTCGGACGTCGCCGCGGCCGGGGAGCTCGCGCGGGCGCCCGGGGGGACGGCGGGGCTGCGCTCGGGCGGCGGGGCCAGGGCGACGACGGGGGGCCGCTCGCGAGAGAGGCCGAGGTGGACGGCGGCGGCGGTGGCGCGGCGGTGGGACCAGCGGGCCCGGAGCCGGTGGCCCAGCACCCCGTGGAGGCCGGCCTCGAAGTCGAGCAGGACGAAGCGGGCGAGGGGCAGCCGCTCGGCCAGCTGGGTGAGGGTGCGGTGGACCGCCTCGCCGGCGAAGGTCGCGGCGTCGCGCTCGATGGGCGAGCCCTCGTCTTGGGCCCGGCGGAGCCAGGCGAGCACGGTGTCAGCGAGAACGACCGCGGGAAGCACCTGCTCGGGGCTGGCGGGGGCCTCCTCCCAGGCCGCGAGGGCCGGGCCGATGTGGTGGCCGGCCGCCTCGAAGCGGGACTGGTGCCAGGCCGCCCGGGCCAGGGCGGTGTGGAGCAGCGCCCGGAAGGCGGGGCCGTGGTCGGTCTCGAGCTGGGCCTCGAGCAGGGCCGTGTTCCCGAGGGTCCAGGAGGTGCCGCAGGTGGCGAGCCCGATGGTGCGCACGGCCTCGACCGTGGCCGAGCCGACGCTGCCGGTGTCGTCCGCGCTGGCGCTGCGGGCCCGGTGGCCGGCGGTGTGGAGCTCGTCGAGGATGCGGTAGGGCTCGGCGCGCAGGATGTGGACGATGCTGACGAGCACGAGGAGCTGGTCGCGGGCCAGGCTCTGGCGCCGGGCGGCGGGCTGGGCGACGAGGCCCCGCAGGCGGTCCATGGCCAGGGAGAGCTCGGACTGGTCGCTGGCCCGGGCGAAGGCGTTGGCAGCGAGGGTGACCTCGACATGCCAGGAGTCGGTGGGGGCGGGGCGCCACCGGGCGGGGAGCTGGCGGCCCTGGGTCGCGAGCAGCCGGTCGACGAGGGCGGCGGCGCCCGGGGCTTGGGGGCTGCCGTCGGCGAGCACCATGGCGCGCATGGCGTGCTGGAGGGCCAGGGGGCCCGTGCCGTGCCGGTGCTCCAGCCAGGCGAGGCGGAGGTGGGCCTGGATGCGGGCGCGCAGGCTCTCCCCGCTGCCCGCGGGCCGGGCCCAGGGGAGGCGGGCGCGGAGGCCGGCGGCGAGCAGCCAGAGGCGCGGCCAGCGCAGGGGGCCGGTCGTGCGGTCGTCGAGCAGCGAGAGCAGGGCCCGGAGGTGGCGGCGGGCCTTGTCGACCGCGGCGCTGGCGAGGTGGGCGGCCCCGAGCACCTGGTGGCGGGCCTGGGCCTCGGCGGGGGCCAGGGTGATCCGGGCGCCCAGGATCAGCCGGTCGAGGTCGCCGATGATCTCGATGGCCTCGGCGTTGCGCCCCTCCCGCGCCGCGGTGTCGGCGGCCCGGAGCAGGGCGGGGGTGGCCGCTGCCCACTCGCCCGCGGCCTGCCAGTGGTCGGCGATGGCCCGCCAGTCGGTGCGGCGGCCGAGGCTCGCGGCGTTCTGGGTGAGCACCTGGGCGGCCCGGCTGTGGAGGGCCCCGCGCTGGGCCTTGGGCAGGATGTCGTAGATGGCGTCCCGGACGAGCACATGCTGGAACTGCCAGGTCTCTTCCTGGGTGCCGGTCTCGGGCTCGGCCACCCGCATCCGGGCCATCTCGGCGAGGTCGGCCCGGATGCGGTCGGGCTCGCTGACGAGGGGGTGGGTGCCGAGGAGCTCGCTGAGCCGGAAGCGGGTGCCCAGCACCGCCGCCACCTTGCAGGTGAACTGGGCGGCGGTCGAGAGCCGGTCGAGGCGGGTGAGCAGCATCGCCTCGAGGGTGACCGGCAGGCCGGCGCCGTCCCGCCGCAGCGCCGCGCGGTCGAGCACACAGTGGCCGCCGCCGGTGCGCACGAGGCCCCGCCGGAGCAGGTCGTCGATGAGGGCCGTGAGGAAGAGCGGGTTGCCGCCGGCCCGCTGCCAGAGCAGCGCGCCCAGGTCGCGGGGCAGGTCGTGGCGTCCGATGCCCAGCCGATCGGCGGCGACGCGGTCCTGCTCGCTGCGGTCGAGGGTGGCGAGGGGCAGGGGGTCGGGGATGCGGCGGAGCCGGGACCAGATGTGGTCCGGGGCGTCGGGTGGGGGGCGGCTGGTGAGTACGACCAGCAGGGGCGTCTGGCCGGTCGCGAGGGCCGAGACCAGGTCGAGGGAGAGCATGTCGAGGTGGTGGGCGTCGTCGAGCAGCACCGTGGTGGGCCGGGCCGCCGCTCCCCGGGCGAGCAGCGAGACGAGCACCTCGACCTGGCGGGCACGGAGGGCGCGGGCCTCGAGGCCGGAGGGGGGCGGCGCCGGGGGCAGGTGCAGGGCGGCGGGCAGCAGCGCGCGCAGGGTGCCCAGGATGCCGCGGTCCTCGTCGCTGAATGTGTCGAAGATGGCGTCGGTTGCGTCGTTCTCATCGAGGATGGCCGCGATGACGGGGGCGAAGCTGGCGCCGGCCTTGGTCGCCTGGAAGGCGTCGGCCCGGGTGCGCACGACGAGGCTGCCGGCGGCCTCGATGGCCGGGTGGAGCGCACCGAGCAGCGCCGTCTTGCCGAGGCCGGCGCCGCCGGCGATGAGCATGGCGCCGCCCCGGCCCGTGCGCATCAACACCTGGACGACGCCGTCGACCCGCTGGCGCACGTGGTCGCGGGCCACGAGGCGCACCCGGCGGCTGTGGGCGGGGGCCTGCTGGCGCTGGGGGCGGAACACCGAGACGCCGTCGCGCTTGCCCTTGAGCTGGAGAGCGCCGAGGTCCTCCATGCCGATGTGGCCGCTCGCGCGCACGCCGGTCTCTTCGTCGACGAGCACGGGGGGGGCGCCGGCCCCGTCGGAGCGCTTCGCGGCGGCCTGCATGAGGCGGGCGGCCGTGTTCACGGCGTCGCCGATGACCGTGTACTCCCGCCGGTCGACCGCGCCGACCTCGCCGCAGAAGGCCCGGCCCGTCGCGATGCCCACCTGGGCCTCGCCGTCCACGGTGGCCATGGCGGCGACGATGTCGAGGCCCGCGAGACAGGCCCGTGCGGCGCCGTCCTCGTGCACCTCGGGTGGCAGCCCGAAGACCGCGAGCACCGTGGCGCCCTTCTCGTCGATGTTGAGCTTGTTGACGATGCCGCCGTGGCGCCGGATGGGCCGCCAGACCGCCTCGAAGACCTGGTCCATGCGCTCGGGGTGGGCGCCGGCACGCAGATCCGGCAGCCGGACGAAGACCGCCGAGATGGTGCGCAGCTCCGACATCCAGCTGCCCTGGTGGCCGCGCACCCGATGGAGCACGGTCGAGGGCAGGTAGCAGGAGAAGGTCGGGTCCCAGCGCAGCTGGGGGGCGACGGGCAGGGGCAGGGCCCGCACCCGGGGCGAGAGGTCGGCGATGCTGTCGGGGTGGGCGCCGGGGCGCAGGTGGCCCGCCAGGATCTTCCGCGCGTTGGGACCGGCCCGCAGCTCGCCCGGCTCGGCCTGGGCGCAGGCGTCGGTGGCGCCCTCGACGCTGGCACCGGTGACCAGCAGCACCCGGCGCACCTCGGCCGCACCGAGGTGGTGGAGCTGGACCGGGCCGAGCTCGATGCCCACCCGCACCTGGAGCCGTGGCAGCCCGGGGATGGGGGCGAGGTGGCGCTGGCGCACGATGATGTCGAGGCCGCAGCGGGCGGCGGCGGCGGCCGTGGTGGCGAGGGCCCGGGGGGAGCCGTCGTCCGCCGGCCAGCAGGCGAGCACCGCGTCGCCGGCGAACGTGACGACGTCGCCGCCGGCGGCGTGCACGGCGCCCACGACGCTGCCGATGTGGTGGTTGAGCACCCGGTTGATGCGCTCGGGGGCGAAGTCGCCGTCCTCGGTGAGGGCCTCGGTCATGCGCGTGCAGCCGCTCAGATCGGCGAAGAGCATGGTGCCGTAGAGCTGGCGCTGGGCGGGGGTGTGGCCCGGTGGTCCGCCGATCGGCACGCCGGCGCCCTGCCAGCCCAGGAGGGCCGTCAGGTAGCTGCCGAGAATCTCGCGTGGGTCGACGTGGCTCATGGGGTCCGCAGCGGGGCGAGGGAAGGCTCTCCCTGCGGTACGGACGCGGAGGGTCGGGGGGTGAGGCCCGGCGCGGCCCCGACGCCGCAGATCAGTCGTCGATGTAGCCGAGCTCGGTCAGCAGCTCCTGCTGCTCGTCGGTCACGCCCACCGGCACGATCTCGGCCTGGCGGTGCTCTTCGCGCCAGGCCGTCTCCACCTCGATCAACAGCCGGAGCAGGGTGTCGCGCTCTTCCTTGGCCAGGTCGTGGGCCTGGATCGTGTCGTCCGTCCGGAAGAGCTCCTGGCTCACCCGGCGGGGGCGCTTGTGCTTGCCGCGCGCCTTGAGCACGGTCCAGTCCTCAGTGGTGAGGCGGATCTCGTCGGCCTTGCGCACCCGCGAGGCGCTGAGCACCCGGGCCGGGGGCGCCTTGTCGGCCCGCCCGCGCACGGCCGCGCTGAGATCGGCCCCGGCGAGCCCGTCCTCGGCCGCTTCGCCCGCCATGGCCATCAGGGTCGGCACCATGTCGAGCTGCTGGCTGATGCCGCCGATCTCGTGGCCGGGGGCGACGCCCGGGCCGTGGAAGACCCAGGGCACGTGGACGTGGGCGTCGTAGAGCAGGGTGCCGTGGCCCTGGCCGGCCCAGCGGGGGGTGCGCAGGCCCTGGCCGTGATCGCCCACCACCACCATCAGCCGGTCGCCGCGGCCGAGCTCGTCGAGGCGCCGATCCAGCTCCATGAGGGCCCGGTCGAGGTCGAGCAGGGCCGCGTCGTAGACATCCTTGCGCTTGCGGGTGGGCAGGTGGCCCTGGCGCAGCTGGTTCCAGCGGTTCACCAGCCAGGGGGCGTGGGCATCGAGCAGCACGATCTGGCCGTAGAGCTTGCCGTCGACCTCGTCGATCATGTCGATGAAGTCTTCGATCACGTCGACCCCGGGCCGGATGGCCAGCCCCTCGCGGAACAGGGCATTGGTGCCCTGGTACTGGTCGAAGCCCTGGTCGAAGCCGAAGATCGGGTTCGCGTTGGGGTTCGCCGTGATGCCCACGGTGGTCCAGCCGGCGTCCTGGAAGCGCTCGCCCAGGGTCGTGAAGCTGGGGGCGATGGCCCGGTGCTTGCCGTCGTCGAGGCCCATGCGCACCGGGTGGCTGCCGGTGGTGATCGCCGCGATGGTCGGGCGGGTCCAGCCGGAGTTGGCGATGGTGCGGGTGAAGTGGGCGCCGTCCTCGGCGAGCTCGGCCAGGTAGGGGGTGGTCCGGCGGTCGTGGCCGTGCACGTTGGTGCGGTCGGCGCGCAGGGTGCAGCCGACCACGAGGATCACCGTGTCGGGGGCATCGGCGGCGGGATCCGAGGGACGCGGCGGCGACGGGGTGCAGGCGCCGAGTCCCAGCAGCAGGGCGCTAGCGGCCGCGGTGCGGATCCGGGTGGACGCGGAGCGGAGACGGCGCAGGGACCAGAGGGGACGGGCAGGTCGGAGGGACATGGCCGGCGCCTATGCCCCTGGGCCCCCGGCCCGCAAGGCGACGGGCCCGGTCACCGCCCGGGTGGGCGCCCGACGTCCCGCCGCGGGGGGTGGTGCGCTACACTCGGCCGCACCTTCCCGGGAGCCGCGGGTGAGCGACAGTCGACGCCCAGAGGAATTTGGCGAGTACCATCTGCTGGAGCGCATTGCGACCGGTGGCATGGCCGAGGTCTGGCGCGCCCGTGCCTATGGCATGGCGGGCTTCGAGAAGATCCTGGTCATCAAGAAGGTGCTCGCGACCCTCGCCGAGGACGAAGAGTTCATCGAGCTGTTCATCGATGAGGCGCGGATCGCGGTCCAGCTGCTCCACGTCAACATCGTCCAGGTCTTCGATCTCGGCGAGGTCGACGGCCAGTACTACATGGCCATGGAGTACGTGCACGGGCTGGATCTCGCCCGGGTGCTCAGCCGCGCCACGAACCTCGGGCCCTTCCCGGTGCGCCTCGCGCTCTTCGTGGTGGCCGAGGTGCTCAAGGCCCTGGCCTTCGCCCACGACCGGGCCGACGAGGCGGGCCAGCCCCTCCAC
>CAXQUZ010000762.1:0-9546 GCA_964226865.1 Myxococcota bacterium | reverse complement strand
TGCGAGGAATCTTCTGCCTGAAAGTGATGCTGAGGTTGTCCCGGATTTCGAATTACAGAGCCTTGTTGGATCATCTCATCGTCTCTACGCTTCTGATGGATCAGTTTTCCTCTATTTCTTTGCCCCCTGGTGCACGGTCTGCAGATTCAGTATCTCAAATCTGAATGACCTTCCTTCATCATCTACGAAAAATGATGCTAGGGTTTATGCGGTGGCATTGGATTGGAATAATGTTGGAGAAGTAGAAGGATTTGCAAAAAAACAAAAACTGGAAGTGCCCGTGCTTCTCGGAAACCGTGGGACCGCACAGGAGTTCCGGATTCAGGCTAGGCCGGGCGGGCGGCGCGCAGCCCGGTTGGCCGGGCGGCGGGGCGGGGACGGGCCGAGTAGGGTCGGGGGGCCCCCGAAGCCCGCGGTGCTCCATGCAGCCCGACGCCCTGCCCACCGTCTTCGCCTACCTCGACTACCGCGCCTTCTTGCGGGACTGGTTCGCCGCGAAGAAGGAGCGGATGCCCCGCTACAGCCACCGCCTCTTCTCGCGGCGGGCCGACCAGCGCTCGCCGAGCTTCCTCGCGGATCTGATCCGCGGGCGCCGGAACCTCACCGACGAGGCCCTGCCGGCGGTCTGCACGGCCCTCGGCCTGGGCGAGGAGGACGCGGCCTACTTCGCGGCGCTGGTCCACCTCGACCAGGCGGGCACCGCCCGCGAGAAGAACGCGGCCTGGGCGCGGCTGCGGGCCACCCGCCACTTCCGCGAGGCCCGCCACCTCGACGGCCAGGGCTTCCGCTACCTGAGCCACTGGTACATCCCCGCCATCCGCGAGCTGGCCGCCATGCCGGGCTTTCGGGCCGACCCCGCCTGGCTGGCCCGGGCCCTGCGTCCCGAGATCAGCGAGGACGAGGCCGCCCGGGCCCTCGCCTGTCTCTTCGACCTCGGCATGCTCGTCGAGTCGGCCCCCGGGGTGTGGGAGCCCCGGGAGGTGCGGGTCACCACCCCGCCCGAGGTCGCCCGCCTCGCGGTCCAGAACTACCACGAGGGCATGCTCGCGCTCGCCGCGACGGCCATCGAGCGGGTGCCGGCCCGGGAGCGCCACTTCCTCGCGGTGACCGCCCACGTGCCGGCGGGGCTGCTGCCCACCCTCAAGAGCGAGCTCAACGCCATGCAGGCCCGGCTGCTCGAGCTGGTGGACGGCGCCGCGGGGCCCGCCGACGCGGTCGTCCAGATCCACCTGCACTGCTTCCCCCTGTCGGCCCCCGAGCTCGCCGAGGAGCCCGCCTGAGCGCCCCCCGTCCCGTCCGCTTCCCCGCGCGGCTGGCCCCGGCGGCCCCCGCTGTCTTGGGCCTGGCCCTGGTCTGGGGCTGCCGCTCGCCCCGAGAGCGGGATCCCCGCGACCAGTCCACGGCGGTGGGCAACCCGGGCGACATGACCGTGCGCCTCGGGCCCGCCCCCGTGGCCCTCGAGCGGGCGCTGCTGCCCGTCGCCCGCCTCACCCTCACGGACTGCGCCGGCGTCGCCCACGCCGTCGCGGCCCCCGAGGCCGGCCTCTCCCTGCTCGAGGGCCCGGGGCTGGCCCTGCCCGCGCTCGACGGGGGCCTCTGTGGGCTCGCGCTCGAACCCGACGGGCCCCTCGTGCTCGGCGGGGTGCTCGACGACGGCCGCACCTTCTCGGCGACGATCGACCTCGGTCCGCTGGCGCTGGCGCTGGCGGTGGACGGGGACGCCGGGGCCGAGGGGGACGCTGCGCTGGCCCTCGTGCTCGGGGACCACGGCTGGCTCGACGCGGCCTGGCTGCCGGCGGAGGCGCCGGTGGTCGTGGCCCCGGGCGGCGCGCTGCATGACGTGGTCGCGGCCCACCTCGAGGGCGGCCTCACCCTGCGGGACGCCGCCACCGGCGCCGTGCTGGCCCAGGCCCGCGAGCGCCCGCCCCGCGACCAGCCCGGTGCCCTCGTCGCGGTCGGTGCCAGCGGGCTGCTCCGGCTCTCCTTCGACGGGGGCGCCAGCTGGGCGGTCTCGCTCGACGCCCCGGGGGAGGACCCCGAGCAGACCCTCGCCGCGGTGGTGGCCGTGCCGGACCACCCGGAGGGGCCCCGGGCGGTGGCGGTCGGCGGCGGGGAGGCCTTCGTGGGGGTGCAGCTCACCGAGGGCCCGGAGGCCGCGGCGGCGGAGCCCCTCGACCGGGGCGGGGCCCTGGCCGTCGCCTGGACGGGGCGCCAGCTCGTCGCAGTGGGGCCCATGGGCCTCGTGAGCCGCTCGGATGCCGGGCGGCTGTGGGACGAAGACCCGAGCCTCGACGCCTGCTACCTGACCACGGTGGCGGCGGCGGGCACGGCGGTGGTCGCCCTCGGCGAGGCGGGCTGCAGCTTTGTGTCGGAGGACGGTGGCCTGGCGTGGACGGCGGCGGCGGCGCTCGACCAGAAGGTCCAGCAGGTGGTGCGTGTCGGCGGGCGCTGGGTGGCCCGGCTGGACGACGGCGGGGTGGTCGACGGGGGGCCGGCGCTGGAGGCCTGGACGGCGGTGGACCTGGGCGGGGACAGCGCCCGGGAGCTGGTTGTCGACGGCAGCGGGGTGCTGCGGATCCTCGGCCATGCGACCACCCATGCCACGGCGGATCTGGCGGCGGTGGTCTCGGCGCCAGACGACGGGCTGGACCTGCGCCGGTGGGTGGCCGCCGACACCGAGCTTGTGGCCATGGACGCGGACGGCCGCCTCCACGCGGCGCCCCTGCCCGCAGGCACGGCGGCGCCGGACTGGTCGCCCCGGGGCACGGCACCGACGGCCCCCGACGGCAGCCTGCCCCGGGCCTTCGCCGTGTGGCCGCGCTAGTCCCGCCGGGGGGCGCGGCGGCGGGCGGGGGCGCCCTCGGCCCGTGCCCGGGGGCCCGGCGCCCGGGAGGCCGCCCGGGGACCGGCGGGGGCGAGGCGCTGGCGCAGGCGGCGGCGGGCCCGCTGGAGCACGGCCCGGGCCCCGGCGCCCGGGAGCCCGAGGTGGGCGTCGATGCGGGCGGCGCCCCACTCTTCTTCGTAGCGGAGCCGCAGCACCGCCCGCTCGTCGGCCGGCAGGCCGCCCAGGGCCGCGCGCACGGCCCGGGCCTGCTCCCGGGCGCAGAGCAGGGCCTCCGCGCTCGGGCGCTCGTCGGGGGGCTCGGGCCGGGCGGCGCCCCAGAGCAGCTCGCGGTGCTTGCGGCGGGCGTTGCGGCCGAGGTTGCGCCCGATGGCGCAGGCCCAGGCCTGGACGCTGCCCTCTCCGGTCCAGACCCGTCGCCGCCGCCAGGCGACGAGCAGGGCCTCCTGGCAGAGCTCCTCGGCCTCGCAGTCCGAGGGCACGAAGCGGCGGCACACCCGCCAGACGGCCGGGCGGGCCGCGGCGAGGGCGTGGGCAAAGGCGGGGCCGGGCTCGGCCGAGGGGAGACGGCGCACGGGGACCTCCCCGGGACGCAGGGGCCCGGGCGCAAGAGGGGGCAGCGGGCCCGGGCGCGGGGCCCAGCCGCGGCCGGGTCCAGGGCCGCGCACCGGCCTCGACGGCAGTGTAGCCAGTACGGGAGAAGGCAAAACCAGAGGCCATTGTGGAACCGTACTGCTCGACAGTACACCGCCCGTCTCCAGTACACCTCGCCCCCGGCGGCCGGGGGGCCCCGGGGGGGCGCCGCTGCCGGAGGGGCCCCCGCAGGTGGTAGAACCGGGGGCCCTGGCGCCCCCGTCTCTCGGGTGCCAGCCGCCCCGGGGCCCGCTGGACCGCGCGGGGCCCGACCCCTCGCTGCTGGAGCGCCTCCATGCCCACCGACGTGCTGCTCGCCATCGACCAGGGAACCACCGGCACCACGGCCTTGCTGCTGGACCGGAACGTGCGGGTGGTCGCCCACCACAACGTCGAGTTCCCCAACCACTACCCGGCCCCGGGCCACGTCGAGCACGACGTCGCCGAGATCTGGCAGAGCGTCGGCGGCGCCGTGGGCGGCGCCCTGGCCAAGGCCGGCGACGTGCGGGTGCTGGCGGTGGGCATCACCAACCAGCGCGAGACCAGCCTGTTCTGGGACCGCAAGACCGGCGCGCCGATCCACCGGGCCCTGGTCTGGCAGGACCGCCGCACGGCCGACCGCTGCCAGGAGCTGAAGGCCGGCGGCCACGAGGCGATGGTGCGGGCGAAGACGGGCCTCGTGCTCGACCCCTACTTCTCGGGCACGAAGGCCGCCTGGATGCTCGACGCGGTGCCGGGGGCCCGGGAGCGGGCGGCAGCGGGCGCGCTCTGCTTCGGCACCATCGACGCCTGGCTTGCCTGGAAGCTCTGCGGCGCCCACGCCACCGACGCCTCGAACGCCAGCCGCACGCTGCTCTGCAACATCCACACGGGCGACTGGGACGACGAGCTGCTCGCCCTCATCGGCGTGCCCCGGGCCTGCCTGCCGCGCATCTGCGACAACGCCGAGGTGCTGGGCCACACCCGCGGCCTCGGCTTCCTGCCCGACGGCATCCCCGTCGCGGGCATGGCCGGCGACCAGCAGTCGGCCCTCTTCGGCCAGGCCTGCTTCACCCCCGGCACGGCCAAGTGCACCTATGGCACGGGCGCCTTCGTGCTCATGAACACCGGCCACGAGGCCGTGTCGAGCGACCACGGGCTGCTCACGACCATCGGCTGGCGCCTCGGTGGCCGCACCACCTACGCCGTCGAGGGCTCGGCCTTCATCGCGGGCGCCGCCGTCCAGTGGCTGCGCGACGGCCTGGGGCTCATCACCACGGCCGCCGAGGTCGAGGCCCTGGCCGCGAGCGTGCCGGACGCCGGCGGGGTGCGCTTCGTGCCCGCCCTCGCTGGGCTGGGGGCGCCCCACTGGCGGCCCGACGCCCGGGGGCTGCTCTGCGGCATCACCGGCGGCACCACCAAGGCCCACATCGCCCGGGCCGTGCTCGACGGCATCGCCCTCCAGATCAGCGACATCCTGGGCGCCATGGCCGCCGACGCCGGCAAGCCCCTCGCCGAGCTGCGGGTGGACGGCGGCGCCGCCCGCAATGACCTGTTGATGCAGTTCCAGGCCGACGTGCTCGGGGTGCGCTGTGTGCGGCCGACGGTGCTCGAGACCACGGCCCTGGGCGCGGCCTTCCTCGCGGGCCTGGGCGCCGGCGTCTGGGACAGCACGGACGCCATCGCCGCCGCCTGGCGCGAAGACCGGGCCTTCGACCCCGAGATGCCCGATGCCCAGCGCCAGGTCCACCTCGACGGCTGGGCCGATGCCGTGCGGAGGGCATGATGGAGGCCCCCACCCCCGCCGCGCTCGCGGCCTTCGAGCAGGCCTGGGCCGCAGCGGCCTCCGCGGGCGCCGGCGCCGTCGACCGCAAGAAGATGTTCGGCATGCCCGCGGCCTTCGTGAACCACAACATGTTCCTGGGCGTCTTCGGCGACGGGGTCGTGCTGCGCTGCAGCGCCGCTGTGCGCGAGCGGCTGCTCGGCGAGGCCGGTGTGGGCCCCTTCTCGCCCCGGCCGGGCCGGCCGTGGAAGGAGTATGTGCACGCCAGCGCCAGCGACCCCGCCGTGCTGGCCGCCCTTCCCGACTGGGCCCGCGAGGCCCGCGCCCACACGGCCACCCTGCCGCCGAAGGTGCCCAAGTCGCGCAAGACGAAGGGCTGAGCGCGGCGCCGGGCCACCGCGGACGGCCCGGGGCTGTCCGGTCTCGGGGGGGCCGCGCGCGCTCAGCGGGCCTCGATGAAGGGCACGACCAGCGGCGCCAGGGTGGCCCCCTCGGCGCTCAGCCCGATGTCGAAGACCCAGTCGCCGGGGCCCAGCTCCTCGAGGCTGCGCACGTGCTCGGTGAGCATGCCCGTCGGGCGCATGGTGACCGCGACCCACTCGCCGCCGCCCCCGCCGCCGCCGCCCCGGTCCTCGCCGGTGGTGTCGTTGTAGATCCACTCGCTGTCGACGAGCATGCCCTCGATGTGGGTCACCGTGACCACGTCCGGGCAGCCGTTGTAGACGTAGAGGGTGAGGTCCACGTCGGCCCCCGCCGGGCAGACCGTGCAGCTGCGGCCCTCGGTGCTGACCTGCAGCTGGTAGGAGGGCTGGCCGTCGACACAGGCGTCGGTCGTGTCGGGGCCGAGCTCGCCCCAGACCAGGGCCGTCGCGCCGCCGGAGCCGCCTGAGCCTCCTGAGCCTCCTGAGCCCCCGGAGCCCCCTGCGCCGGTGTCGTCGGTGCCCGTGCCGCCGCCGCCCGGGTGGTGGCTGCCGCTGAGGTCGACCTTCTCGGTGTCGTCGGTGGCGTCGTCGGACGGGGCGCAGGCCCCGAGGGCCAGGGCGGCCAGGGCAGCGAGGCCGGGCGCCGACAATGACGGGGCGCGGGGCGGGCGGGGCATGGGCGGCTCCGGGAGCGGGGAGCCCACGGTGTAGCGCCGATCTGCCCCACCCGCGGGCCCCTGGCGCGCCCAGCACTACTCGTTGACCACCACGTCCCGGTCGTCGCGCAGCAGCAGCCAGCGTGCCACCTTCTGCTCGTCCATCACGCCGTTCTCGATGAACAGGGCCGGCAGGTTGCGGCCGCCCATGCTCTGCTGCCAGCGGGCCCGCAGCCGGGCCTGGACGGGCGCGAGCTCGGCGGGCGCCCGGGCGGGATCCCAGTCGACCCCGGCGAAGCGGGCGTCCTCCTGCAGCCGGGCCCGGGCGATGGTGCGCACGGCGACGTAGGGGTCGGTCACCAGCTCGATGAGCAGCCCCGCGGGCCAGTCGCTGCCGCTGGCGGCCTGGGCCGGCGCCCAGCCGAGGTGCCAGGCCCAGACGGCGCGCTGGGCGGCGTCGCCCCGGAGGGCCTGGTCGAAGGACTGGGGCACGGCCGCGGCGGGCGCAGGGGACGCGGACGCCCCCGACCAGTCGGCGAGGGTGGCCGCGGTCCAGGCGAGGCTCTGGTCGAGGTGGCAGAGGTTGCAGGCGGAGGGCCGGCCCGAGAAGCGGCTGCGCTCGGCGCTCGGGCTGTCGACCCGGTGGGCCCGCATCACGGTCAGCAGCCCGATGGTCGTGTGGGGCATGTGGCAGTTCATGCAGCGGGCGCCCGTGCTCTCGACGGGGTGGTGGGTGTGAGCGGGGGTGTCGAGGCCGGGGTGGCAGTCGAGGCAGGCCGCGTCGCCCGCCGGGCCCGCGCCCGTGGCCCCCGGCTTGAGCTGGTCGTCCGGATCGCCGCCGTGGAGGCTGTGGCAGCTCAGGCAGCTCATCTCGCCCTCGGTCACACAGGCGGTGGCCAGCATGCCGTTGAGATCGCGGCCGGCGATGCGCACGGTGCCGTCGGCCCAGAAGGCGTTGTCGAGCACGTCGGGCTCGGCGTCGAGGGCCTGCTGGGCGGCCGGGGGCAGGGCCGCGCGGTGGGTGTCGTCCTCCCACTGCCAGACGTGGGCGACGGCGTGGAGGTCGTCGCCAGGGGCGAAGGCGTCGGAGAGGCGCCCGGTGGCGAGGGGCACCAGCTCGGCGTGGCACTGGCCACAGACGCTGTTGGCCCGGTCGGGGGCCAGCGCGGCGGGCTGGACGATGTCGTCGACGGCCCCCAGGCCGAGGTGGGAGGCGTAGCGGGAGAGCGGGTCGCGCTGGGCGGTGGCGTGGGCCCGGCCGGGCCCGTGGCAGGCCTCGCAGGCGATGCCCAGCTCGGCCACGGCGGCGGAGGCGGTGGCGGTCTCTTCCGAGAAGGCGGCCCAGGGCTCGACGCTGTGGCAGCGGTCGCAGCCGTCCGACCAGCCCTCGGTGTAGGGCTGGACCTCCTCGTCCTCGAGGGGCGGCTGGAGGAAGCTGTCGTCTTCGTGGATCCAGCGCTGCTCGCGCACGAACCAGGCGAAGGGCAGCTGGGCCAGGCGGTCGGTGTGCTGCAGGGCCTGGACGTGGTCGGTGAGCCGGGCCTTGTCGGCGGCGCCGAGGCCGTGCACGGCGAGGATGTGGTCGTCGCTGGCGGGCGAGAGCACGGGCCGGCGCAGCTCGGCGGGGCGCAGCCGTCGGCCCTCGAGGGTGGCCTCGCCCGTGTGGCAGCGGGCGCAGCGCTCGGCGAAGAGGGGCGCCCCGGGGCTGTTCCCGTCGGCCCAGGGCACCCGCAGCCAGTAGAGCTGCATGTGGTGGGAGCCGGTCGTCATCTCGACGGGCCGCTGCCAGCGGTCGGTGGGGTGGCGGCCCTCGGTGCCCATGGCGGGCATGTCGACCATGAAGCGGCCGTCCTCGCGGTAGAGGCGGAAGCGGCGGCCCTGGCGCTCGAGGGTCGTGCCCTCCCAGTCGCCGAGCACGGTCTCGTCGGTCGCCGGCTGGGTCATGCGGCGGTGGTGGCTGCGGTGCCAGCTCTCCCAGGCGGCGGGGTGGCAGGCCCGGCAGCTGTCGGACCCGAGAAAGTCCGGTGCGGCGGCGTCTGCGCCCAGGGCCCCGTCGGGGGACTCGGTGTCGGCGGGCAGGGCCGTGCGGTCGGCCGGGCGCACGTGCTCGGGGCCGTCTGCGATGTCGCAGGCGACGGCGAGGGCCAGGGCCAGGGCGGGGCCGTGGCGCAGGGACGGGGCGGAGAGAGCGCGCACGGGCCGGGGGCTAACCCGAGGTGGGGGAGGGCAGGACGCCGCCGAGGGCGAGGCCCGCCCGGGCCGCGTAGACGAGCACCTCGCCGTTGCTCTCGACGCCGAGCTTCTCGCGGATGCGGGCGAGGTGGTTGCTCGTGGTCGAGGCCGAGATCTCGAGCTCGTCGGCGATGGCCCCCACGGTGGCGCCGGTCAGCAGCTGGTCGAAGACCTGGCGCTCGCGGGGGCTGAGGCGGTCGTGGGGCGCGGTGGCCGGGTCGGCGCGGCGGGCGGCGGTCTCGAGGGCCACCAGCGCCGGGGTGCGGAAGCGCTGGCCCCGGGCGACCACCCGCACGGCCTCCAAGACGGCCTCGACGCCGTTGTCCTTGCAGAGGTAGCCCGCCACCCCCGCCTCGAGCAGGTAGAGCCCCAGCCGGTCCTCGGGCTGGACCGAGAAGACGAGGATGCGCACGGCGGGGTGGCGCTCGCGGATGGCGTGGACCAGCTCGAGGCCCCGGAGGTGGGGCAGGGAGAGGTCGAGCACGAGCACGTCGGTGGGGCAGCGGGCGAGCAGGTCGACCACCTCGGCCCCGTCGGTGGCCTCTCCCACCACCTCGAGGTCGGGCTGGCGGCCCAGCAGCCGGCGCAGGCCGTGGCGCACGATGGGGTGGTCGTCGGCGATGATCACGCGGGTCATGGGCGGGTCTCCCGGGGAAGCTGGACCTCCAGGGTGGTGCCGGGGCCGCCGCCCCAGCGGGCCGTGCCCCCGAGGGCGGCGCAGCGCTCCTGGATGCCCGTGGTGCCGAGCCCCTGGCCCACGGCCCCGGCGGGCATGCCCCGGCCGTCGTCGCGGACGGTCAGCCGCAGGGCGGTGGGGCTGCCGGCGAGACAGACCCGGACCCGGCGGGCCCGGGCGTGGCGCAGCACGTTGTTGAGGGCCTCTTGGGTGATGCGCCAGAGGGCGAGCTGGTGGGCCGGCGGCAGGGGCGCGGGCAGGTCGTCGACGGTCAGGGCCATCTCGAGGCCCGAGCGGGCCTCGAGCTCGCTGAGCAGGCTCTG
>CAXQUZ010000761.1:0-2669 GCA_964226865.1 Myxococcota bacterium | reverse complement strand
CAGACGTGTGCTCTTCCGATCTGGAAGCTGTTGGCGGCCATGCGGTTGGCCACGGCGTCGGCGTCGAAGCCTGGGGTGCCGCCCTCGTGGGTCGAGGGGCCCGGGCTGAGGTCCATGGCGTGGAGCAGCCCGAGGCTGAAGCGCCCCTGGCGGCCGCTGACCTTGAGGCCATAGGCCGGCTCGACGATGGAGCGGGTGACGAGGGTGCCGGGCTGGTCGCCGAAGGCCTCGATGCCGCTCAAGAAGAAGGAGCGGCGCTCGGCGTAGTTGATGACGAAGCGCTGGTTGAGGTCGACCACGAGGATGTCGCCCTCGACCTGGGAGAAGTCGGGGTTCACCGTGACCGCGGCGCCGAGGTCGGGGGTGAGGGCCACCCGCAGGTCGACGCCGGGCTTGATCTGGTCGCCCACCGGCGCCGTCGGGCCCTGCCATGCCAGGGGCGCGCCGGCCTCGGGCCGGGCGGAGGCGTGCTTGAGGGCCAGCACGGGCATCAGCTCGACCCCGGCACCGCTCGCGGGCGGGCGCACCCCGGCCAGGGTCGCGGCCTGGCTGAACAGCCGGGGGTGGTTCGGGACCAGCGCCGGCCAGGCGAGCTTCGTGCCCTCCTCGGGCAGCTTGCGGGTGACCATCAGGCCCCAGTCCTGGGTGGCGACGCCGCCGCTGCCCGCCACCCGGGGGTAGGCGAGGCTGCGGAAGGGAATGGCCACCTCGAGCACGTAGCCGTCGTCGCTGACCCGCCCCCGCGACCGCACCACCGTGTTCCAGGCGCCGTACCAGCTGCCGTAGGCGAAGCGGATGTCTTGCTGGATGCCGATGGCGTTGAAGTAGAAGATGTAGCCGCTGTTGCCGTCGTGGAAGGGGTCGACGTAGATGCCGATCTGGTCGTCGTTGTTGATGTCTTCCCGCGGCGCGATGCGGGCGATGGGGCGCGCGTCCGTGCCCGTCACCCGCACCCCGATGTAGAGGGTGGTGGCGTCCTGCACCACGCGCACCTCGGTCTGGGAGCCGTGGGGCCCGCCCGCCGTCGGCAGGTAGCGCACGAAGTCGTCGATGGGGGCGAGCTCTTGCCAGAGGGCCTCGTCCATCACCCCGTCGACGCGCACCGGTGCCGTGGTGGTGGCGACAGTGACCACGGGGGGCGCAGCCTGGGCGACACCGCAGCCAGCGGCGAGCACAGCCAGACAGACACGCCGCCCCCAGCGGGCCGGGCGGGAGGGGGAGGACAGCACGGACAGGGACCCTTCGGCGGGGCCCCTAGCACGCCCGCGGTCGCGCACCAGCACAGGGGAGGCCAAGGCTGCACCAGCGGGTGTGGCCGCCGTGCCGCTGGCGCAGGACCCGGTCGAGGGTCGCCAGGGGGGCCGAGGCCGGGTTGGGCCGGGCCGTCAGCACCACGACGACATCGAGGGGGCGCCCGGAGAGCAGCGTGTCGAAGGCCAGCGCGCTCTCCATGTCGAGGGCCGCGGCCCGATCGATCCAGAGCACGAGCCGCCGCCAGCGGGCCACCCGCGCCAGCAGCACCCGCAGCCCCGCCAGCGCCCGGCCCCGGGCATCGGGCCAGCGGCGCGCGGGCGGGCCGAGGGCCTCGACCACCCGGAGGCTGCGGAAGACGGGGAAGACCTGGACCAGCGGGCCCAGATCCCAGGGCAGCAGGCTGCGCTGGCGGTCGGCCGGCACCGCCCGCAGCAGGCCGACGAGCTGGTCGACCACGGCGTCGAGGCCCCGGAGGGGCACCCGCTCGGTCTCGGCGCAGGCCCCGTGGAGCAGGAAGACCTGGGGGTCGCGGCCGACGCCCGCGATGGCGGCCTGGGCGAGGGCCTCGACCGACTCCACCTCGCCGGCGACGCGGAGCACCTGGGTGCCGCCCTGGCGCACGGCGTGGACCACCGCCTCGAGCACGGCGCCGTGGCCGGGGGCAGGCCGGCGGGCGGGCGCCGCCGAGAGCCCGAGGGCCGCCACCAGCGCCGGGCCCGTGGGGCGGCGGGCCGCGACCGGGTCGACGAGCTGGTGCATCAGGTCGATGAGCTGCACGGGAATGGCCTCAAGGTCGGCATTCTCGACACACATGGCCCGGTCGCGCTTCTGGCGCAGGATGCTGCGGGGGCTGCCGCGGAAGGGGGCCCGGCCACAGGCGGCGGCCCAGAGGGTGGCCCCCACGCTGAACCAGTCGGCCGCCGGCGTCGCCCCCTGGCCCAGGTCGACCTCGGGGGCGCTGGTGGTGGCGCTGCCGGCGATGCGGCCCGCACCGGCCAGGGCCCGGCCGCGGCGGATGGCGAGGTCGAAGTCGAGCAGCACGAGGCGGCCGTGGGGCTGGACCCGAATGTTGGCGGGCTTGATGTCGCGGTGGACGAAGCCGGCCTGGTGGACGGCGACCACGGCCGAGACCAGCTGGCGGGCCATGCGCAGCAGGGCGGGGCCGAAGGCCGGGGTGCCGCGCAGGGGGGCCAGGAATTCGAGCAGCCCGCCGCCCTCGACCAGCTCCATGGCGAAGCAGGGGGGCACGCCCGGGCCGGGCTGGATGAGGGCCCGGGGGGCGACGACGTGGGGGCTCCAGATCGCCGAGAGCGCGCGGAACTCCGACTTCAGCCGCCAGGCGTGCCGGCGCTGCTCGGGCCGCACCCGCTTGAGGGCCACCGCCAGTCCGGTCTCGGGGTCGCGGGCCCGCCAGA
>CAXQUZ010000760.1:0-5211 GCA_964226865.1 Myxococcota bacterium | reverse complement strand
GATCTCGCCCGAAGCGGCAAGGGATTTCTGCTCCGATTCTTGAATTCCCGTGGCCTCGCCGGAGGCCGCCGACGCCGACGTGCCGTCCTGGGGCCAGCAGAGGGCCAGCTCGAGCACCTGGTCCATGTGGGAGACAGGGCGGATGTCGAGGGCCTCGCGCACCCCGGCCGGCACATCGGCGAGGTCCTTCTCGTTGGCCGCCGGGATGAGCACCTGGCGCATGCCCCGCCGCGCCGCCGCGAGCAGCTTCTCCTTGAGGCCCCCGATGGGCAGCACCCGCCCCCGCAGGCTGATCTCACCGGTCATCGCCAGGTCGCCGTGCACGGGCAGCCCCGTCAGGGCGCTCGCGAGACAGGTCGCCATGGCGATGCCCGCGCTGGGGCCGTCCGTGCGCAGGCTGTTGCCCGGGTAGTGCACATGCAGGTCGACCGTCTCGTGGACGTCTGGCGCGAGGCCCAGGCGCCCGCTGCGCGCCCGCAGGTAGCTCCATGCGGCCGTGCCCGACTCCTTGATCCAGTCCCCGAGGCGGCCCGTCAGCGTCAGCTTGCCCTTGCCGGGCAGCACGGCCACCTCGATCTCGAGCACCTCGCCGCCCCAGGGGGTGACGGCGAGGCCGTGCACCAGACCCACCTGGTCGGCGAGCTCCTGGTCGCGGTCGGCGTGGGGGGGCACCCCCAGCAGCCCGGGAACGTCGTCGGCCTCGACCGCCACGGCCACGGGCTCTGCTTCTTCGACCACCCGCCGGGCCACCTTGCGCGCCAGCCGCGCGAGCTCGCGCTCGAAGCTGCGCACCCCCGCCTCGCGGGTGTACTCCCGCACGATGCGTGCGAGGGCCCCGTCGCTGACCGTGAGCTGGTCGGCCGCGAGCCCGGTGGCCTCCCGCTGGCGGGGCAGCAGGTAGCGCCGGGCGATGGCCAGCTTCTCGTCCTGGGTGTAGCCGGGCAGCCGGATGAGCTCGAGGCGGTCGCGCAGCGGCCCGGGGATGGCCGAGAGCTCGTTGGCGGTGCAGATGAAGAGCACGCGGCTCAGGTCATAGTCGAGGTCGAGGTAGTGATCGAGGAAGGCGCTGTTCTGTTCGGGGTCGAGCACCTCGAGCAGGGCCGCGCTCGGGTCGCCCCGCACGTCCATCGTCATCTTGTCGATCTCGTCGAGCAGGAAGACCGGGTTCGAGGTGCCGGCCTTCTTGAGGCTGCGGATGATCTTGCCGGGCATGGCCCCGATGTAGGTGCGCCGGTGGCCCCGGATCTCGGCCTCGTCCCGCACCCCGCCGAGGGCCTGGCGCACGAACTCGCGGCCCGTGGCCCGGGCGATGGAGCGGGCAAGCGAGGTCTTGCCGACCCCCGGGGGCCCGACGAGACAGAGCACGGGGCCCCGGGGCCGCTCGACCAGCTGGCCGACGGCGAGCTGCTCGACGATGCGCTCCTTGACCCGCTCGAGGCCGTGGTGGTCTTCGTCCAGGATCTCGACGGACCGCGCCAGAGCGACCTGCTCTTCGGCATAGTGGGCCCAGGGCAGCGCGAGCACCTCGTCGAGGTAGTTGCGCACCACGGCCGCCTCGGCGCTCATCGGGCTCATCATGCGCAGCTTGCGGAGCTCGCGCAGCAGCCGGGTGCGGGCCTCGGTCGACAGCGGCACCTCGGCGATGCGGGCCTCGAGCCGCGCCAGCTCGGCCCGGGCCTCGTCCTTCTCGCCGAGCTCCTTCTGGATGGCCTGCATCTGGTCGTTGAGGAAGAACTCCTTCTGGGAGCCCTCCATCTGCTTGCGGACCCGGCGCTTGATCTTGTCTTCGACCGCCTGGATCTCGACCTCGCCGCGGAGGTAGCCGAGCACCCGCTCGAGGCGGGCGACCGGGTCGAGGGTCTCGAGCACGGCCTGGCGGTCGTCGAGCTTGAAGCCCGGGAGGTGGCCCACGATGGTGTCGGCGAGGGCACCGGGCAGGGTGATGGCCTCGATGCGCAGCATCATCTCGGGCGGAACGGCCCGCTCTCCCCGGGCAAAGGCCGCAAACGCCTCGCGCGCCTCGACCACCAGGGGCGAGGGCCCGTCTTCGGGCGGGATCTCGTCGGCGTCGACCCGGCGGGCCGTGACCGTGACCCGGTCGGGGCCGGTCTCCCAGTCGCCCAGGGCGGCCCGGTGCTCGGCCCGGAGCAGCACCTTGAGGTTGTCGTCCGGCAGCCGCAGGAGCTGGAGCATGGTGGCGACCGTGCCCAGCTCGTGGACCCGCTCGGGGCTGGGCTCGGCGGCGTCGCCCGTGCGCTGGGCGACGAGGGCCAGGCGCCGGTTGCCCTCCCAGGCGGCCAGCAGGGCCCCCCGGGAGCGGGGCCGGCCCACGATGAGCGGCACGGTCATGCCGGGAAAGATGACCAGATCGCGCAGGGGCAGCAGCGGCACCCGCTCGGAACTGGAGTTGTCGCTCGACGCCATCGCCACCTCTGCCCGGCCCGGACGCAAGGACGCCCGTCGACCCACCGGTATCTGTTTTCACAGGGCGGTGGGTGGCGACGGGCGCGCGGGCTGCTCAGGGGGCGGCTGTCGCCGCTTGTCACAGGAGGGGCAGGGCCCGGGGCCGGCACGGACCGGCCCGCCGGCTCAGGCCCACTCGGCCTCGTTCTCGTAGACGAGGATGGGGTCCTTCTTCCGCTCGACCACCTCTTCGGAGATGATGCACTCGCGGATGTTGTCGCGCGACGGCAGGTCGTACATCACGTCGAGCATGATCTCTTCCATGATGGCGCGCAGGCCGCGGGCACCGGTCTTCCGGCGGATGGCCTCGCGGGCGATGGAGCCCATGGCGCCGTCGGTGAACTTGAGCAGCACCTCTTCCATCTCGAAGAGCTTCTGGTACTGCTTGACCAGGGCGTTGCGGGGCTCGACCAGGATGCGGACGAGGGCCGCCTCATCGAGCTCTTCGAGGGTGGCGGCCACGGGCAGGCGACCGACAAACTCAGGGATCATGCCGAACTGGAGCAGATCCTCGGGCTCGAGCATCGCCAGCAGCTCGCCCTTGTTGAAGGAGCGCTTGCTGCGCTTGACCTTCTGGCCGAAGCCCATGCCGGACTTGTTGACCCGCTGCTCGATGATCTTGTCGAGGCCGACGAAGGCACCACCACAGACGAACAGGATGTTCTGGGTGTTGATCTGCAGGAACTCCTGCTGGGGGTGCTTGCGGCCGCCCTTCGGGGGCACATTGGCGACCGTGCCCTCGATGATCTTGAGCAGGGCCTGCTGCACACCCTCACCCGAGACGTCGCGGGTGATGCTGGGGTTCTCTCCCTTGCGGGCGATCTTGTCGATCTCGTCGACGTAGATGATGCCCTTCATGGTGCGCTCGACGTTGTAGTCGGCGGACTGGAAGAGGGAGAGGATGATGTTCTCGACGTCCTCACCGACGTAGCCGGCCTCGGTGAGGCTGGTGGCGTCGACGATGCTGAAGGGCACGTTGAGGAACTTGGCCAGGGTCTGGGCGAGGAGCGTCTTGCCCGTGCCCGTGGGGCCGATGATGAGGATGTTCGACTTCTTCAGCTCGACGTCGTCGTGGCTGGTGCGGGAGTCGATGCGCTTGTAGTGGTTGTGCACCGCCACGCTGAGGATCTTCTTCGCCCGCTCCTGACCGATGACGTACTGGTCGAGGTGGGCCTTGATCTCTTTGGGCTTGGGCACGAGGGCGCGGGAGGCGTAGTAGTCCTCGCGCTCGTACTCTTCGGTGATGATGTCGTTGCAGAGCTCGACGCACTCATCACAGATGTAGACGGACGGTCCCGCGATGAGCTTGCGCACCTCGCGCTGGGACTTTCCACAGAAGGAGCAGCGCAGGTCTCGGCCTGCTTGTCCACGAATCGGCACGCTCCCTCCATGGGCACGGCGCAGGGTGACGAAGGCGCCCGGTCGGGTGGGCGCTTCGGGATACGGAACGGGGCCCCCGCTGGCGGAGGCCCCGGGCGGGACTCAGTCCTCGGAGATCTCGTCCTTGCTCTCGATGACCTCGTCCACGAGGCCATAGGCAGCGGCCTCGGCGGCCGTCATGTAGTTGTCGCGCTCGGTGTCCTGCTTGATGCGCTCGACGGGCTGGCCGGTGTGCTTGGCGAGGGCCTGGTTGAGCATCTCCTTCATGCGAAGGATCTCCTTGGCCTGGATCTCGATGTCGGTCGCCTGGCCGCGGGCACCACCGAGGGGCTGGTGGATCATGACGCGGGCGTTGGGCAGGGCGCGGCGCTTGCCGGCGGCCCCGGCCGCGAGGAGGAAGGCGCCCATGGAGGCCGCCTGGCCCACGCAGATGGTGGAGACGTCGGGGCGGATGTGCTGCATCGTGTCGTAGATGGCGAGGCCCGCCGTGACCACGCCGCCCGGCGAGTTGATGTAGAGGTAGATGTCCTTCTCGGGGTCCTGGCTCTCGAGGAAGAGCAGCTGGGCGATGATGGCGTTCGCCAGCTGGTCGGTCACCTGGGTGCCGAGAAAGATGATCCGGTCGAGCAGCAGGCGCGAGTAGATGTCGTAGGAGCGCTCGCCGCGGTGGGTCTGCTCGACGACCATCGGAAGGTAGAAGCTGGCGTAGGGATCAACTGGCATTGGGGAGCCTCGCGGAGGGGTCAGACAGGAGAGGGAGAGGCGGGCGGCGTGCCCCCGGGGGCCGCGCGGCCCGGCGAACGGGCGCGTGGCTCGGCCCGAAGACCACGACAGGGCAGGCATTGGTCTGCGCCATCCGTGCTCTGCAGGCGCCGACGACACACGCTATCGGTCCGGTCATCCTCGCGCGAGAGACAGATTCCCGCGGGAGGCGCAGAACGGCGCCGGCATGGCTGTAGTCACCGGGAGCCCCGAGGGAAGGGGCGGGCCGAGGACGCCCGCGGGGCGGGGGCAAGCGGCCCCACCAAGACGGCGACGACCGCCGCTGGGACCCTGCCCAGGGGCGGCCGATCTTGCCGGGACGCGCCGCGGCGGACCGGGCCACAGGGCCCGCCCGCCCGGGGCTCACTCCTCGCCAGCAGCCTCGTCGGCGGCGGCAGCCTCTTCGGGCTCGGCGGCCGGGGCCACGAGCTTGGCGCTCTCGAGCAGCCACTCGAGCACCTTCTCCTCGAGGATGCGGTCGCTGAGGGTGGGCATGGCGCCCTCGCGCTCGAGGTAGCCGCGGATGGCGGCGGCGCGCTGGTTGCGCATCGAGGCGCTCTCCTCGATCGTGCGAGCGACGTCCTCGTCGCTCACCTCGAGGGACTC
>CAXQUZ010000759.1:0-7796 GCA_964226865.1 Myxococcota bacterium | reverse complement strand
TTCGCGGCGTTGCCGAGGAGGCGTATGGACTGCAGCACATTGTAGATAATCTGAGGTTTGAAGACGTGGAGTTCGAAATGGCCCGTCGCGCCGCCGACGTTGACCGCCGCGTCATTGCCGATGACCTGGGCGGCGACCATGGTGACCGCCTCGCACTGCGTGGGGTTGACCTTGCCCGGCATGATCGAGCTGCCGGGCTCGTTGGCGGGCAGCACCAGCTCGCCGATGCCCGTGCGGGGGCCGCTGGCGAGCATGCGGATGTTGTTGGCGATGTGGAGCAGGGCGACGGCGAGGCGCTTGAGGGCGCCGGAGGTCGCCACCAGCTCGTCGTGGGCCGAGAGGGCGGCGAAGAGGTTCGGGGCCGGGACGAAGGGCTGGCCGGTGAGGGCGGCGATGCGCGCCGTGACGGCGGCGGCGAAGCCCGGGGGGGTGTTGAGGCCCGTGCCCACCGCCGTGCCCCCGATGGCGAGCTGGCGCAGCCCGGGCAGGCTGGCCTCGAGGGCGGCGAGGGCGGCGTCGAGCTGGGCCACGTAGCCGCCGAACTCCTGGCCCAGGGTCAGGGGGGTCGCGTCCATGAGGTGGGTGCGGCCGGTCTTCACGACCGCGGCAAAGTCCCGGGCGCGGGCATCCAGGGTGTCGCGCAGGCCCCGGACAGCGGGCAGGGTGTGGGCGACGAGCTGCTGGTGCACGGCGATGTGCACGGCCGTGGGGAAGCTGTCGTTGGAGGACTGGCTGCGGTTCACGTCGTCGTTGGGCGAGACCCGGGCCTCGGTCCGGAAGTCGCCGCCGAGCAGCGCGGTGGCCCGGTTGGCGAGCACCTCGTTGAGGTTCATGTTGGTCTGGGTGCCCGAGCCGGTCTGCCAGACGACCAGGGGGAACTCGTCGTCGAGGGCGCCGCTGGCCACCTCGTCGGCGGCGGCGACGATGGCGGCGGCCACCTCGGGATCGAGGCCCGCCCGCTCGGCGTTGACCTGGGCGGCGGCCTTCTTGAGCAGGGCGTAGGCGTGGATCAGCGGCAGGGGCATGCGCTGGTCGCCGATGCGGAAATTCTCGAGGCTGCGCTGGGTCTGGGGGCCCCAGTAGCGGTCGCGGGGCACCTCGACCGGGCCGAGGGTGTCGTGGGTGGTGCGGGTGGGGCCGGGGGCGGCGGACGACATGGGGGCTCCGGGCGGGGGGGAGGGGGATCACCATGGCCCGCTGGGGGCCGAGAGCAAGCCCGCCCGGCCCCGGTGCCCGGCTCAGCCCGCGCCCCCGGCCGCCGCGAGGCCCAGCTCGGCCCGCACCGCGGAGAGCTCGCGGGCGAGGTGGTCTTCGAGGCGCAGGGTGATGAGGGGGGGCGCCCCGGCGGCCAGGGCCCGGCCTCGCTGGAAGGCCCGCCAGGCGGCGCCGAGGCGGAGGGGGCAGCGCAGGGGCGCGACGAGCAGCGCCGCCACGGCCGCCACCCTGAAGGTCGGGCTCCAGCGCTGGGCGCCGACGAAGGCCCAGACGCCGATCTCGCCGGGCCAGGAGGCGTCGAAGCCCAACAGCACGTGGATCATGTCGTGGATGGCGCCGTAGCGCAGCACGAAGGCGTTGCGGGCGACCAGCTCCGGGTCGAGGTCGGGGCTCACGCCGAGGGGGGCGAGGCCCTGGTCGCGCAGGAAGGCGCCCGTGGCGTGGCCGAAGCTGGTGGGGGGCAGGGCGAGCAGCGCGTCGAGCGAGAGGGTGGGGTGGTGGCCGCGCACGGCGTCGAGCTGGGCCTCGATCTCGGGGCTGGCCCGGGTGCCGCCGAGCTCGCTCTTGAGCGCGGGCACCTCGTCGAGGCGCGCGGGGTCGCGCACGGCGGCGAGCAGCTGGCGGAGCAGGGCCCAGCGGCGGGACAGGGAGGGGGCCATGGCGGACTCCGGGGCCGCCGGCATGGTGGCGGGCCCGTCCCCAGGATATGACCGGGTGGTCACATCGGCAAGATGCCGCAAGCGAGGCCATCGATGCCCCACCCCACCTTCGACCGGCTCCCCCCCGAGAAGCGCGCCCGCTTCGTCCGGGCCGCCCGCGACGAGTTCGCCAGCCAGCCCTTCGCCCTGGCCTCGATCCGCCGCATCGTGGCCACGCTGGGCATCGCCAAGGGCAGCGTCTACCAGTACTTCGACGACAAGGCCGACCTGTTCTGCTGGCTGGTGGACGAGGCGGGCCGGCGCAAGGTGGCGGCCATCGAGGCGGGCCTCGGGCTCGACGCCGGGGCCATCGAGAGCGGCCGGTGCTGGGCGGCGGGTCCGGGCGGGGCCGGGGGATCGGACGGGGCGGCGGCCCCCCCCGACGTCTTCGGGCGGCTGCGGGCCCAGATGGTGGCGGGGCTGGTCTTCGCGGCCCGAGAGCCCGCCTGGGCGCGCATCCTCTGGCGGGCCCAGGCCACCCCCGTGCCCGGCCTCGCCGCGGTCCAGGCCGCCCAGGCCCAGGCGGCCCGGGCCCACCTCGCGGGCATGCTGGCCGCCGGGGTGGCCGAGGGCAGCGTGCGGGCTGGGCTGGCGCCCGCGCTCGTGGTGCCCCTGGTCCAGGGGCTGCTGGGCGAGGGCCTGCTGGCGGCCTCTCTCGCCCGGGCGGGGGCGGCCGACCCCCTCGATCCGGCGGTGGGCGGGCTCACGGTGGCCGACGCCCAGGAGGTGGTCGACACGGCCCTCGCACTGCTGCGGCGGGGGCTGGCCCCCTGAGCGGGCGGTGCCCCGGCCCGGGCGGGCTACACTGGGGCCTCGCCGGGACGCCGGCCCCTCCCTCCTGGCCCAGCGGAGCGCCGATGGCCCCCTCGCCGGCCGTGCCCCCGACCTCTGATGGCGCCCGCCGGTGGCCCCGCCGCCTCGTCGGGGGGCTGCTCGGGCTGCTGGGGCTCGCCCTCGTGGCCGCCCTCGCCGCCGCTGCCCTGCTCCGCCACCCGCTCCCGCCCGCCGAAGCGGGCCCCGCTGCCGAGGCGCTGGCCGACCGCATGCAGGCGGCGGTCGACACGGCGGCGTGGGCACGCACGGGGGCGGTGCGCTGGGTCTTCGCCGGCCGCACGGCCCACCTCTGGGACCGCCAGCGCCACCTCGACCTCATCGAGACGGGCGATGAGCGCGTCATGATCGACCTCGACAGCCGCCAGGGACGAGCCTGGCGGGGCGCGGTCGAGCTCACGGGCGCCGAGCGGGAGGCGGCCCTCGCCGGGGCCTGGGCGGCCTGGTGCAATGACAGCTACTGGCTCAACCCGGTCGCCAAGCTGCGCGACCCCGGCACCCGGCGGGCCCTGGCCCGGGTCGACGGCGCGGACGCCCTGCTGCTCAGCCACGACAGCGGCGGCACGACGCCGGGCGACCGCTACCTCTGGCGGGTCGACGCGGCGGGCCGCCCGACCGCCTGGCGCATGTGGGTCCAGGTGCTGCCGGTGCCGGGCCTCGAGGCCAGCTGGGAGGGCTGGATCCGCCTCGACACGGGGGCCTGGGTCGCCACCCGCCACGCCATCGGCCCGGTGACCCTCGCCCTGACCGAGGTGGCCGGGGCCGAGAGCCTCGCCGCGCTGGTGGGGCCGGTCGACCCCTTCGCGCCCCTGGTCGGCGGGGAGCGGCCGTGAGCGGGGCCGCGCCAGGGGACGGGGGCCACGTCCTGCCGCGGCTGCCAGCGCGCAGCGGGGCGGCGGGGCCCGCGGCCGACCCGGTCGGTGCCTCGGACTGGGGCAGCCGGGCCCAGGTGGGCGCCGCGATGCGCGAGCTCGACGATCTGCTGGGCAACCGGGACGGGCTCTGGCGCAACGAGGCGGCGCCGGCAGGCCAGCCGGTGGCGCCCCGGGGCCTCACCCGGGAGCGCCTCGGCCAGGCCTGGTCCACGGGGCTGGCGACCACCGACGACGAAGCCGCCCTCGCGAGCTTTCTCGCGGAGTGTTCCGCCCACTGGGGGCGCCCGCTGCCGGCGCCGGCCGAGGCGGAGCGGCCCGGGGGGCGCCTCGCCGCGGTCCACACCGCCGTGGGTCTGCTGCGGGCGGGGCGCGACCCCGCCAGCGTCCACGACACCCGGCTGCGGGCCGCGGGGGCCGTGGACGGCACGGCGCTGCCACCCCACGAGGTCTTCGTGCGGACCTTTGCCCCGACCGCGCCCCCGCCGGCGGGCGGGCCCACGGCCGTGCTGCTGGTGCCGGGCCACGCCACCTCGGTGGCCGGGGCCTGGCGGCGGGCGGCTGCCCTCAACGCCCAGGGCCACACGGTCTACGCCATGGACCACGCCTGGGCGGGCCGCGGCGACCAGCCCCGGGGCCACCTCGGCCCGCCCGCCACCCTCGCCCGGGACGTGGCGGCCGTGCTGGCGGCCATCCAGAACCACTGCCGGCCCGCCCGGCTCGTGGCCATCGGCAGCTCGGTGGGGGCGGGGGTGGCGCTGCTCGGGGCCCTGCTGCGGGGGGCCCACGGCGGGCTCGCGCTCGAGGGCCCCGCGCTGGATCCGGCCGTGCCCGCCGTGCTGGAGGGCGCGTGGTTCGGCGCGGGCTGGTGCCTCGTCGAGCCCGCTCCCGGCGCGGGCACCGCCGGGGGCGCCGGGCGCAGCCGGCTGCTCGATCCCGGTCCCCTCTGCGCCGGCGACCCGCTGGCGGCGGTGCGGGCCACCCAGCGGGCGGTCTGTGAGGGCAGCCGGGTGCCCCAGCGCCTCGAGGAGCGGCTGGAGGGCCCGGTCGCGGCACTGCTCGACCGCATCGCCCAGGGCCAGCGCCCGGCGGCCCCGGTCCAGCTCGTGCACGCGGCGGCCGATCCCTTTGCCGATCCCGAGCTGGTGCGGGCGGTGGCCTGCGCCCTGGAGGCGCCCCTGCGGCTGGTGCCCGGCGCGCTCCACCTGCTGGCGCTGGGCGAGGCCACGGCCCCGGTGGCCGAGGCCCTGGCCCACGCGGCGCTGGTGCCGGGCGGCCCGGCGGTCGACCCGGCCCCGGTGCGGCCGGCGCGCCACGGGGCGGCCCGCGACCGCAGCCTGCGCTTCGCCGTGCTCGCGGCCCGGGCGGCCGCCGGCGAGACGGTGCTGCCCGAAGATGCCCAAGACTACGTCTACCTCAGTGTTCCCGGGCTCTTCACCGAGCGCTATCCGGGCTACATGCGCGAGAAGTTCGCCCGCATGGCCGCCCTGGGCCTCGACCACGCGCTCGTGCCCGTCGACACCGACGCGGCGGTCGAGACCAACGCCGCCGTCGTGGCCGAGAGCCTGCGCGCCGCCACGGCGGACGGCCGCCAGGCGGTGCTCCTCGGCCACAGCAAGGGCGGCAACGACCTCGCGGCCGCCCTCGCGCGCTGGCCCGCGCTCCAGGACCGGGTGCGCGCCGTGGTCACCCTCCAGGCGCCCTGGCTGGGCACCCCCATCTGCGACCTGATCGACGACTCCTCGGTGCTGCGGTGGCTGGGCACGCGCCTCGTGGAGGGCGCCTGGAACGGCGAGGTGGCGGCACTGACCGGCATGTCCACGGCGGCCCGAGCGCGCTTCGTGGCCGCCCATCCCTGGCCCCGGTCCGTGCCGGCGGTCTGTCTCGCGACCGCCCTGCGCTCGCCCTCGACGGCCCTGGCCCTGCCCGACGCCCTGCTCCGCTCCCGCCACGGCCCGACCGACGGCCTCGTGCCCGTGGCCCATGCGGTGCTGCCCGGCTCGGATGTGGTCTTCCTCCACGACGTCGACCACGGGGGGCCCGTGCTGCCCCGGCCCCTCGGGGCCTGCGGCCACCTCGACCCGGGCGACCTCGTCGTGGCCCTGCTCGCCCTCGCGCTGGAGCGGGCGGCCACGGCCACGCCCGCCTAGGGCGCCGCCCCGAGCTGGGCGCCCCCGGGAAAGACCACGATGCTCCAGCGGAGGCTGAGCTGGGTGTCGACGGTCTGGGCCAGCACGGTGCTGCGCAGGCCCAGCCGCCACAGGCTCGCGTGGACCGGCGAGCGCTGGCGCAGCCGCACAACGGCGCCCGAGGCGACCGCGAAGGGCTGGCCCCACAGGTTGATGCCCGGGCCGAGGCCGAGCTCGCCCCCGAGGCGCCGGTCGCCGGGCCCGTGGGGGGCCGCCAGCAGGGCCGCCTGGGCGAGCAGGCTGGGGTCGGTCCGGAGCCCCCAGTCCACGGTGGCGCCGACGGCGAGCAGCTGGTCGCTGGCGGGGCGCGGGCGCAGGCCGAGGCCCTCGATCCGGAGCCCGGCGCTGCTGGTCGCACCGCTGCCGAAGGCGCCCACCCGGGCCCCCGCGCCGAGCCCCACCTGCCAGGGGCGGGGGGGCGCCGCCCCGGCCACCCGGCGGCGGGTCGCGCCCTGGACCCGGGCCGCGTGCGCCAGCGCGGCCGGGCCCAGCACCTCGCCCGCCGAGAGGGTGACGGTGCCAGCGATCTGGACCCCGTCCTCCCGGTCGAGGCGCAGGCTGTGGCGGCCCGGGGCGACCGGGCCCGGGCCCTGGGGCGCGCCGTCCAGGGTGAGGGACCAGCGGCGCCAGTCCGGGTCCCGCCAGGGCAGCACGGCCTGGGTGGGCACGCCGAGGGTGCCCACCAGAACGGGGTCTTCGCCCTCGAGGCCCGCGTCCGAGAGCTGGGGCACGACCGCATAGGACCAGTGCTCGGCCGTGCGCTGGCCCGTGTGGTCGGCGGCCTCCTGGAGGGTCACGGCACCGTCGCCGTCCTGGTCGCCCGCCCCGGCCAGTGCGCGGGTGAGGGTCTCGGCGAGAATACCGTGCTCTGCGGTGTTGCCGTCCGGTCCGCTCCGGCGGGGCGCGGCCGAGACCAGCCAGGCCCGGGGGCCCGTGGGCAGGGCCAGGGGCGCCGCCGGGCTGGGGTCGACCGCGGCGTCCACGACCACGGCCACCGTGCCCACGGGGGTCTCGGCGAGGGCCGCGTCGAGGGCCGAGAGGGGCACGCTGCCCGCCCGCCCGTCGGCGGTCGCCGGGGTGAAGAGCAGGCGCAGGGCCGGGCGGGCCCCGGGGGCGGGCGCCGGTGTGGCGCGGGCCTGGCTGGCCACGAAGACCAGCAGCAGGTCGTCGCGGTCGGCGGTGGCCGTGGCCCGGGCGAGGGTCTGCCAGAGGGCGGCCGGGGTCACCGTGCCGGTCAGGGGCCAGACCTCGTAGCCGGTGTCGGTCAGCTGGTGGCCGAGGGCCCGGGCGTCGGCCCCGGGCCGGGCGGGATCGGCGCCGCTGCGGGCCGCCAGCGCAGGGTCGACGTGGTCGTCTACGCCCACCACCACGGCAATGCGGCGCTGGGCGGCCGCCGCGAGGCCGAGGCCCGCCGCCAGCAGCAGGGCCGGGGTCACGGGGCGTCCGGGTCCGGTGCCGCCGGTGCCGGGGCGTCGGCCGGGGCGAGCCCGAGGGCCTGGGTCCAGGGGCTCTCGGGGAAGGCGCGGCGCAGGGTCTCGGCGGCCGCGGCATCGCCCCGGTCGTGGCGGAGGTAGGCCTGGGCGTCGGGCTGGTGGGGGCGCAGCATCGCGCCGACCTCGGTGGTGACGGTCTCGGCGAGGGTGGCGGGGGTCACGAAGACCGCCCGCCGGGTCGACAGCCGGCCGCCCACGAGCAGCCGCAGGTCGACCGCGGCCGCGGCACCGCTGCCCTGGAGGCGCAGGTCGACGGCGTGGTCGACGCCGGGGGGCAGGAGGGCGGCGCGGCAGGCAGGCCGGCTCCGGCAGGCCGGGTCGCGGGCGAGCGCGGCGGCGGCCGGCGCGGGGAGGGGCCCGAGCACGGTGCCGGGGGGCCGGCCGGCCGCCGCGGCCGCCGCGAGCGCCGGGGGGGGCACGGGCAGCCCGGCGACGGCGCGCTGGTCGGGGGCCGGCGCCGCGGCGGGCGGGGCCGCGGGCGGGTCGGCGGCCCAGGCC
>CAXQUZ010000758.1:0-4905 GCA_964226865.1 Myxococcota bacterium | reverse complement strand
GCACTGACAGGGCTGCGATGCAACTGTCCTTGCCGCCGAATGCCTTGTAAACGCTCCGCGGTTCACACCTCAACGTCGCCGCCGCCAGGTAGTTACCTTCCGCCATAAGTTGCTGATGATGCCGAAGCCCACCACCACCCGGGCGAAGCTGATGTCGTTGCTGGCCCGGCTGATGATGTCGCCGGTCGAGCGCCCGGCGTAGAAGGAGGGCTGCTGGGCGAGCAGCCGGCGGAAGAGGTCCATCCGCACGGTGTACTCGACGGCCCGGGCCGGGTTGAAGATCAGCACCCGCGACAGGGTGCGCACGACGATGACCCCGACGCCCATCACCGCCACAGCGATGAGGTGGGGTGAGACGGCAGCACCGCCGGCGTAGGCGTCGATGGCCTGGCCGATGCGGATGGTGACCTCGACCGTGAACCAGTTGGTCAGGGCGAGGCAGACGAAGCCGGCCAGGTAGGACCACCGGTGGGGCATCACGTGGCTGCGGATGACCCGCAGGATGGGATGCGCGGCGGCCCCGCCGCCGGACGGGCGGGGAGGAGGTGCGTTCACGGCCGGAGCGGTAGCACAGTCCGCCGCCCCGAGGCAGGGCCCAGGACTGAAAAGATGTTCACGGTCTGTCACCCACCGGCGGCAGGTGCCCGGCCGCGCTCAGCCGAGGCGCCGTGCGATCCAGAGCCCCAGGGCCGCCCCGACCAGCCCCCCCACGATGCTCACCAGCACGTTCATCCCGGCAAGGAGGGTCTGGCCCGCCTCGGCGAGCTGGACCGTCTCGACGCTGAAGGTCGAGAAGGTCGTGAAGCTGCCGAGGAAGCCCGTGGCCAGGGGGGTCCGGAGGGCCGGGGGCACGACCGCCCGCTCGGCCGCCAGCCCGGTCAGCAGCCCGAGCAGCAGGCAGCCCAGCAGGTTGGCCGCGAGGGTGCCCGCCGGGAAGCCGCCCAGCTTGCCCACGACCGTGCCCAGCCCCCAGCGGCACAGGGCACCCGCAGCCCCGCAGAGGGCCACACCCAGGACCTGCTGCAGCATTCAGCCCCCCAGCAGCCAGGTCACCGCGCTGCCCGCGAGGAAGCCGACCGTGCCCGCCGCGGCCAGCTCGATGCGGCGGCGGGTGGCGAGCCCGCCCGTGCGGCTGGCCAGCGTGTCGCCCGGGGCGTCGAGCACCTCGCTCATCAGCTCTTCGAAGACCAGCCCCGTGTCGCCCTCGACCCCCTCGGTGGCGGGCTCGGGCTGGCTGGCGAGGCGCGGCACCGTGCGCTCGGCCCAGTCGCGCATCCACGGCGGCGGCAGGCTCTTGCGGATCTTGCGGCAGCGCAGCTCGACGCCGTGGGCATCGGGGCGATCGTGGCGGTCGAAGGCCAGCATCTCGAGCAGCAGCAGGCGCACCCGGGCCGCGGCCGCCCGCACCTCGGGGTCTTCGCTGGTCTCCATGCGCTTGCGCACCGTCTCGAGCACCGTGCCCAGCCAGCGGGAGTGGCGGGACTGGTCTTGGGGCGGGTCCTTGAAGCGCTTGCCGGTGAGCAGGTTGGCCAGGACGACGCCCAGGGCGAAGACATCGGCCGCATGGGTCTCTTCGCCCTTGTGGCGCTCGGGCGACATGTAGCGCGAGGATCCGATGAGGAGGCCCCGACCGTCGGTGGCCTCGCGGGTCTCGAGCTCGGCGGTGGCCACGCCGAAGTCGAGCAGCTTCACCTCGCCCTGGCGGGTGATGCGGATGTTGGCCGGCTTGATGTCGCGGTGGATCAGGCGCAGGGGCGAGCCGTCCGGGCCGAGGCTCCGGTTGAAGGCCGAGTCGAGGGCCGCCGCGACCTCTTCGACGATCTCGAGGCTCACCCCCTCGTTCGGCCGATCCTTCTTGATGGCCGTGCTGAGGTCGACGCCGGCGATGTACTCCATCACCACGCCCCAGCCGTCCTGGAGGGGCACGAGCGAGTTCACCCCCACCACGGCGCGGTGGCGGATGAGCCCGAGCATGCGCGCCTCGTCCCGGAGGCGCCGGGCGATCTCGTCGACCTGCTGGCCGTCGTAGTGCATCACCTTCAGGGCGACCTGCTTCGAGAAGCCGCCAGAGTCGGTCATCTCGGCACGGTAGACCGTCCCGAAGCCCCCCTTGCCGAGGGTCTCGAGGATGCGGAATCGCCGTCGCTGGGTGGCCGCAGCTACCGTCACAGGCTCGCCTCCGAAGGGCACCGCCGCCCCCGCGCACGCTACACCGGAGGGCGCTGGACCGACAAGCCGGGCCCCCAGACACCCGGGCCCGCCGTCCCCCCCGCGTCCCCTCCCCTCGCCCCCCGGACCCGCCCGTGCAGCTCCCTCCCCCTCTCCACGACGGCACCCTGCTCCGGCGCTACAAGCGCTTCCTCGCCGACGTGCGCCTCGACGACGGCCGCGAGGTCACCGCCCACTGCCCCAACCCCGGCCGCATGACGAGCTGCGCCATCCCCGGCGGGCGGGTGCGGCTCACGGCGAACGACGACCCCCGGCGCAAGCTCAAGTGGACCTGGCAGACCGCCACCGCGGAGGACGGGCGCGCCACCATCCTCATCAACACCAACCTGGCGAACGGGGTGGTCGTCGAGGGCATCCGCGCCGGCGCCATTCCCGCGCTCTCCGGCTACACCGGACTGCGCACCGAGGTGCGCTACGGCACCGAGAACCGCAGCCGCATCGACGTGCTGCTCAGCGGCCCCACCGGCGCCCGCGCCGGGGGACCGGAAGACTGCTATGTCGAGGTCAAGAGCGTCACGCTCCGCGTCGAGGACGGGCGCGCCGCCTTTCCGGACGCCAAGACCGATCGGGGACGCAAGCACCTCGACGAGCTGGCCGCGGTCGCCGCCGCCGGCCACCGGGCGGTCCAGCTCTTCCTCGTCTCGCGCGACGACGTCACCGCCGTGCGCCCGGCCGACGAGGTCGACCCCCGCTACGCCGCGGCCCTGCGCCGGGTGGCGGCCGCTGGCGTCGAGGTGATGGCGGTGCAGGCGATCTTCGACGGCGACCAGATCCGCTGCGGCGGGGCCGTGCCCGTCGAGCTCTGAGGGCTACTCGCCGGGCACCGTGCCGTCGATCATCCAGGCCACCAGCTCGGCGGCCACGGTCGGGTCGCTGTTCGAGAAGACCGTGCCCACCGTGCCCGTGTTGCGGGCAAAGCCCGGGTCGCTGACGTCGGCGGCGGTGGGGCGGATGGCCCCGGTCGGCACGTCCACGTCGAGGTCGGACCAGAGCACACCGACGGCCGGCGGCAGGGTGCCCTCGACCAGGGCGGCGCCGAGCGAGATGCTGTCGATGCTCTCCATCGCCTCGGCGCCGTAGATGGTCTCGAAGCCCAGCAGCTCGTCTTCGAAGGTCAGCAGGTCGCCCTGGTAGGCAGAGAGCCGGTCGGGCGCCGAGTCGACCACCACCGAGGCCACCGAGGCCACGTCGTTGGCCGGGTCGATGGCGAGCTCGGCGATGCCCCGGGCACCGGAGCCCAGGCCGACGAGGTGGATGCTGTCTTGGTCGATCTCGAGGGGGATGTCGAGACCCACGCTGCCGGCGAAGGCCCCGTCCCGCAGGGCCTGGTGGGCCACCTTGGCGAGGCCGAGGCCGTTGCGCTCGAAGCCCTCGAGGGCCATGTCGCCGCCCTCGGCATGCCAGAGATCGCCCCAGCAGTTCGCCGGCATCACCACCACGGCCCCCTGGCTGACCAGGGTCGCGGGCAGGGCGCCGACGCTCTCTTCTTCGGGATCGACCGGGCGCGGGTTCATGCCCACCGTCTCCCAGACCTTGGCGAGGGCCCAAGGGCGCTCGAGACGCGAGCTGGCCCGGTAGTGGACCCCGCCGAGAACATCGCTCTCGTCCGGCTCGATGATGAAGTCGAAGGCGCCGGAGTGGAGCAGCAGCACGCCGGGCACGGCCCCCGAGAAGGAGGGGTCGTAGGCCGCGTAGATGCGCCCGGGCTCGCCGTCGGGACAGGTGATGCCGTCGATGTCGTAGGCGCGCAGCACGGCCGTGTCGGAGTCGAGCAGCGCGTTGTCGTAGGGCATCTCGGTGAAGTCGAGCTTCGCCAGATCCTCGGTGGGCTTGAAGCAGCCCGCGAGGCCCAGGCCGCAGAGGCCGAGCGCCAGCACGGGACGGGCGCGGCGGGACAGGGCGTGGGCGATCACGGAGGCGGAGGGCGTCACGGGGACCTCGGCGTGGGAGGCGTCCGGAAGAGCGGAGCGCAGAGGGGCGCAGCATAGCAAGCGGCCCCCGCCGGTGGGGAGGACCGCCGCGCCTGCGCGCCCTGCGCTGGGCGCTCCCCGCTCGACAATGCCCCTGGGGCGGGCGCCTCAGCCGTCGGTGGCGAGGCGGAGGCCGACCGGTCCCGTCACCGCTGCGGGGTCGACCGCCACCGGTCCCCCCTCGGGCGTGGCGCCGCCGACGAGCTGGCCCTCGGCCGTCCACTGCCAGAGCCAGCCCCCGAGATCGAAGAGGCCGGCCGGGCTCGGCGGGTGGAGCCCCACCTCGGGCAGCTCGCCGTAGCGGGGCGCCCCCACGCGGCCGAGGGCGGGATCGGGGAGCGGACCCCAGGGATGGCGCTCCGGTCCCCAGGCCGCCACCAGCTCGGCGGCGCGGGGCAGGCGCTTCTGCACCCGGGCGGCGAAGTCCTGGGCCTGGGCGAAGGAGAGGCCCGTGCGTGGCGCCATCGGGTCGACCCCCGCCGGGCAGCGCTCGCCGTCCACCCGGCGCAGCCAGCGCTCCCAGGTCACGGGGACCACGTCCAGAAAGAAGGGCCGCGGCCCGCCGATGCGGACCATCAGGGGGTGGGCGCCGTCGGGGTTGACCAGCCCACGCAGCGCTTGGGGGCTGCGGCTGCCCACGGGCGCCGGGCGGCGGATGGCCACGGTCGCCTCGGCGCCCACGACCCGGCGCTGGTGGTCGAGCTCG
>CAXQUZ010000757.1:0-67209 GCA_964226865.1 Myxococcota bacterium | reverse complement strand
CCGTGCCCGCGCCAGACGACCTGGCCCTCGTGCTCTACACCTCGGGCTCGACCGGCCGGCCCAAGGGCGTCGAGCTCAGCCACGGGGCCGTCGCCGCCTTCGCGACCTGGGCGGTCGGCGCCCTGGGCCTGGGCCCCGCCGACGTGGTGGCCCACCTCAGCCCCCTCGGCTTCGACCTCTCCACCCTCGAGCTCTTCGCCGCCGCCGCCGCCGGTGCGACCACCTGGGTGGCCCCGCCGGCCCTGACGGCCGCCCCGGCCGCCCTGCGCGCGGGCCTCGAGGACGCGGGCGTCACCGTGCTCTACACCGTGCCCAGCGTGTGGCAGCGCCTCGCCGGGGCCCTGCCGGAGGGGCCCGGGGGCCTGCCCGCCCTGCGCTGGGCCCTGACGGCGGGCGAGGCCTACCCGCCGGCGGCCCTCGGGGCGCTGATGGCCCGGCTGCCCCAGGCCCAGGTGGCCAACCTCTTCGGCCCCACCGAGAGCAATGTCTGCTGCTGGCAGCGGCTCTCGGGCCCCCCGGCGGGCCCCGTGCCCATCGGCGGGCCGGCGGCGGGCGCGCGGCTCATGGTGGTCGAGGGGCCCGAGGATGGCCCACCCGACGGGGTTCTCGGGGATGCCTCCGCCCCCGCCTTCGCGGTCGTCGAGGGGCCGGGCACGGGCGAGCTGTGGGTCCAGGGGCCCGCCCTCATGCGGGGCTACCGGGGCCACCCCGCGGCGACGGCGCGGGCCTTTGCCACGGGACCGGAGGGCGGCCGCTGGCTGCGCACGGGCGACCGGGTGCGCCGCGACGCGGCCGGGCGGCTCCACTTCTGCGGGCGCCGCGACCGCCAGCTCAAGCGCCGGGGCTTCCGCATCCAGCCCGAGGAGGTCGAGGCGGCCTGCGCGGCCCTGCCCGGGGTGGCGGCGGCCCGGGTCGACTGGACGGGCAGGGCCCTGGTGGCCGCCCTCGAGGCGGATCCGGGCGCCCCGGCCGACCTGCGGGCGGCCTGGCGGGCCCTGCGCCAGCGCCTGCCGGCCGCGCTGCTGCCCGATGAGCTGTGCTTCGTGGAGGCCCTGCCCCGGACCGCGCGGGGCAAGCTGCGCCGCCCTGGGGCCGCGCGCCCACCGGGCTAAGCTCCGGCCTTGGTCGGGGGCCGCCCCGTCCCGTCCCGTGTCTCTCGGAGTGCCCCGCGATGCCCGCCCCTGCTGCCCGTGACCCGCGTCCCTACGATGTCGCCATCATCGGCGGCGGTCCGGCCGGCGCGGCGGCAGCGGGGCTGCTCGCTCCGGACGGGCTGCGCTGTGTCGTGCTCGAGCGCGCCCGCTTCCCTCGGCCCCACGTCGGCGAGTCGCTGGTGCCGGCGGCCAACCGGGTGCTCGCCGAGCTGGGGCTGCTCGAGACCATCGAGGCGGCGGGCTTTCCCCGCAAGTACGGCGCCGTCTGGCAGGCCCACGGCAGCCCGCGCCTCCACGCCCACGACTGGCAGGGCCTCGCCGTGCCCGGGTCTGCATCGGGCTCCCTGCCCGCCACCACCGCGAGCCTGCGCTTCGCCGAGCGGCCCCAGCCCGGCGTCGACCGCCCCCACACCTTCCACGTCGACCGGGCCCGCTTCGACAAGATCCTGCTCGACCACGCCCGGTCGGTCGGGGCCGAGGTGCGCGAGGAGACGGCGGTGGCCGGGGTCGAGCTCGGCGGCGCCCACGGCCCGGCCCGCCTCCGCCTCCAGGGCCCCGGCGGCCCCGCCACCCTGCGGGCCCACATCGTGCTCGACTGCAGCGGCCGGGCCACGGTGCTCGGGCGCCAGCTCGGCCTGCGGGTGCACGACCCGGTCTTCGACCAGCTCGCCGTCCACAGCTGGTTCCGGGGCTTCGACCGGGGCACCGACCGGGCCGACCACATCTGGGTCCACTTCCTGCCCTTCCGCGACGCCTGGATCTGGCAGATCCCCATCGACGACGACCACACGAGCATCGGGGTGGTCGCCCAGCGGCGCGACCGGCGGGCCCACGGCGGCAGCGCGGCGGACTTCTTCGCGGCCTGTCTCGCGACGACGCCGGCGCTGGCGGCCCGGGTGGCGGCGGCCGAGCGGGTGCGGCCCCTGCGCCTCGAGGCCGACTACAGCTACGCCATGCGCGCCCTCCACGGCGACGACTTCCTGCTGGTGGGCGACGCCGCCCGCTTCGTCGATCCCATCTTCTCCAGCGGCGTGAGCATCGCGCTCACCGGGGCCAGCGCCGCCGCCCGGGCCGTGCGCGCCTCCCGGGCCCAGGGGCGTCCGCCCGTGGCCGCCGACTTCGCCGACTACGCCGCCATGATGCGCCGGGGCACGGCCACCTGGCACCGCTTCATCAGCCTCTACTACCGGCTCAACGTGCTCTTCACCTGGTTCCTCTCCCAGCCCGCCCACCGCCTCGACGTGCTGGCCCTGCTCCAGGGCGATGTCTACGGGCCGCCGCCCCCCGTGCTCGACGAGATGGAGGCCATGGTGCGGGCGGTCGAGGCCAACCCCGACCACCCCCTCCACCGGGCCCTCGGCAGCCTCAGCAGCCACGCCTTCGGTCCCGCGTGCCCCTGACCCACCCCGCCCTGCTCGGCGCCCTGGCCCTGCTGGCGCTGGTGGCCCGTGGCCTCGCCCCTCCCGCCCGGGCCTGGCTGCTTGCGGCGGCCGGCGCCCTGCTGCTCGGGATCCAGGCGGGCGGCTGGTCCCTGCTCCACCTCGGCCTGGCCGCCGGCGGGGTCGCCTGGTCGGCCCGCCTCGGGCGCGCGGGGGCGGGGCCGGCCCGGTGGCAGCGGGCGGCGGTGCTCGGGCTGCTCGTGGCCCACCTCGTCGGCTGGAAGCTCTACGAGGTGCTGGCGCCCCCCGGCGGGGCCCTGGCCGTCGCCCCGGCCCACAACCCCCTGCCCGGCGCCGACGCCGTCCTCGTGCCCCTGGGCCTCAGCTTCCTCACCTTCCGCCTCGTCCACCTCTGGGTCGAGCGGGCCCGCGGAACCATCGAAGATGCCCCAGCGCGCGATGTTCTCGCGTGGCTCTTCTTCCCGCCCCTGCTGCTGGCCGGCCCCCTCATGCGCTTCGGCCCCTTCCAGCGCCAGCTCCGCGAGGCGCCGGCCCCGGGCCTCGGGGTGCTCAACCTCGCCCTGGTGCGCATCGGGGTGGGGCTCGTGAAGAAGCTGGTGCTGGCCGACACCCTCGGCCGCTGGGCGGGCCCCGTGCTGCTGGCCCCCCGCGACCACGCCCGCTGGGAGGCCCTCGCCGCGGCCTACGGCGCCGGCATCCAGCTCTACCTCGACTTCTCGGGCTACTCCGACGTGGCCATCGGCCTCGGGGCCCTCTTTGGGCTCACCGTGCCGGAGAACTTCGACTGGCCCCTGCTCGCCCGCGACCTCGCCACCCTCTGGCGCCGCTGGCACATCACCCTCTACACTTTCTTCCGCGACTACGTGCTGCTGCCCTTCTTCGGGGTCAAGGCCAGCCCGGGCCGCCTCGTGCTCGGGGTCTTCGTCACGGTCTTCCTGGTCCAGATCTGGCACCGCCTGTCGCCGGCCTTCCTGTTCCTCGGCGTCTACCACGCCGCCGGCGTGCTGCTCGTCCAGCGGGTCCAGCAGGCCCGCCGCCGCCACCGGGGCCTCCACCGGGCGCTCCAGCGGGTGCCGGCGCCCGTCGCCGTCTTCGTCACGGTCACCTACTTCTGCGCCGGCGTGGTGGTGTTCATGACCGGGCCCACGAAGCTGGCCGCGCTGGTGGGACACGTGCTGGGAGCGTGGTAGCCCCTGGGCATGTCGCCGCCCCGCCCGCTCGACCGTGTCCGCCGTGCCATCGCCGACGATGCCGCGTGGTGGCAGCTGCCCCTCTCTGTCGTGCTCATCGGCGGTCTGGGGCTGTTGCTGCTGCTGTGGAGCCAAGACCGCACCGAGTTCATCTATGCCTTGTTCTGAGGGGGGCGCGGGCCGCCCGGGGGCCGGGCCATGCTGAGCGCGGGGCGGCTGCTGCGGGTGATCGGGGGCGGGCTCGCCGGGGTGGCGCTGCTCGAGCTGGCCCTCCAGGGGCTCGGCCTCGGCCTCGGGCTGCTCGACGCCCAGCGCCGGGGCCCGGGTGGCGGGGACTTCACCGTGCTCTGCCTCGGCGCCTGCTACACCCTCGGCCTCGGCCTGCCCGCCGACCAGAGCTACCCGGCCCTGCTCGAGGATGCCCTGCGCGACCACCATCCCGGCCTCGACGCCCGGGTGGTCAACGGGGGCGTGCGCGGCAAGAACATCGACCACTTCTCGGCCAACATCGAGGCCCTGCTCGATGCCCACCAGCCCGATGTGGTGGTGGTCAACATCAACCGGCGCCTCGACGGCTCGGCCGAGGCCCTCGCGGCCGCCCAGGCCCCCCCGGCGCCCCGGCCCTGGGATGCCCTCGTGCTGCCCCGGCTGGTGGGCCTCGTGCTCCACCCCCCGGCGCCCGGCGGCACGCCCGCCCCGGCGGCGGAGGGCACCCTGTCGGCCCGGGTCCGCGCCACCGAGCAGCGGCCCGACGACCCGGCCGCTTGGGCCGCCCTGGCCACGGCCCTCATCGAGCGGGACGAGCTCGGCCCGGCCCTCGCCGCCTGGCATACCCACCTCGCCCTCTCGCCCGACCCCCGACCGGCCCAGCACATGCGGCTGTTCGGGCTCCTCGTGGGCACGGGCGACTTCGCCGGCGCCGCCGAGACCCTCGCCTTGGTGCGCCAGCGGTGGCCCGACTTTGCCCAGGCCCTCGCCCGCCGCAGCGCCCAGAAGCGCCGCGAGACCGCCCGCGCCGACACCGACATGGTGCTGCGGGAGGCCATCGACGAGGCCCGGGTGGCCATCGTGCGGGGCGGACCGGCCGAGCTCGCGCGCGCCGCGGGGCTGCTCGAGGGGGCGCTGGCCCGGGATCCCGACACGGCCGAGGCCTGGAGCCTGCTCGCCTTCCTGCGCTGGACGGCGGGCGAGACCCTCGACCCGGCCGATGCCCTGGGCGCCCGGGCCGCCCTGGTCCAGGACGCCGACGTGGCCCACGGGCTCCGGGCCGGCTCGGTGGCCGATGCCGACGCCGCCCGCGACACGATGGAGACCCTGCTCGCGCTCCACATCGCGCGCATCGCCGCCGCCGCCGAGGCCCGGGGCGCCCGGGTCGTGCTCGAGAACCTCTCGACCCTGCCCGCCCAGCAGGCGGCCCTCGCGCGCATCGCCGCCGGGCGCGACCTGCCCCTGGTCGACCTCCAGGGCGGCATCCTCGCCCACCCCGACCGGCGGCGCCTCTTCCACAGCGCCCAGCACCTCCGCCTCAGCGCCGACGGGAACCACTGGATCGCCGACCAGATCCATGCCCAACTGGACGCCGAGGAGCTGGTGCCATGAGCGTGGAGCGGGCGGGAGCGGGCGGCCGACGGGCCCGGGGGGCGGCATGAGCCGCGGACGGCGGGGCCGGACCGCGGCGGGGCTGCTGCTCTGGGCGGCGGCGGGGGGCTGCACGGGGGAGGCCCGCAAGCCGGCCGCCGGGACCACCGACAGCGCCGGGGGAAGCGGGGCGGACGGGGCCGGGAGCGGCGCCGGGGGCACGGACGGGGGCGAGGGCACGGGCGGCGGCGGGGACGGCGACGACACGGCCAGCCCCGCGCCGGTGGTCTGCCCGGCCCCGACGCTGCACCTGCGGCAGCACTGGCCGGTCGGCCACGAGCCCCTGGTGGGCGGCTGGGGGGCGGCGGTCGGCGACTTCGACGGCGACGGCCAGGCCGACATCGTGCTGGCCAGCCGCAGGGGGGCGCGCAGCCTTCGCAACGCCGACGGGGTGCTCAGCCCCGGGCCGCTGCTCGTCGACGGCAGCCCGGCGCCCCCGGCCCAGGCCGTCGCGGCGGCAGATCTCGACGAGGACGGCGACCTCGACCTCTTCCTCGGCACCCCGAGCGGCAGCCCCGACCTGCTGCTCTGGAACGACGGCGCCTTCGGCTTCACGGCCACGGCCCTGCCCGCCAGCGACGGCTTCACGGGCACGGGCAGCTTCGCCGATCTCGACGGCGACGGCCGCCTCGACCTCTTCGTGGCCCGGCGCTTCGAGGCCGATGTCTCCCTCGAAGAGATCACCAGCCTGGCCCCGCCGGGCGACCCCTCGAGCCTCTACCTCCAGGCGGCCCCGGGCGTCTTCACCGACGCCAGCGACCGGCTGCCCGCCGCCGTCCACCCGGCCCACACCCAAGAGGCCGCCGTGCTCGATGCCGACGGGGACGGCGACCTCGACCTCTACCTGGCCAACGACTTCGGCCCCTTCATCGTGCCGAACCTCTTGCTCGAGAACGACGGCCACGGCGTCTTCAGCGTCGACGAGGACTGCGCCTGCGACCTCTCGATGTACGGCATGGCGGCGGCCGTGGGCGACGCCACCGGCGACGGGCTGCCCGACCTCTGGATCACCGACATCGGCGGCCCCAAGCTGCTGGCGAGCCTGCCCGACGGCAGCTTCTACGAGACGGCCCGGGCCCTCGGCGCCGACCTCGGGGCCGACCCCGAGCGGCTGGTCTCGTGGGGCGCCCTCGTGCACGACCTCGACCGGGACGGCCGCAGCGACATCCTCACGGCCTTCGGCCACATCGCCGAGGTCCAGCGCGAGAGCATCGGGCTGCTCGGCGAGGGCTTCACCTGGTCCGACGACCAGCACGACGCCCTGCTGCTCGCCGGGCCCGCGGGCTTCTCGGATGTGGGCGCCGCGCTGGGCTTCGACAGCCCCGAGAACCACCGCGCCCTCGTGCGCATCGACGTGGACGGCGACGGGCGCAGCGAGCTGTTCCTCGCCGGCGGCCCGACGGCCCGGCTCTGGGGGGTCGAGGGGGGCTGCGAGACGGGGCTGCGGCTGGCCCTCGACGCCGGCCCGGGCAACCCCCACGGCATCGGCACCCGGGTCGAGGTGGCCGTCGGGCCCCACCGGTGGACGGGCTGGATGCTGCCGGGGGGCATCGGCTCGTCGGGCGAGCTGGTCGTCGAGGCGCCGCTGATGGGGGCGGCCGCCGCCGACCGGGTGACCCTCACCTGGCCCGACGGCAGCACCCAGGAGCACCGGGACGTGCCGGCGGGCGCCCACGCCTGGGCCCGCTGAGGGGCCGGCGCTCGGGGGAGGACGGGGCGCGCCCCGGGGTAGGCTGGCGTCGTCCCGGAGTGTGCATGCCTGCGGCCCTGCTTCCCCTCCTCGCCTCGCTGCTCGTCTCGGCCCCGGCCTGGGCGGGCGATCCCTGCCCCATCGGGCTCCAGCTCGCCGAGCTCACCCCCGCCTGGCGCGACCGCAGCGCCGACCTCGCGGCCCTCCAGACCCAGCGCCAGTGGCTCGGCCTGAGCTACCGGGGCCGGGGGGGCCGGGTGGTGGTCACGGCCCGCAGCCCCGGCAGCCCCGCGGCCGCCCTGCTCGAAGACGGCGACGTGGTGGTCGAGGCCAACGGTGTGGCCATCGCCGACGCGGCCGGGCTGAACGCCGCCATCGACGCGGTTCCCGGCACCGGCGAGATCGCCCTCGTGATCCGCCGCAAGGGCCAGCGCCAGGAGCTGGTGCTGCGGCGGGGGCCGGCCGATCCGGTCGTGCTGGCGATGCTCGGGGGGGCGGCCCGCACCGACTGCCGGGAGGCCGCGCTGGTCTCGCTCAGCCCCGCCCAGCAGGCCGCCGTCGCCGCTGCGGTCTTCGACGAGAACCGCGGCTTCCGCTGCGACCGGGCCCACACGGCCCTCGCGCCCCACCTCGAGAGCGGCACGGTGGTGGTCGTGCGGGGCGGCCGGCGGGTGCTGGTCACCGCCCCGGGCCACGCCACCCGCTGTGTGGCGGTGGGCGCCCTCGACGGGCCCGGCGGGGACGCGGCGGCGGCCGCCCTGCTCGAGACCGTGGTGGCGGGCCACGTGAAGGACCGCCACGACAACCCCTGAGCGACGGCGGGGGCGCGCCGGGGCCCGGGCCTCTGGAGAGCCCGCATGGAGCCGCGTTCTCGGGGAAAGTCGGGCCGAGCGCCTGCGCCGGGGTGGGCTGGCGTTACACTCGCGCGCCCCCCTGCACCGCGAGGTGAGCATGCGCCGCTGGTCCATTCATGACAGTGCCGATCTCTACGGCATTCCCAACTGGGGCCGCGAGTTCCTCCGCATCGGTCCCGACGGCAACCTCGTGCTCGCGCCCGCTGGGGACGACGGCCCCTGGGTCGACCTGAAGACCCTCGCCGACGACATCCAGCGCCGGGGCATCGGCATGCCCCTGCTGCTGCGCTTCCCGGATCTGCTCGAGGCCCGCATCCGCACCCTCGCCGGCGCCTTCCACGAGGCCATCGCCGAGTACGGCTACGGCGGGCGCTACCGCGGCGTCTACCCCATCAAGGTGAACCAGCAGCGCCACCTCGTCGAGCAGATCGTCAAGGCCGGCCGCCCCTGGCACCTCGGCCTCGAGTGCGGCTCGAAGCCCGAGCTGCTCGTGGTGCTGGCCCTGATGGACGATCCCGAGGCCATCATCGTCTGCAATGGCTACAAGGACGAGGAGTACATCGAGACGGCCATGCTGGCCCAGCGCATGGGCCGCCGTCCGATCATCGTCATCGAGAAGTTCAGCGAGGTCCACACGGCCCTGCGGCTGGCCGAGATCCACGGCATCGACCCCATCCTCGGGGTGCGGGCCAAGCTCGCCAGCAAGGGCGCCGGCCGCTGGGAGGCCAGCACGGGCGACAAGGCCAAGTTCGGCCTCACCGTGCTCGAGATTGTTGAGCTGGTCGATCTTCTCGCGGAGAAGGGCAAGCTGGACTGCCTCCAGCTGCTCCACTTCCACATCGGCTCTCAGGTCTCGGCCATCCGGTCCTTCAAGTCGGCCCTCAAGGAGGCCAGCCGGCTCTTCGTCGAGCTGCGCAGCCTCGGCGCCGACCTGCGCTACCTCGACGTGGGCGGCGGCCTGGGCGTCGACTACGACGGCTCGTCCACCAACTTCGCCAGCTCGGTGAACTACAGCGTGCGCGAGTACGCCCAGGACGTCGTGGCCGCCATCCAGAGCGCCTGCGACGAGGCCGGCCAGCCCCACCCCGACATCGTCACCGAGTCGGGCCGCGCGATGGTGGCCCACCACGCCGTGCTGCTCTTCAACATCCTCGGCGTCTCGGCCCACCCGACCGTCTCGACCGCCGTGGCCCTCGAGGCCGACGCGCCCGAGGTGCTCACCGAGCTGCGCGACGTGCTCGCCGGCGGCATCACCGAGAAGAACTACCAGGCCGCCTGGCACGACGCCCTCGGCGGCCGCGAGCAGGCCCTGAACATGTTCAACCTGGGGCTGCTCAGCCTGCGCCAGCGCGCCACCGCCGAGAAGCTCTACTGGCAGATCGTCGGCCGCATCGGCAAGGTCACCGCGGGCCTCAGCTACGTGCCCGACGACCTCGCTGGCCTCAAGCGCGCCCTGGCCGACACCTACTTCTGCAACTTCAGCGTGTTCCAGAGCATGCCGGACGCCTGGGCCGTCGACCAGCTCTTCCCGGTCGTGCCCATCCACCGCCTCGAAGAGAAGCCCAACCGCACGGCCGTGCTCGCCGACATCACCTGCGACAGCGACGGCAAGCTCGACCGCTTCATCGACCTCCACGACGTCAAGCGGGTGCTCGAGCTGCACGACCTCCCCGAAGACCCCGAGACGCCCTACGTGCTGGGCGCCTTCCTCGTCGGCGCCTACCAGGAGATCCTGGGTGATCTCCACAACCTCTTCGGCGACACGAACGCCGTGGTGGTGCGCCTCGGCGAGGACGGCGACTACGAGCTGGAGCATGTGTTGGAAGGCGACCGTGTGGCCGATGTCGTGAGCTATGTGCAATACAGCCGACGAGAGCTGGTGCGCATGGTGCGCGCGGCGTGCGAGCGTGCGGTGCGCGCGGGCCACGTCACTCCCGAAGAGACCGCCCGCCTCGTGGGCATGTACCAGCAGGGTCTCGAGGGCTACACCTACCTGGAGTGAGCCGGGGGCCGACCCCGCTCGCCCGGAGGCTGAGTTGACTGCGTCTTCCGAGCTGCGCGTCGCCACCTTCGCCGAGACCGGCACCGACACGTCCCTGCTCGGGGCCCGGGTCGTCGACGCGCTGCGGGCCCAGCTGGGCGCGCGGCCCCAGCTCGTGCTGGTCGTCTGCACCGAAGAGCACCCCCTCGGTGCCCTGGTCTCGCTGGTGCGGGCGGCCTTCCCCGCGGCCGCCGTCGCCGGCACGACCACCGCCGTCGGCCTGCTCACCCACGAGGGCTACATGCCCGGCCCGGCGGTGGGGGCCTTCGGCCTGGTCGACCCGGAGGGGGCCTTCGGGGTCTGCCTCCAGCGGCTGGGCGACGACCCCCGGGCGGCGGCCCAGGTGGCCGTGGCCCGGGCCATCGCCGCGGCCGGCCGCGAGGGAGAGCTGCCCGAGGCCGCCCTGATGATGGGGGTGGCGGGCGCCGAAGAGCAGCTGCTCATGGGCATCGAGGACGTGGTCGGCCCCCAGATGCCCGTGCTCGGGGGCTCGGCCGGCGACAACGACTTCGCGGGCCGCTGGATGCTCGCGGGCCCCGAGGGCACGAGCGCGGATGCCGTCGTGGTGGTGGCCCTCTTCCCCTCCCGGCGGCTGCGCCAGGCCAACCGCTCGGGCTTCGTGCCGACGGCGCTGCGGGGCCGGGTCACCCGGGCGGCGGGCCGGCGCATCTACGAGATCGACGGCGAGCCGGCGGGGCCCGTCTACGACCGGTGGACGGAGGGCTCGATGGCGCCGGCCCTCGCGCCCGAGGGCTCGGTGATGGCCCAGACCACCCTGAGCCCCCTCGGCCGCCAGATCGGCACGGTCAACCGGCTGCCCATCTATGCCCTGACCCTGCCCGTCGACCTCCACCCCGACGGCAGCATGGACATGCTCACCGAGGTCGAGACCGGCGAAGAGCTGGTGTTGATGGAGGGCACGGCGGACGGGCTGGCCGCCCGCATGGGCCGGGTCACCACCGAGGCCATCCAGGGCGAGCCCGTCGTGGGCGGCATCACCATCCACTGCGTCGGCTATGCCCTGGTGATGCGCAAAGACATCTCTGAGGTGGTGGGGGCGCTCCGGGCCCGGCTCGGGCCGGCACCGGTGCTGGGCTGGTTCACCTTCGGCGAGCAGGGCCCGCGCATGGACCGTCCCGGCAACCTCCACGCCAACCTGATGACCTCGGCGGTCATGCTCACCCGCGAGGGGCTGCTCGGCGACGGAGAGCTCGATGTCTGAGGGCGACGCGGCGACCCTGCGCGAGCTGCTCCAGGAAGCCCAGCTCGCGCTGCACCGGGCCGAGACCCGCGAGCGCCGCCTGCGCAGCGAGTCGGCGGCGGCCCTCGAGGCGGTGCGGGTGTTGGTCGAGGCCAGCAACGAGGACGAGCTGCTCGACCTCACCCTCGACATGCTGCGCCCCCTGCTGGACTACGCCGAGGCCTTCGTGCTGCTGCGCGCCGGCGACGCGGCCGCCGTGGCCGCCTCGACCCGCCCCGGCTGGCCCTGCGGCGAGGGCTGGCACTGGACGGGCCCCCTGGCCCGGGCCGCCGCCGGTCGCCCGGTGGCCTTCTTCGACGCCGCCCACGCCCCCCTCTGGCGCGACCGCGGCGCGGCCGACCGGGAGGGGGTGGTCTCGGTCCTCTGCGTGCCCCTGCGGCTCGGCCAGGGCGAGGGCATGCTCGTCTGTGTGCACCCCCAGCGGGGCCACTTCGGGCCGGCCTCCATCGACCTCGCCCAGCGCCTCAGCCCCCTCATCGGCCAGGTGCTCCGGGCGGTGGGGGGCTGGGCGCGGCGGCTGGCCCGCCAGGAGCGCGCGGTCACCGACGTCTCCCACACCCTCGCCGTGGTGGATCTGCGCAACCAGGCGCTGCTCGAGGCCATGGACGACGGGGTGATGGTCGAGGACGCCGAGGGGCGGGTGGCGCTGGCCAACCCGGCCTTCGGGCGGCTCTTCGGGCTCGCCGAGGTGGGGGCCCTCGTGGGGCTGCCCAGCGGGCCCGTCTCGGTCGAGGCCTCGCGGCTCTTCGTCGACCCGGCGGGCTTCCTCGCCACGGTCCGGGCCGCCGAGGGGGGGCGGGGCGCCGTGCAAGACACCCTCTCCACCCGCGACGGGCGGGTGCTCGAGCGCACCTCGCGGCCCATCCTCGACGGCGGCCAGATCCGGGGCCGCCTCTGGGTCTACCGCGACATCACCGAGCGGGTGCGGGCCGCCGAGCAGCTCCGGGAGGCCAAGGAGACAGCCGAGCGCGCCAACCTCGCCAAGAACGACTTCCTGGCCAGCATCTCCCACGAGATCCGCACCCCGCTCAACGCCATCATGGGCATGACCGAGCTGGTGATGGACAGCGCCCTGACGCCGACCCAGGCCGACCTCGTCGGCTCGGTGCGGGCGGCGAGCGCCCAGCTCCACCACCTGCTCAGCGACCTGCTCGACTTCTCGCGCATCGAGTCCGACACCCTCGAGCTGGCCCGGGAGCGCTTCGACATCGGCGCCCTGTGCGAAGACATCGCGGCCGGCTTCGCCGCCACCGCCGTGCGCCGGGGCCGCACCCTCGACGTGGCCGTCGAGCCCGGGGCCCGGTGCACCCTGGGCGACGCGGCCCGGGTGCGCCAGATCGTGGCCAACCTCGTCTCGAATGCCCTCCAGCACGCCGAAGACGGCAATGTATTGGTCACGGTGGAGGCGGTCGAGCGCGACCTCTTCGTCCGGGTGCGGGACGCCGGCCCCGGGGTCTCGGCGGCGGCCCGGGAGCGCATCTTCTCCCGCTTCGAGCGGGGCGACCGGGCCGGTCCGGGCACGGGCCTCGGCCTCAGCATCAGCCGCAACCTCGCCGAGCGCATGGGCGGCTTCCTGACCCTCGAGCCCGACGATCCCGAGCGCCCCGGCGCCTGCTTCCTGCTCCACCTGCCCGGCGCCCGGCTGCTGAGCGGCCCGCCCCACCAGCGGCCCCTGCTCGAGCGCCTCGTGGGCATCGACCTGCCCATGCGCCAGCTCGGCCCCGTGCGCACCCAGCTCGAGAACCTCGGCGCCAAGGTGCGGGTGCTCGGCGCGGACGCGAGGCTGGCCGGCATGGCGGCGGTGCTGGTCGACCGGCGGGTGCTCGGCGCCCGGCTCGGGGCGTTCCGGGACGCCGGGCTGCGGGTGGTGGTCTGCCTCGCCCACGCCGAGCCCGTGCCCACGGGGGTCGACGCCCACGTCCGCCGGCCCGTGACCCGAGAGGCCCTGCGCCGGGCCCTGCTCGACCAGAGCGAGCGGGTGGCCGCGCCCGCCGTGGGCCGGGGGCGGGTGCTGCTGGCCGAGGACGATCCGAACAACCGCGTCGTCGCTGAGCACTACCTGCGGAACGCCGGCTGCGAGGTGGTGGTGGCGGGCACGGGCGCCGAGGCGGTGGCCCGGGCCGAAGAGGGCGGCATCGACCTGGTGCTCATGGACGTCCAGATGCCCGATATGGACGGCATCCAGGCCACCCGCTTGCTCCGCGCCGGGCCCATGGCCCACCTGCCCGTGCTGGCGCTGACCGCCCACGCGACCGCGGCCGTGCGCCGCCGCTGCGAAGAGGCGGGCATGAACGGCTTCCTCACCAAGCCCATTGCCCGGGCCGGCCTGCTGCATGCCCTCGACGCCTGGCGCGGGCCCCGGCCGCGGGTGCTGGTGGTCGACGACGACGCCAGCGCCCGCCAGCTCCTCGAGCTGCGGCTGCGCAAGGCCGACCAGCCCCACGTCGTGATGGCCGACAGCGCCGCCGAGGCCCTGCGCCGCTTCGTGCTCTGGTGGCCCCAGCTCGTGCTGCTCGACCTCGAGATGCCCGACATGATGGGCGACGAGGTGGCCGCGCGCATGCGGGCCCTCGAGCGCCCCGGCCGGCCCGCCGCCACCATCGTGATCGTCTCGGCCCACACCGAGGCCCCGGTCGCGGCGCGCCTCGCGGGCCTCGGCATCGCCCACATCATCGAGAAGCCCGTGCGCCAGGATGCCCTCGACGCCGTGCTCCTCGACCACAGTCCCGCCCCCGTGCCCGCCCTGCGGCCCCCCGAGGCCCCCGTCCAGCTCGATCCGGCCCTCATGGCGCTGGTGCCGGCCTACCTCGAGGACGTCTGGGAGGCGATCCGCAGCATGCAGGCGGCCATCGCGGCGGACGATCGCCCGGCGCTGCTCGGCCTGGCCCACCGCTTCAAGGGCACGGGCGGGGCCTATGGCTTCCCCCAGATCACCGAGGTCTGCCGCCACATCGAGGACCACGCCCGCGAGGGCGAGCTCGCGCGCTGCGAGCGCCTCGTCGTGGGGCTGGCCGCCTGGCTGGCCCAGGTCGAGGTCGAGGCCCGCCCCGACTGAAGGCCCAGACGTCGCGAGGACGTCGCCGCCGCCGCCTTGCGCGGCCGGGGATGCGAGCGTAGAGGGCGGGGATGCTCGACACGCGAAACACCACCGGCTCCGGCGACCGCGCCGTCCTCGTCGGCCTCTACCCCACCGACGCCTCCCTCTCCCCCGATCTGCGCCAGGACGAGCTCCAGAGCCTGGTCGAGGCAGCGGCGGGCACGGTCGTGGGGCGGATCCTCCAGCGCCGGGGCCGCGAGCAGGACGGCCAGCGCCCGGCCGATCCGGCGACCTACATCGGCCGGGGCAAGGTCCAAGAGCTCCAGTACGACCTCCAGAGCCTCGAGGCGAACCTCGTCGTCTTCGACAACGAGCTCTCTCCGGCCCAGATCCGCGAGCTCGAGAAGCGTCTCCAGTGTCGCGTGATCGACCGCAGCGAGCTGATCCTCGACATCTTCGCTGCCCGGGCCCGCACCCGCGAGGCCATGCTCCAGGTCGAGCTGGCCCAGCTCGAGTACACGGCGCCCCGGCTGCGCGGCATGTGGTCCCACCTCGAGCGCCAGGCCGGCGGTGGCGGCGGCCGCTCCGGCGGCATCGGCACCCGCGGCCCCGGCGAGCAGCAGATCGAGATCGACCGGCGCATCGTCCAGAAGCGCATCAGCCGCCTCAAGGGCGAGCTCGACCAGGTCCTCGCCCGCCGCGAGCGGGCCGTGCGCGCCCGCAACAACCGGGTCTGGACCGTGGGCCTCGTCGGCTACACCAACGCCGGCAAGTCGACCCTGCTCAACACCCTGACCGACGCCGGCACCTACGCCGCCGACCAGCTCTTCGCGACCCTCGACACCGTGAGCCGCCGCTGGGCCGTGCGCCCGGGCGTCGACATCCCGGTCTCCGACACGGTCGGCTTCGTCCGCGACCTGCCCCACCACCTCGTCGCCTCCTTCCGCTCGACGCTGGCCGAGGCCCTCCACGCCGACCTGCTGCTGCATGTGGTCGACGCCTCCCACCCCGAGGCCGAGGGCCAGGTCGAGGCGGTGCACGGGGTGCTCGCCGAGCTGGGGGTCGAGCTCGACCGGGTGGTCGGGGTGCTCAACAAGGTCGACCAGCTCGACGCCCCCGAGACGCTGAGCGTGCTGCGCCAGCACTTCGGTGCGGCCGTCGCCGTGAGCGCCGTGGCCCGGACGGGGCTCGACGACCTGGCCGAGGTGGTCGTGGCCCGCCGCAGCGCCGACTGGGCCGAGCTGTCGGTCTTCGTGCCCCACGCCGAGGCCCGCCTCGCCGCCCTGGTGCACGAGCACGGCGAGGTGCTGCGCGAGCGCTGGGAGGCCGACGGCTGGCATGCCCGGGTGAGCCTGCCCCGGTCGGTGGTCTGGCAGCTCACCCCCTTCCAGGCCGAGACCGAAGAACCGCAAGATGCTGATGAAGACGGCATCTTGGATGAAGCAAGCAGCGCTGGCCCGTCCGCTGGGGACAGAAGCGCCGCCGGAGAGCCCTCATGAGCCACTGGGTCCTCGTTCCGCCGGGACTGGGCACGCTGCGGTCCTCGCCCCCGCCCCCGGGCTTCACGGCCGTGGCGCCCCTCGTGCCGCTGGCCCCCTGGGTGCTGCGCGAGCTGCGGGTCATGGCCCCGGTGCGCCCGGCCCTGCCCTCGGGGCGCGAGCGCCGCATCTGCACCCGCAGCCGGCCCCAGCCCCGCTGAGGCGCCCGGCCGGGGGGCGGCCCGTTAGGCCCTCCCGGGTGGTGTGGTGGAGGTCGGCGTGGCAGGACAGCTGGACGGGGTGCGAGACGAGGTGCGCGGGCTGCTCCGGGCGCGGGGCCTCCGGGCGACCGCCGTGCGGGTGGCCGTGCTCGTGTTGCTGCACGAGAAGGCGCGGCCCATGTCCCATGACGAGGTGATGGACGCCCTGCCGACGGGCGCCCACGACCAGGCCTCGGTGTGGCGGGTGCTCTCTGCGCTCGCTGACGAGGGGCTGCTGCGCAAGATGGACCTCGGCGACCGGGTCTGGCGCTACGAGCTGCGCGACGCCTGCCGCCCCGTCAGCGAAGACCACCCCCACTTCCTCTGTGTGGCCTGCGGCACGGTCGCCTGCCTGCCGGCCCTCGTCGTGCGCACCCCCGGCGGGGCGCTGCCGGCCGTGCTCGAGGGCGCCGACTTCCAGGTGCGGATCACGGGGACCTGCGCGCGCTGCGCGGCGGCCTGAGTCCCGGACGGGCGAGCCTCCGGGCCGGGCGGCGGGGCACCCATCGGGGCAGGATCCTTAACGCAAACAATTTGCGATAGCGGTTGGTGGGAAATAGCATGGGCTCCCAACTGGAGTCTCTCTTGCCTGCACGCCCGTCCCCGTCCCCTCCACCGGTGTCGTCCCCGGTGTCGGCCCCGTCCCCCGCCTCGGCCGCGCCGCGGCTGCCCGTGACCGTGCTCTCCGGCTTTCTCGGCGCCGGCAAGACCACCCTGCTCAACCACATTCTCCGCAACCGTGCGGGCAAGCGGGTGGCGGTCATCGTCAACGACATGAGCGAGGTCAACGTCGACGCGGCGCTCGTGCGCGAGGGCCAGGCCGCGCTCTCGCGCACCGAGGAGCAGCTCGTCGAGCTGAGCAACGGCTGCATCTGCTGCACCTTGCGCGAAGACCTGCTCGAAGAGGTCGCCCGCCTCGCGCGGGAGGGGCGCTTCGACCACCTGCTCATCGAGTCCACGGGCATCAGCGAGCCGCTGCCGGTGGCCCAGACCTTCACCTTCGTCGACGAGGAGGGCCGCTCTCTGTCGTCGCTCGCCCGACTCGACACCATGGTCACGGTGGTCGATGCCGCCACCTTCCCGGCCGAGCTCGCGGCCCGCGACACCCTCGCCGGGCGCGCGGTGGGGCTGGGCCCGGGGGACGACCGCAGCCTCGCCTCCTTGCTGGTGGAGCAGGTCGAGTTCGCCGATGTGCTCGTGCTCAACAAGCTCGACCGCACGACGCCGGCCCAGCGCCGGGCGGTCGAGGCGCGGCTGCGGGCCCTGAACCCGGACGCGCGGATCGTCCCCGCCGTGCGCGGAGAGGTCGACCTCGACGCCGTTCTCGGCACGGGCCTCTTCGACATGGAGGCGGCCATGCTGCGGCCGGCCTGGATCCAGGAGCTCGAGGGCAGCCACACCCCCGAGACCGAGCAGTACGGCATCGGCAGCCTCGTCTACCGCGCCCGCCACCCCTTCCACCCGGGGCGGCTGCGGGCCTGGCTCGACGCCCCCTGGCCCGGGGTGGTCCGTGCGAAGGGGTGGTTCTGGGTGGCCTCGCGTCCCCAGCTCACCGCCGAGCTCCAGCTTGCGGGCGCCTGCTGGGAGAGCGGGGTGCTGGGCATGTGGTTCGCGGCCATCCCGCCGGAGCAGCGCGGGCTCGACGCGGAGCTCGAGGCCGAGCTCGCCGCGCTCTGGCACCCCGACTACGGCGATCGCCGCCAGGAGATCGTGCTCATCGGCATCGACATCGACGAGGCGGCCCTGCGGGCGGGCTTTGACGCGGCCCTGATGACCGAGGAGGAGCGCCGGGATCCGGCGGGCTGGGCCGCGCTGGCGCATCCCTTCCCGTGGCCGGAGGGGGACGGGGCGGCGGTGCAGACCGACCCCGAGGCCGCTGCAGCGCAGCCCCCCGACCCACGCTGAGTCCGGGGCCCCCGCTCCCGGCCCTGCTCCGTCCCGGCGCCGAAATTGGCCGCAAGCGCCCGCGAGCCGCTGCAACCTCTGGGGCGGCCGGCCGGGGGGGGCTGCCGCGTTCGGTGGGGTGGAGGTCGCAGCGACGCGGCCCCGACCTGCCGAGGAGACCCCGATGCCCAGCCTGCTGCTCGCCGCCCTGCTGACCGCCCCCGCTGCCCACGCCGCCGACGAGCGGCTCCGGCTGGATGCCTCGCTCCAGGCCCAGCAGACCACGGTCACCGACGAGGCCGTCCTCGCCGGGGCCACCACCGGCGACAGCACTGACGCCACCCTGGCCCTCGGGCTGCGCCTCGACCTGGGCCGCGCCTACGGCAGCCTCGAGGGCCGGGGCATCGGCAACGGCGTCTGGACGGGGCGCCTCGCCGGCGGCCTCGACCTGCTCAAGCGGGTGGACGCCGTCGACATCGACCTGGGGCTCTTCGCCGGCGCCGGCGGGGCCCTGGGCGCCACGGACGGGGCCATGCTCGAGCTCGGCCCCCTGGTCGGCGTCGAGCTCGGCCTGGGGCTCAACCTGGGCCGGGTCCACGCCCGCTACCGCCACTCGGAGGGGCTGAGCGCGAGCTGGCGCGAAGAGGAGCTGCGCGCGGGCTTCGACGTGCTCGACAACACCGAGATCTTCGCCCGCACCACCCGGCTGCTGCCCCAGGACCAGCTGCTGCGCCAGAGCATCGGCGCGGGCGTGGCCGTGCGCTTCTGAGGGGCGGGCCCCGGCGCTTCAGTCGCGGCCCAGCTCGATGCGCTGGCGGGTGGCCAGGTCGGTCGCCTCGGTCACGGCCCCGTCGGGCCAGGTGACGAGCACCCGGTCGACCCGATCCCGCATGCCCAGGCCGAAGTGGAGCACGAGGGGCGGGCTCGCGCCGAAGCTGCGGCCCCCGGCGGCCACCCAGCGGGTCCAGACCCGGTCGCCGGCCACGACCTGGACCTTGGCGCCCACGGCGTCGATGTTGGGCGGCGGCTGGACGAGCGCGACGGCCAGCCAGGCCTGGGTGTCGCAGCGGGCGAGCCAGACCCGGGGCGGGGCGAACTGGGGCGCCAGCACCACGTCGAGGAAGCCGTCGCCGTTCAGGTCGGCGAGCACCGAGCTGCGGCCCACCGAGCGGTCGTCGAGGCCCCAGGCCGCGGCCACGTCCGTGAACTGGCCCGTGCCGTCGTTGAGGAAGAGCTTGTCGGGCTGCTCGGGGTCGTTGGGGAAGTGCTCGTCGCCCACCCCGGGCAGCATGCCGAAGACCATCGACAGGTCGAGGTCGCCGTCGTTGTCGAGGTCGCCGAAGGCCGTGCCCCAGCCCACCGAGGAGCGGTCGCTGTCGCGCACCCCGGAGGCCCAGGCCGTGTCGTACCAGGCGCCGTCGGGGGTGCTGAGCAGCAGCTTGGGGGTGCCCCGGTTGCTGATCGCCAGATCGGGCCGGCCGTCGTCGTTCAGGTCGCCCACGCCGAGGCCCATGCCGAGCATGGTCAGGGTGAGGCCGTGGCTGCCGTCGTCGACGGCGAAGTCGAGCGTGCCGGGCCGGGACCGGTTCCAGAGCAGCTGGTTCGGCCCGCCAAAGGCCCCGTGGTCGTTGATGAGAAGGGCGTCAAGCAAGCCATCTTCGTCGAGGTCCACGAGGCCCGTGACGAAGGTGTAGCCCGGGTGGGCGGCGGCGGGCAGGGCGACGCTGTGGGGCCGCAGCACCCCCCCGGCCAGGTCGAAGACGGCGGCGGGCTCGGCGGGCACGGGATCGGCCGGGTCGAAGCGGGCGGGCTGGTTGCCGCCGACGAAGAGGTCGAGCTGGCCGTCGCCGTCGAGGTCGCCCACGGCGCTGCCCACGTGGGCCAGGGGGGCCGGGCTGGGGTCGAGGTCGTCGTGGGCCGTGAAGTGGCCGTGGCCGTCGTTCTCGTAGCGGCGGGGCAGCCGGGTGCGGTGGGTGGCGACCACGTCGAGGTCGCCGTCGTCGTCGAGGTCGACGAGGATGACGCCGCTGAGGAGCTGGTCGGCGGGCTCGAGGCCGGGCCAGGCCCCGGGGGCCATCGGGGCGAAGCGGCCGTCGCCGGTGCCGTGGTAGAGCCGCACGCCGTCCGGGCGCCCGTAGACCAGGTCGAAGACGCCGTCGCCGTCGATGTCGCCGACGGCCATGGACATGGTCGAGCCGGGCAGCTCGCCCGCGAAGTCGCCCAGGGCGGCGGGGCCCGTCGGGTCGTCCACCCAGGCCCCGGGGCCGAGGCGCGCGCGGGCCTCGGGGTCGGCACAGGGGGCGGCGGGGGCCGGGTCGGTGTGGACCCAGCCCGGGGTGTCGGGCACGGGCAGGACCGCCCGGGGGGCTGCGCTGTCGGCGGCGGGGCCCGTGTCGGCGGTCGGGAGGCCGGCGCCGGCCGGGGCGGTCGGGGCACCGGGGGCGGGGGCGGGCCCGCAGCCCGGGCCGAGCAGGCCGAGCAGGAGCAGGCGGGCACCGGGGACGGGACGGGGCAAGGGTCGGCTCTGGCGGGTGGAGGCGCCCGGGGGGCCACCGGAGGGTAGCCCAGACGGGCTGTCTCGGGGAGCGCGGGCGCCGGGGGGCGGCTGGCGGGGCCTCAGCCGGCCTCGGGGTGCTCCAGGATGCCGTCGGCCTGGTCGAGCAGCACCTGGATGATCGGGTTGTCGATGCGCTGCTCCATCGTGATGGCGTAGAAGTGCTCCCGCAGCTCGTCGATGCGCCCCACCCGGCGCACGCTGTACTGGACGGCCACCTCGTCTTCGATGATGGTCGGCACGGGGAAGAGGCCCGCCCCCTCCTGGCCGAAGGCCTTGAGCATGGCGCTCTCGCCCACCTCGGCCCGCACGTCCGGCCGCAGCCCGCGCTTGTCGAGCCAGGCGTCGAGCAGGCCCCGGATCACCGTGTCGTGGCCCGGCATCAGGAAGGGCGCCCCCTCGAGCGAGGCGGGGAAGTCGCCGACATGGCGCCGGGCGAGCTCGGGGCTGCCCATGATGCTGATGCCGCACTCGCCGAGCTCGTGGGAGCGCGCCCGCACCTCGCGGGCCATGCCCACCGGCGCGTCCGAGATGACCAGGTCGAGGTGGTGGAGGGCGAGGTCGGCCACCAGCTTCTCGCCGTCGTCGACCCGACAGACCAGCCGCACGGGTGGATCCATGCGCAGCACCGGGGCGAGCAGCCGGTAGGCGACCAGCTTGGGCAGGATCTTGGCGATGCCCACCCGCAGCCGGGGGGTGCGGGCGGCCGGGGCGCTGGTGCGCATGGCCTGGTCCAGCTCGCGCCCGAGCGAGAAGATCTCGTCGCAGTACTCGACGGTCATGCGGCCGGCCTCGGTGAGCTGGAGGCCGCGCCCCCGGCGCTCGAAGAGGGCGTGGCCGAAGCTGTCTTCGAGGGCGCGGATCTGGGCCGAGACCGTGGAGGGGGCGAGCCGCAGCCGCTTGGCGGCCCGGGTGAGGTTGCCCTCGCGGGCGGTCACCCAGAAGTAGTGGAGGTGGTGGTAGTTCAGCCAGGCCACAGGGCCTCCCGGGGGCGGGACGGAGGGGAGCGGCGGGGCGACCGCCCGCGCAGGCCTCATCATTCGAATCAGACGAAGGATCGAGGCCGCCAGAGCGAATGGTGGCGACGGTCCTGTGACGTTGTTCGTTTTGGACGAACATAGAGAGTGGGTTTTTCTAGTTGTGCGGAGAAGGGGGGGTCTCTAAGCTCAGAGCACGCCCGCAGTGACCCGCTCGTGCCACCGCCCCGTGCTCTCGCCCGGGGCCCCGCACGGGCCGCCCGCTGCGGACGCTCGGGGGCGCGCTCCGTCGCTCCAGGCCGCGGGTCTGGGGACGGCGGCGGCGTGCTGTCTTGCCGGGGGCCTCGTGGCCTCGGGCGGTCCCCGTGCGGCCCTGTGCCGCGCCGCTCTGTTCCGTTCCGCTCCACGACGCCGGCCGGAGGTCCCATGACCCGTCCCCCCTCTCGCGACCTGCTCGCCTCCTTCGTGGTCTTTCTCGTGGCCCTGCCGCTCTGCATGGGTGTGGCCATCGCCTCGGGGGTGCCGCCGGCGCTCGGGCTGGTCACGGGCATCGTGGCCGGGCTGCTGGTCGGGCCCATCGCCGGCTCGCCCCTCCAGGTGAGCGGCCCGGCGGCCGGGCTCGCCGTCATCGTGTGGGACATCGTCGACCGCTTCGGCCTCGAGTCCCTCGGCCTCGTGGTGCTGCTCGCCGGTGCCATGCAGCTCGCGGCGGGCCTCGCGGGCCTCGGGCGGCTGTTCCGGGCCGTCTCGCCGGCCGTCATCCACGGCATGCTCGCCGGCATCGGCATCATCATCTTCGGCTCCCAGTTCCATGTGATGCTCGACCACGCGCCGGCGGGCGGGGGCCTCGACAACCTCCTCACCATCCCGGCGGCCCTCCACGACGCGCTGCTGCCCTTCGACGGCTCGCGCCACCAGCAGGCCGCCCTGCTCGGGGTGGTGACCATCTCGGGCATCGTGCTCTGGGAGCGCTTCCGGCCGGCCCGCCTCAAGGCCGTGCCCGGCCCCCTGCTGGGGGTGGGCGCCGCGACCCTGCTCGCGGCAGTGGCGGGCATGGGGGTGAGCTTCGTCGCGGTGCCCGAGAGCCTGGCCAGCGCCCACAACATCCCGTCCATGGATGTTCTCGCCCGTGTCCAGGAGCCCGCCATCTGGCTGGCGGCGCTGGCCCTGGCGGCGGTTGCCAGCGCCGAGGCCCTGCTCTGCGCGACGGCCACCGACCACCTCCACACCGGCCCCCGCACGAACTACGACCGCGAGCTCGCCGCCCAGGGCCTCGGCAACCTCGTCTGTGGCGGCCTGGGCGCCCTGCCCCTCACGGGCGTCATCGTGCGCAGCTCGGCCAACATCGCCGCCGGCGCCTCGACCCGCTGGTCGGCCACCCTCCACGGCGCCTGGCTGCTGGCGCTCATCGTGCTCGCACCGGTCATCCTCGGCTTCATCCCCACCTCGAGCCTCGCCGCCGTGCTCGTCTACATCGGCGTCAAGCTGGTCAAGCCCTCGCTGCTGCGCGAGTTCCGGCGCCACGGCATGGGGGTGGTGGCCATCTTCCTGGGCACGGTGGGCACCATCGTCGTCGTCGACCTGCTCACGGGCGTCCTGGTCGGGGTGGGGCTGGCGGTGGCCCGCCTCGTCTGGCAGACCGCCCGCCTCGAGGTCAACATCGCCGAGAAGGACGGGGAGATCGTCGTCGACCTCGTGGGCAACGCCAACTTCGCGACCCTGCCCAAGCTGGCCGAGGCCCTCGAGGGGCTGCCGGCGGGCCGGGTGGTGCGCCTCGACCTCCACCACGTCCAGCACCTCGACCACGCCTGCATCGACCTCATGGAGCGCTGGGCCGACCAGTACGGCGACCGGGGCGGCGAGGTCCACGGCTGGCCGGCCGTCCACCACCCCGCCATGCAGGCCCTCGCCGCCCGCTGAGCCGCGCGGCCGCGCCCCGCGGGGCGGCGGCTGCCCCGATCTTGTCATGTGCGTGCCCATGGCCCATCCGGGCCATGGGCATTTGCCTTGGGGATCCAGCTGTGTAGCGTGGCGGCCTCAGGCTCGGGCGCCCCCGCGATTGTGGGATGCGGCCCTCCACTCTCACGTGGCGCGGGTGCCCTCGGGTGCCCGGCTGCGGCGCGAGGCTCCCATGCACCTGCTCGCCCAGCTCAAGGTCGCCCTCCGGGGCGCCCTGCCCACCCCGGCCGCCGCGGTGCGGCTCTGGCTGGCCGCCGCCTGGCGAGGCGACGACGGCGCCCTGGCCGCGCCGGTGGTCTCCGAGCCCGTGCCGGTCTCGGCCCGGGGCCAGCGGGGCACGGTGGCCGCGACGCTCTCCCTGCCCGTGCCCCTGCCCGGCGCCGACGGCACCCTCTACCTGCTGGTGTGGCTCGGTGCGGGCCCGGCCTCGGCCCAGCGCGCCGAGCTCGGCCGCCGCCTCGACCGCCTCGCCGTGGCCCTCGGGCCCCCGGGCGACCCGGCCCTGCCCCCGCCGCCCTCTCTCGGGGCCCTGCTGCGGGGCGAGGGCGCCATGGCCCCCGGGCTCGACGCGCTGGTGGCCGATCCCGAGGGCCTCGCCCAGGCGCCCACCGACGCCGGCCCCGCCGTGCCCGCAGCCCTGGTCGGGCTGCTCGGCTCCCAGCTCAGCCCGGGCGTCGTGGCGGCGCTCTCGGGCGGCGCGCTCTTCGCGCCCGCGGCGACGCTGGCCCCGCTCGGGGCGCCCGCCGAGACGGGGGAGGGGCTGCGGGCGGTGGCCCCGACCGCGGCGCTGCGCGGGGCCGTCGACGTCCTGCTCGCGGCCCCGCCCGAGGCCGACACGGTCCAGAGCCTCGCCTCGGCCCTCGTGCCGGTCGCGGTGCGGGGCGGGGCCGCGGTCCAGCCCCGCGAGAAGCGCCCCCTGGGCCAGGGCCGCCTCCGGGGCAGCGCCCTCCTCGTGCTCGGCGCGGCTGCGGCGCCCCCCGCCCCGCCCCACGCCGCCGTGCCCGTGTTCCCCGATCCCGCCGCCCAGGGGGACGACGACGCGGTGGTGCTGCTGCGCAAGAGCGCCGACGGCACCGAGCTGCTCCAGGCGGCCCTGGGCGACAAGGCCCGGCCCCTGGCCACCCTGCCCGGGGGCTTCGCGCCGGTGGGGCTGCTGCGCCAGGGCCGCCAGCTCTGGGCCGTGGGGGTGGCCAAGAACCGGCCCGCCCTGGCGCTGGTTCTTCCCAAGAATGACGACAAGGTCATCGTTCTCGAGAGTGCGGAGCTGCGCGCGGACGACCTCTCGCTGTGGGTGCCGGGGCCGGCCGACCGCGCGAAGGGGGCCTGGCTGGCGGCGGCGGACGGCGAGGGGGGCCTCTCGGTCCACCAGCTGCTCGGCGAGAAGGCCGTGCGCCGGCTGCACGAGCCCCGGGCCAAGGTGGTCGGGGCCCCGGCCCTGTGGCGCGACGCCCAGGGCGCACACCGGCTGCTCGCCGTGCGCTCTGGGGGCGGGCTGCTCGCCGGGCGCGCCGCGGACGGCCGCCGCTGGGCGCTCGAGAAGGTCTCGGACGCCCTGCCGCGGGCCACGAGCGCGCCCTGTGCCCTGCGCTGGGTCGACCGCAACCACCACCTCTTCTGGCGGGGGCCCGCGGGCGAGCTGGTCGAGGTCTGGGAGGGCGGCCGGGGCCACCAGTCCGTGATGCTGGGCGAGAAGCTCGGCATCGGCGCCATCGTGGGCGCCCCCCGGGGCGTGGTGGGGCCCGACGGCGCCCTCCACCTCCTCGTGCGCAGCGCCGCCAAGGGCTGGCTCTCGCTGTCGCTCCGCGACGGCGGCCGCTGGCAGGTGGTGGCCCTGGGCCTCTCTGCGAAGGGGCCGGCGCCCCTGCTGGTGCCCTGGCGGGCCAAGACGACCACGGCCCTGGTGGCGCCCACGGCCGCGGGCGGCTGGTCGCTCTTCCTCGCCGATCCCCGGGCTGCGGCCTGGTCCCCCGCGGGCGCGCTCGCCTGATCTTCCTCCCCGAGGCCCTCGATGACTGCACGCGGTGGCATCAGCCTGCTCGACCTCATCGCCGATCTGCCCGCGGGCGGCCAGGCCCTGCTGCCCGCGCCGGTGCGCGGCTTCCTCGAGCTGCTCGCGGTGGACGACCACGATCAGCTCCAGACCGGCTCCCACTGGACCCACACGGGCACGGTGCGCGGGGCCACCGACCAGGGCCTCGACCTCTCGGGCTGGCCCCTGCGCTTCCCCGGGCTCAGCACCGGGGTGGCCTTCTCGCTGGTGAGCCCCCGGACGGGCCCCCCCGCGCCCGGCGGAGGCGGCCCCAACGTCGAGGGCTCCGGGCCCCGGTGGATCCTCGACCTCCAGGTCGATCTGGTCGCGATGAAGGTGCCCGGGCTGCGGGCCGCCACTCGGGTGCCCCCGGCGCCCACGGCCCCGGCCCACCTCGAGGCCGATCCCGAGCTGGACGAGGTCTGGCTCGAGGCCGGCAGCATCCTGCGCATTGTGCAAGAGGCCACCGGCAACCCCTCGGTCACCCTGGTGGGGGCGGCCGATCCCTTCGACGACGCTGCGCCGGCCGGCAAGGTCGTCCAGGGGCGGCTGCGCCCGTCCCACGCCCTCGTCGGCGGCACGGGCTTCGGCCTCACCGTCGACCAGATCACCGTCGACGCCAGCCCCGACGCCACCCCCGGCGACATCCTCGCCCGGGGCCAGGACGCGGCCTGGACGGGGGTCAGCCTCGACGAGCTCACCCTCTACCTGCCCCGCGAGCTGCCCATCTTCGGCGACGTCAACGTGGGGGTGCGCAAGCTGCTGGTGGGCACGGGCGACACCCCCAGCATCCAAGGCGCGGCCCGCATCGAGCTGGGCCAGCCCCCCCAGGCGCCGGCGGGCCTCCAGCTCTGGCAAGACCTCGGCGACCGCCAGCGCGCCCTGGCCGATCCGGCGGGCACGGGCCCGGTGCGCACGGTGCTCGTCGACGCCGCCACGGGCCCCCGGGCGCGGCTGCGGGCCACCGTCGACAGCGGCAGCGCCACGGTCTTCGTCGTGCCCGGACGGGGCGAGGTGGTGGGCACCGACACGGGCTGGTTCACCGTCGAGCTGGCCCAGCCCCAGCCCCTCGTCCACATCCAGCGCCACACCGACGACCAGGGCCGCACGGTCGACAGCCCGCCGCTGACCCTCCAGTTCGCCCGGGCCCAGGCCCAGCTCGCCCACGCGCCGCTGCTGCGGGCCCGCCACCCCGGCGGCGCGGTCGACGGCTGTGTCCACCTCCAGGGCACGGCCGCCGCGCTCGCGGGCATCACCCTCACGGCCCAGCAGCCCCCCGACATGGCCGACCCGGGCCAGTGGGCGGCGCTCCAGGTCTCGCTGGGCTGGACCCTCTCCTCCGGCGCCTCCGCCACCACGGCCACGGGCCCCGTCTACACCGTGCCCGAGGGCCTTCCCGTCGGCACCCACAGCCTCGTGCTCGCCACCCCGGACGGCCTCCGGCGCCGGGTCGAGCTGCGGGTGCTGGCCACCGGCGCCCTGCTGCTCGGCGGGGCCGGCGGTGTGACCGACGCGAGCGGCAACCCCGTCGGGGTCGAGGCCGTGCTCGACAGCCTCGCGCTGGGGGGCTGGCACGCCACGGGCGGTCGCGCCCCGGGCCGGTCCAAGGCCACCGTGAACAACGATGCGGTCAACGTTCCCGTCGATGTCTTGGCCGAGGTGGCCGTGGCCCTCGGCGCCCCCGCAGCCCCCGATGCGCCCACCCCGCCGGCCGTGACCTGGGTCCAGCACCAGCGGGTCCACTACCAGTACGACGCGGTCCACCTGCGCGGCCGCCGGGCCATCCTCCAGGCCACCGCCACGGGCGGCACGGTCTTCGGCCCGGCCGAGCCCTGGCCCATCGCCGAGGCGGCCCCCTACACCGACCCGGCGACGGGCGCGGCGGCCTTCCAGGCCAGCACCGACATCGCCGCCCACGCCCGGGCCCTGCGCGCCTGGGCCGGCGCCCTGCCCGCCGGCACCCGCTTCCTCGTCATCGGCCGCACCTGCGACATCGGCAGCCGCGCCCACAACACCCGCCTCGGCCGCGACCGGGCCCACCAGACCGCCCGGCTGCTGCTGGATCCGGCCCTGGGCGCCGGGGCCATCGCCGCCGACCGGCTGCGCTGGCGGGGCGAGGACGAGCCCACGACCACCTGGCGCCAGGGCACGGCCAAGGCGGCCGCCGGCGCCGCCCTGCCCGCCGGGGCCCCGTGGACCGAGGGCGCCGCCTTCGATGTCGACGACCAGGCCATCCTCGGCCGCTACAGCGCCCTGTCGCGCTGGGTCCGCGACGGCAAGAAGATCCAGGACATCGCCGCCCGCTGGGAGCACCGCAGCGCCGACATCTACGCCCTCGTGCCGCCCCAGACCCCGCCGACCCCCCGGCCCGATCCGACCCCGCCGCGCACCACCCGCCGGCGGGTGCTCGTCCCGGGGGCCGACGCGCCGGCTGCGGCCCCCGTGGCCCCCCGCGACCCGGACCTGCCCTGGCGCGTGACCCTCGAGGTCCGCTGGGACAGCCCCCGGGTGGTGGCGCCCGCCGACTGGGCCCCCACCTTCTGCGAGCTGCGGGTCGCCTGGCAGGCCACCCCCGTCGCGGTGCCGGGCGCCACGGGCACGGTCGTGCCCCAGAGCCCCCCCGGGGTGCCCGATGTCTGGCAGGTCGTCGGCCGCTTCAGCCACGACCCCCGCTCGGGCCAGACCCTGTTCAGCGTCGCCGTCGACCGGCCGGGCGACCCCGACGGCCTCGCGAAGTTCACGGCCACCGACACCGCCGGGGTGGTGCTCGGCACGGCCCTGGCCTTCGGGCCGGCCCTGCTCGGCGGCATCTCGGCGGCCGCCCCCGACAGCACGGCCGTGCGCATCGCCGCGCTGACGGCCGCCGGCACCATCGGCGCGGCCATCTCCGACAAGGCCGAGGTGGTGCTCCAGCGGGTCGAGATCGAACACCGCCAGCCCGATCTGGACGTGGTCGAGGGCTTCCGCAGCCGCATCCGCTGCGACTACGGCGTGGCCCTCCACGTCAAGGCCGACAACCCCCTCGGGCTGCGCACCGACAAGCCCGTGCGGGTGCGCTACCGCAACGTCGGCCTCACCTGGGACGACGCCCAGACCGGCCTCGAGAAGCTGTCGCTCTCCTACGACGAGGCCGACTTCGCCATCGAAGACCCGGGCCAGTGGGTGCTCGACAACGCCCTCGGCCGGCTGCTCGGCGTGACGGCCGTGCGCATGGGCGCCGGCTCGGTCTGGTTCGAGCTCGACCTCGAGTTCACCCTCGACCTCGGCGTGGTCGAGGTCACCGAGGCCACGGTGCGCATCACCCTCGCCCGCCGGGGCGACCAGGTCGACGTGGACGTGGCCGTGCGCGGTCTCGCCGCCCGGGTCGACCTGCCCGGGGTGGTCCGGGGCACGGGCCAGCTCGCCCTCGGGGCCCAGGAGCTCAGCGCCGCCATCGACCTCGAGATCCTGCCCATCGACGTGCGCGCCAACGCCGCCCTCTCGATGAAGCAGGGCATGACCCATGTCGAGGCCGGCGTGGTCTTCGGCTCGGCCATCCCCCTGGCGAGCTCGGGCCTCGGGCTGTCGGGGGTCCAGGGCCGCTTCGTGAGCAACGGGGTGCGCACGGGCCAGGACGGGCCGGGCGATCCGGCGGCGCGGCTGCTGGCCTGGCACCAGCGCCCCGTGGGCCAGAAGTACGGCTACGAAGCCGACCAGAATGCCCTCGGGTTGGGTGTTGTCGTCGGCACCCTCCCCGACGGCGGCTTCACCTTCCACGCCCTCGGCATGCTGGTCGTGGCCTTCCCCCAGCCCGCCGTGCTGCTCAGCATCGACGCCAAGATGCTCCAGAAGCCCACCGCGGCGGTGACCGAGACGGCGGGGCCCTCCGGGGCGCTGACGGGCCTGGTCGAGGTGACCCCGGAGCACGTGCTGGTCGCCGTGCGGGGCCTCTTCGAGGTGCCCAACCTGCTGCGGGTCGACGTGCCCTTCTCGGCCTACTTCCCGATGCCCGGCGTGCCCCGGGATGCCCACCTGCGGGTGGGCGCGGACGGCGGTGACGGCCGGCCCGACAGCCCCGTCTCGCTCACCCTGCTGCCCGGGGTGCTCGATGTGGACGGCTGGGCCTTCTTCATGGTCGAAGAGCGCAAGCTGCACGACCTCGGCGGGCCCCACCGTCCCCGGGCCGCCGCCCGCATGGACCTCAACGGCTTCGCCCTGGGCTTCGGCGCGGGCTTCAAGCTCGACTGGGGCAACGCCGCCCTCGGCTTCGGCGTCAGCGCCACCGTGCTCGCCGGCGTCGGCACCCGTCCCTTCACCCTCGCCGGCACCATCCACGTGGCCGGCTCCCTGCGGCTGCTCATCGTGAGCATCGGCCTCTCGGGCACCATCCAGGCCATCATCACCGACGAGGATGTGTTCCTGCGGGCCCGCTTCTGTGGCCGGGTCAGCTTCTTCTTCTTCTCGGTCAGCGCCTGTGTGGGCCTCACCTGGGGCGGCGAAGAGCCCGAGCCCCCGGTGCTGCCGCCCGATCCGCTGGTCGACCGGCTGGCCCTGCTCGACGGCTGGGGCCGCAGCGTGGCCGAGGCCAGCGAGCAGGGGGTGGCGGCCCCCCGGCCCGTGCCCACGGTCTGGCCCGACACCATCCCCCTGATCCACCTCGCCCACCCCGTCGTGGTCGCCAGCCACGGCCCCGGCATCCAGCTGCCCTCGGGCGCGCCCCGAGCCCGGTGGGTCGGCTCCTCCGAGCTGCGCCACCTCTTCCGCCTCGAGAGCGTCGAGCTGCTCGACAGCCAGGGCCAGCCCATCGCCGGTGGCGAACACCTCGCCCGGTGGAACCCCCGGCCGGGCGCCACCGCGGTCGAGACGGCCGAGGGCGACCACGAGGGGGCCGTGCTCGGGCTCTTCCACTGGCGCCCCCAGCACTGGCAGGCCGGCTTGGCCGACGACGTGGTCGACATCCCCGGCGAGGTCGGCGGCACCCTGGCCACCCTCTGCGACACCCCGCCCGTCGCGAAGGCGGCCTGTGCCCTCGGCGCCGAGGGCCGGCCCGTGGGCGACCAGGTCCACTTCGCCTCCGGGCCCCCGAGCTCCTCCCTCCACTCCCAGATCGACGCGGTGGCCACCGAGGCGCTGCTGCCCATGCCGATCTCCGAGGTCCGCGCCCTCGCCGCCAGCGCGGGCATGCGGCTGGTGGCCGGCCGGGTCGCCCCCGTCGGCGACAGCGCCCCCCCCGACCTGCCCCACGTCCACGCCGCGGGCTGGCAGCTCCCCCAGCTCCACACCGACGGCGCGCTGGTGGCCAGCCTCGACCTCGCCGTCAACCTTGTGAGCCCCCTGCGCGACCTGCGCCTGACCCTCGCCGTGGTCGGCCAGATCCCCGCCGTGCCCAGCCACCGCATGCACTGCGTCGACTTCTCGGACCACAGCCCCACGAGCAACCAGGTCTCGCCCCTGGTCGAGGACGAGCTGCGCTTCCGCGACCGCGGCGACCACATCTTCTTCGGCCCGGGGCTGCCCCCCGCGGGCGGCACGGTGCTGGTCCCCACCTCCAAGGGCATGCGCATCGAGATGCCCCGGCCCGCCCGGCGCATCCGCCTCGAGCTCAGCCACACCGACCTCCGCCCCAGCTTCAGCCGCGCGGTCGAGGTGGTCATCCACGGCGCCCACGACGCCGTGCTCCACACCCGCCGCCTCGAGCTCGACAAGGACGAGAACGTCGTCCACATCATCGAACACCAAGAAGACGACATCCGGTGGGTGTCGATCGACGCCACCGACCGCCGCGTGCGCATCCACAAGGTCTGCGCCGATGTGGCCGTCAAGGACACCCTCGGCGGCCTCGCCGAGACCGCCGGCGCCACCCTGGCCGCCTCGGGCTGGTTCCCCCGGGTCATGGCCCACACCACCGCCGGGCGCTGGGTCCAGCTCGAGGCCCGCTGCCTCGCCCACTTCGCCGAAGACAGCGGCCGCTTCGGGGTCTACCTCGAGTACCGGCCCGACGCCGGCGACACGGTCACGGTCCACGACAAGCTGATCGTGCTGCGCTGGCCGCTGTTCACGGTCTCGCTGCTGGCCCTGTGTGGCATCAGCGCCGGGGCCGATGCCGCCGCCGCCTCGGTCCAGGAGCTGCACGACGAGCTGGAGGACGTCTTCGAGGAGGCCGCCGAGGCCGCCCCGGGCGGGCGCCAGCCAGACCCGGACGGGCTGCGCTGGCTGATGGCGGCGAACACCCCCCACACCGTGCGGGTGCGCTGGCGCTGGCTCACCTGGGTGGCGGCCGACGCCAACGACCAGCCGCCGCCCGTCGACAGCGTCGACTGGTCGACCGCCTCCGGCACGCACCAGGACTTCCGCTTCGACACGGCGGCCGCCGGGGCGCTGTCGATCGACGACCGGCTGCGCCACGACGCCCAGCAGGCCTTCGATCCCGCGGCCCTGCTCCGCTACCTCCGGGGCTTCGACCCGACGGGCCCGCTGCTCCGCCACTTCCTCGACGATGCCCTGCTGGTCCACTTCTCCGTGCTCCACGTCGAGGGGCTGCTGGCCCGCTATGGCAAGCGCTTGAAGCTGCGGCTCCGGCGCACCGACCCGGCCCCCGGCAGCCTCGTCGGCCGGGCCCACCCGCCGGATGTGGCCGTCCAGGTCACCGCCGGCATCAGCCCCGATGCGGTGCTCACGGCCCGCGAGACGGCGCTGACCGTCGCCATCCGCGAGAACCCCTGCATCGCCGCCGACGCTGTGCCCCACAGCACGACCCTGCGCATCTCGGCCACCCTCGACCCGGGCGCCGCCTACGACCTCATCGTCGCGGCGGTCTCCCCGAACCTGCCGGGGGACGAGGGCACGATCATCGCCGTGCAGCACTTCCGCACGAGCCGCCACCGGGGCCCCGAAGGGCTGCTCCAGGCGCTGGGCTTTGGTCTCGACAATGACGTGGGGACGAGTGTTCCCGTCGAGCGCATCGCCCCGGCCCCCCTGCCGGTGGCCCTCACCGGCGCGGCGGCCCCGCCCCTCGGCGACGACGCGGCCCTCGACGCGGCCCTCGCCCAGCTGGGCCTCGACCCGCTGCCCCTGCCCCGGGCCCCGCGCACGGTGCTGGTCTGGTCTCTGGTGGCCGATCAGTGGGCGATCGTGGGGGTGCTGCTCGACAGCGACGAGGCCCTGCTGCGGCCGCCGCGGCTCGAGGGCGCGGGCACGGTGCCCCGCCTCGACATCACCGGCGGGGCCGTGGGCGCCGAGCGGCTGCGGGTGCTGCGCAGCAACGTCGCCGGCACCCGGGTGCTGCTGGCGCCGGCCGCGCCTCTCGTGCCGGGCGGGGGCCTCGCGCTCGCCGACCTGGTCCTCACCATCGACGCGGTCGCTCCGGACCGCGGCTTCACCCTGCGCCGGTCCATCGGGGCCATCCCCCACATCATCTCCCAGGAGCTGGCATGATCCTCCTCGCGCCCCCGTGGGCCCTGGTGGCCCAGGCCATCGACGGGACGGGCGATGCCCACCTCCGCGACGGTGTCCACCTGCGGGTGGTGCCCGGGCCGGCCCTCGGTCTGCCCGTCGCGCCCTTCCGCATCACCCGCCAGAACCTGGGCCCCGGGGCGACCGAGCGCGGCCAGCTGCGCACGGACGTCATCTTCCGCGACCAGCGCGGTGCCCAGCTGCAGCCGCCCTTCCAGATCGGCCTGGGCGACGTGGTCACGGCGACCTTCCCCGACCAGGCCAGCCACCCCGCGGTCTGGGCCCGGGCCAAGCTCAGCCCCGACACGGTCACCATCGGGGGCACGGGCGGGGGGCGGACCGGTCCGCGGGGGCGGCTGCCGCGGGGCCGCAGCCGGGGCCGCACGGCGGCGGGCCCGGTGGCCAGCGTGCGCGAGAGCATCGGCCGGCTGCGGGGACGCGGCGCCCTGCGGCCCGGTGGCACGGTGGTGGCGGCGCCCGCGCCGGCGGGACGGGGGCTGAGCATCGACCCCGACAGCGTGCGCCAGCCGGGCACGGTCCGCGACCTGGGCGGGGTGGTCCGGCCGGGCACGGTGGTCCTCGCGCCGGGCACGGTGGTGCGCCCGGGCACGGTCTTCGAGCCGGGCGACCTGCGCCTGCCGGACGGGGGCGTGGTTCTCGACCCGGGCGATGTGCGGGTGCCGGGCGGGGGCACGGTCTTCGATCCGGGCGACGTGCTCGTGCCGGACGGGGGCCGCACCCTCACCTTCGCCATGCGCCTCGAGGGGCTGGTCTACGACGAACATGGCGATGAGCAGGTCGTTGCCGCACGGTCCGGCGACCCGTGGGACGTGGCCGCCAGCCAGCTCCACGCCCTGCGCATCACGGGCAAGGGCACGGTGCACGGGGTCGAGTGGATCTCGGCCCGCGAGGTGCTGCGGGACGTGAAGACCCAGCTGTGGCGCGAGATGGGGCTGCCCATCCGCAGTGCCCAGCGCTACCGGGGGGCCGCCGACGCCAGCGCCCAGGCCCAGGCCCGGGTGCGCCGGGGGGCCCCCGCCCGCATGGGCCGCCACGACCAGCCCGCGGCCGAGGCCCTCAGCGACCTCGACCCGGCGACCGAGAACAACGAGCTGGCGCGGGTGTTGATGACCTTCGGCGCCACGCTGCCGCCCCTCCAGACCATGCTGGACGGCCCCCTGCCGCCCGAGCAGGCCGTCCAGGAGTACGCGGGCATCGAGACCGGCGGCGCCACGGACGAGGTGGCCTCGGTCGCGGCCATGAGCGTCGTGATGGCGGCCATGATCGACCCGGGCCAGGCCCGCTGGCTGGGCTTCGCCGACCGGGACGAGGCCCCCGGGGGCGACCCGGGCGACGTCATCGCCTACGTCATCGACGGGGTCTTCGCCGTCGACCCGGCGGCCGTGGGCCCCGCTGCGGCCCTGCTCCAGCGCCACCTCATCGAGAGCGACGCCCGCGCGACCCTCGGCGCCTGGGACCTGCCGCCGGTGTCGGTGGACGGCCGCCAGCACGTGCCCGTGCGCTGTGTGGCCTGTGTGACCGTCGGCGCGCCCTTCGACCGGCCCCCGGCGCCCACGGCCACCGCCGTGCTGCGGCCCTTCTTCGCCACGCCCCCGGGGGTGCCCGCCGACCAGGCCGAGCGCGAGGTCGAGCTCGCCCTCTCGGCGCGCAACCCGACCGGCATGATGATGCTGGCCCGGGTGGACGGGGGCGCCGTGGACGGGCTGAACGACCGGCTGCCCCAGGCGGCCCCCTGGCCGCCGCACATCCCGCCGGGCGGCCGCGCCCTCGCCCTCACCGCCGAGCGCGACCCGGCCGTGCGCCAGACGGGCCAGGGGCTGCTCCGCGACCGGTCGGCCCCGAACCGGCCCCTCGACTACCGGCTCGCCCAGACCGACTGGTTCGGCCGCTGGAGCGACGTGGCGACCGTGCACGCCGACCCGCTGCCGCCGCCGCCGCCGCCGGCCCCCCAGCTCATGACCGAGGTGGTGCCCCCGGCCGTGCCCCAGCCCGTGCCCGACGGGCCGCTGGCGGGCAGCATCCGGGTGTGGGTGCCCGTGCCCCCGGCCGACAGCCTCGCCCCCGGCAGCGAGGCCCTGGCCCACCTCGTGCTCGACGGCGACCACGGGGTCCACCAGGAGGTGCCGGTCAACGGCGCCCAGGACACCCTCGAGTTCACCATTCCCGGCCTCGCCCTGCCCCGCTGCGGCGCCGGCCAGGTCGTGCTCCAGGCCCGGTGGCGCACGGTGCGCACGACCCTCGGTCCCGCCACCGAGAAGACCGTCGCGCTCGTCGATCCGCGCCCGCCAGAGCCGGTGGTGCTCCCCATCACCCTCGCCTACACCCAGCGCCCCGACGCCCACGGGCTGGCGCTGCTGCCCATCGACGTGGGGGTGGGCGGTGCGGGGCTGCGCTACCGGGTCTATGCCGCCGACGAGACCCGCCTGGTGGCCATGGCCGCGGATGCCGCGGGCAGCGACGCCGGCCTCGCCGCCTTCGTGGCCGCCCACAGCGCCGCCGGGCGCGACCTGCTCGCCCGGGCCCAGGCCTGCCGCGACCACGGCCACCGCTTCCCGCCGACCTGGTTCCGCCTCGTGAGCGCTGGGCCCCTGGCGGCGGTCGGGGGGCGGCTGCGCTTCGCCCACCGGGTCTCGGGCGCCCTGCGCACCCTGACCCTTGTGAAGGTCGTCGCCGAGAGTCTTCAGGGGGTCGCCGCCGACTTCGGGGCCTCGGGCGTCGCCCCCTTTGCCGTGCCGGCCATCGGGGCGCCGCCGCCGCCGCTGCTCGAGGTGCCGCCGGCCGCCGCGCCCGTGCTGCCCGCCGCCGCCGACGGCAGCCCCGGGCCCGCGGGGCCGGCGGGGGCCTGGCGGCTGCGGGTGCGGGCCGTGCGCGGGGCCGTCGCGCCGGTGCGCTGGCGCCTCCGCCGCAGCCGCATCAGCGCCCTCGACCCCGACCAGATGCCCATCGTGGCCACGGGCTCCGTGCCGGAGCTGCCGGCCGAGGGCCCCGCCGAGTTCGACATCTTCGACACCGGGGCCCTGCCCGGGGTGCCCGGTGCGGGACTGCGGCCCTGGACCCGCTACGCCTGGCGGGTCGAGGTCCAGGCCGGCCCGGCGCCGGGCACGGGCGCACGCCACCCGGTCACGGGCGACCGGCTGCCCGAGACCCCCGAGCTGCTGCCCGGGGCCTGGAGCCCCCCCAGCGGGCCCGCCGCGGCGCTGGTGATGCCCCCCGGGCCGCCGCCCGTGCCCGTGCCGGTCGCGGTCCAGCCCCAGCCCCTCGGGGTGCGGCTGTCGTGGCGCTGTGCCCTGCCCGGGGGCGGCAGCATGGGGGTCTACCGCTTCGCTGTGCTGCGCCAGCTGCCGGGCCAGCCCGCCGAGCAGGTGGCCCTCTTGGACGCCGAGGGTGCCGGCCCGGAGGGCGTGATCGACGCCACGGGCCTCGCCTTCTGGCGCAGCCCCGGCCAGCCCCCCTCCGGCACCCGCTGGAGGGTGGTGGCCGTCGATCCCGCCGGCCGCCGCAGCGCCCCCAGCGCGCCGCTGGTGCTGCCGTGAGCCGCCGCCTCCGTCCCGTGCCGGGGAGTCTCTCGTGACCGCTCTGAACCCGACCCTCGCCGACCTGGGCCTGGGGGCACCGGCCCTCGGCCCCTGGTTCTCGGCCGATCTCACCCTGCCCCTGCCGGTCGCGGGCGGCCTCGCCGTCGATGTCGCCGTCCCGGCGGGCACGGCGCTGCAGCCCCCCACCACGGGCTTCGTCCAGCTCGCCGTCGCCACCGCGACCCGCCCGCGGCTGCTCGCGGGGCTGCGGGATGCCCAGGGAGCCCCCGCCTTCAGCACGGGGCGGGTGGTCGTGCTCTTCCGGCTGCTCATCGAGGTCGAGGAGCGGCTCCACGCCCTGTCGACGGCCCTGCCGGCCATCGGTGGGGCCCCCGCCGCGGGCACCCGGCGGCGCCCCCGGGTGCGCACCCTGGCCGTCGAGCAGCCGGCGGGCACGACCTGGGCCGGCCTCGACCCCGACAGCGGCGGGCTGCTGCCGGCGGGGCGCATCCCGCCCTCGATCAGCGGGGCCGCGGACCGCGCCGCCTTCGTGGGGCTCTCCCTGGCCAGCGGCAGCCTCGGCAATGCCGACCGTCCCGTCTCCGACATGGTGCGCCCGGGCGCCGTCCTGGGCCAGAGCCAGCAGATCCTCCGGGTGGCCCAGGCCACGACCCTGCGGCTGCACGCCTTCGACGCCCGGGGCCGGGCCGTCGATCCCGGGGCGGTGGCGGCCTGGTGGGCCTTCCTCGCCGGCACGGCCTTCACCGGGCTGTGGGCCAGCGGCACGGCCACTGCCGACCGCCGCACGGCCACGGTGGCCCCGGGCCGCACGGTCCACCTCGTCGACGCCCACGAGGGCCCGCTCTCCCAAGATGCCGTCGACAGGCTGAACCTGGGCAACCTCGGCGCGCTGAGCGTCGCCGCCCCGGTGGTGGGCGTCACCGACACCACCCAGGCCGCGACCCTGGCCTTCGGGGCCGCGCCCGGCGGCGGCAGCCCCGATCCGCTGCCCCAGCCCCTGCTCGCTCTGGTGCCCGACGGCACCTATGCGGCCACGGCCAACCTCTGGGCCGGCGGCGCCGGGGCCGGCCTCGCCCGCGACCAGGCCCGGGTGGCCGTCGCCGAGGTCGAGGCGCTGCTCGTGGGCCAGGGCCGGGTCGCCCCGCCCGGGGCCTCGCCCGCCGACCAGGCCCGGGCCGCCGACCAGGCCCGGGCGACCACCCGGGTGCCCGTCGACCGCACGGCGGTGCCCGCCTTCGCCCCCACCACCGAGCCGGCCACCGCGGCCATGCTGGCGGCCCTCGCGGCCAACGGCCCGGCGACCCTCGTCGCCGAGGCGGCCGACGCGGGCTGGGGGGTCTTCCCGCTGGTGGCGCTGCCCGCGGTGGCCCCTCCCGGGGCGCTGCCCGAGGCCGGCGGGGCCGACTTCTCGCTGGTGGCCCTGACCGGGGGCGGCGCGGCCGCCGGCGACGCGGTGGTCGGCCAGCGGGCCCTCGTGCGCCTCAAGCTCGACCCGGGCACGACGCCGAGCCCCCTGCAGGGGGCCTGGGTGCGGGTCTGGACCCAGCAGCTCGACCCGGCCACGGGCACCCGCCACCGCCGCACGGGCGGCGCGGGCCGGGCGGTGGCCGCCGAGGGCGAGGTGATCGTCGTGGTCGACCTTCCGGACGGCGTGACGACCAGCGCTGCCCCCCTGGGCCTCGACGTCCAGGTCACCACCGCCACGGCCACCCGGCGCTACGCCGACCAGCGCCTCGACCGGCCGGCCCCCGTCGGCGGCAGCCTCCGCGACCTCGCGACCCTGGGCGCCCAGGACCCGGTCGTGGTCTGCGAGACCGGCGCACGTTTCACGGGGAACACACCCCCGGCGGGCGGGGTGCCCTCCGGCGCCCAGCTCGTGCTGCTGGCCAGCCCGCCGGTTCTCGTCGACCCGGCCACCGTGCCCGCTGCCGCCCGCCCCGCCGCCACCCTGGTCAACGCCCTGGCGGCCGGAGACACCGTCCAGCTCAGTGTTCCCGCCTGGCAACAGCAGCGCACTGGCGACGCGGCCGCGACCCTCGGGGCCACCGGGGCCACCGTGCGCAGCACCGCCCGGTCGGCCCTCGCGGGCTGGACCCCGGGCACCCCCCTGCCCGGCATGGAGCGCACCGAGCGCTGTGCGGTGAGCGTCGGTCCGGCCGCGGTGGTCGGCGCCGTCTCCACCGCCCCGACCCTCGCCGAGGTCCACGCCCAGGCCGCCCTGCGCACGGGCCTCGCGGGCCCCCTCGGCGAGCCCGGCCACCGCTGGGGCCACCCCCAGTGCCCCGCCGCCACCGAGGTGCACGGCGCCGGGGTGGCCCTGACCGGCGGGGCGGCCGCCCGGCTGGCCGAGTACGCCCGCGACCGCGCCACCCCCGCCACCCTCGACCTCGTGGGCGCCGCCACCACCGTGCTGCCGGTGGCCAACCCGGCCGCCCCCTCGGGCTGGGCCGCCGTGCTGCGCACCGAGGCCCCGGGCATCGCCGCCGAGCTGCCCCTGGCGGCCATCGCCGGCTTCACCCCGGGCCAGACCCTCGAAGAGCTGCGCGCCTGGTTCGCGAGCCAGGGGCTCAACCTCGGCGCGTTCACGGGCCTCACCCCGGCCCAGAGCCAGAGCCTCTCCCGGGCCCTCGACCGGCGGCTGCTGGTCGCGCGGGACGGGGCCCGGGAGGCGCTGCGGGCCCTCGCCGCGGCCATCGACCGGGCCGAGGACTTCGTCTACCTCGAGACCCCCTGCCTCGACGGGCTGCCCGTGGGCCCCGCCGGCGACCAGCTCGACCTCGTCGGGCGCCTCGTCCAGCGCCTCCAGGCCCGGCCCGCCCTGCGGGTGGTGCTCTGCACCCCGGTCTTCCACCTGCCCGACCGGCCGGCCTTCCTCGAGCGGGTGCGCCGGGGACTGCTGGCGCCCGCCGTGGCCCGGCTCCAGGGGGGCGGGGCCGACCGGGTGGCCTGGTTCCAGCCCAGCGCCGGCATGGACCGCAGCCTGCGCATCGCCTCGACCTCGGTGGTGGTGGACGACGTGGTGGCCTTCACCGGCTCGGCCCACCTCTGGCGCCGGGGCCTGAGCTGGGACAGCGGGCTGACGGTGGCGCTCTTCGACGAGACCCTCGACCCCGTGCTGGGGCGCCCGGCCGAGGTGGTGCGGGCGCGCCGGGCCCTGGTCGCGGGCCGGCTGGGGCTCACCCCGGCCGAGGTGCCCGACGACCCGGCCGATCTCGTCACCCTCATCGGTCGGCTCCAGGCCCGGGGGGGCCACGGCCGCCTCGCCCTGCCGCGGCCCTTCCCCGCCGCCCCGCCGCCCTCGACCCTGGTGGATCCCAACGCCCTGACCGAGGCCGACATCTGGAACCGCGACGGCAGCGACCCGGCCACCCTCAGCCCCGTCCAGTGGCTCGTGCACGTGCTCGGCACGGTCCAGGGCGAGGCCCTGCGCCCGGCCCCCTGAGCCCCGCCCGCGGCCGCGCCCCCCTCCGGCGGCGGGGGCCCGGTCCCGGGGGCGCCCGGCGGGCTACCCTGGGGCTCCCTCCCGTCCCGGCTCCGCTGCATGGCGCCCCCCTCCCGGCTTCGCCGCCTCGTCTATGGCCTGATGGTCAGCGTTCTCGCGCTGGCTGGCCTCGAGGCGGGGCTGCGGCTGGCGCTCGGTCCGCCGCCGCCGGCGGTGCGGGTGATCCGGGCCCTCGGCGCCCATGAGCGCTACCTCGCGCCAGGCGAGGCGGGCTGGGTCGCCACCTACCAGGAGGACCAGACGGCCTTCCCGCCCGACGACGGCCGGCCGCTGATCGCCGTGATGGGCGGCAGCAGCGTGCACCGGGGCACCCCCCAGCTCAAGCGGGGCGGCGAGTTCGCCGCGGTGACCGGCCGGCGGCTGCGGCTGCGGTCGATGAACCTGGGCAGCCCGGGCTTCGACTCCCACGACCTCGTGGCCCTCACCGGCGAGCTGCTGGCGGGGCCCCCCGACGGCCCCGAGCGCCCCGGTCTGCTCGTCGTCTACACGGGCCACAACGACTTCGGCAACGCCCGCTACCAGCAGCGCTACGGCACGGTCTCCCAGGGGGTGGCCGTGCGCGTGCACGCCCTGCTCTCGCGGCTCCAGACCTATGCCTGGCTCTCGCGGCGGCTGCGCCCGGCCCAGGGCATCGCCCGCCAGAAGGGCCAGTCCGAGGACGTCGGGCCCCTCGACGAGGCCGCCTGGGAGGCCGCGGGCGAAGACCTCATCCGCAACCTCGCCCAGCTCGTGCGCCAGTCCGCCGCCGCCGGGGTGCCCCTGGCCTTCGTCACCCCGGTCAGCAACCTGGTCTACCGGCCCCGCGACCCGCGGTGCAGCGCCGCGCGCTGTGTGCAGGAGACCTTCGACGCCGCCCTCGCCGCCGGAGACGCCGCGGGGCTGCGCGCCGCCCGGGACGGGGACCGGGTGAGCATGCGGGCCCCCTCGTGGCTGCGCCACCACCTGCTGGGCCTGGCCGAGCAGAGTGACGGGGTGGTCGCCATCGACGCCGTCGGGCTGCTGCCCCGCGACGCGGTGGCCGACGTGCCCGGCCGCCACCTCTTCTCCGATCCCATCCACCTCTCGCCCGAGGGCCACCAGCAGCTCGGGGGGCTCATCGCGCGCGAGCTGCGCCGCCAGCTGCCCGCCGTCGTGGGCACCCGGGAGCGCGGCGGCCCGAACCGGCGGGTGGGGCCCCGCTGAGGCCAGGGGCTCAGCCCGCGGGCGGCAGCCAGCGGCGCACGAGCCAGCCCATGCCGGGAATGACCCAGGCTTCGCCCTTGTGGGCCTTCCAGGCGGCGACGAAGCGCAGCACCAGCCGGCCGATGGCCACCGTGCCGATGGCCAGGCCCATGACCACCCCGGCGACCGGGTGGGGCTCGTCGGTGACGAAGAGCAGGGGGGCCGTGACCAGGGTCGTGCCGAAGAGGGCGACGAGCTCGACGGGCAGGAAGGCGAGGGACTGGCGGGCGTGGAACTGGGAGAGGGGCTCGCCGCGCCGGGCCAGGAGCAGGAAGAGGCTGGCCACGAGGAAGATGCCCTGGACGGGCAGGTAGGCGAGGGCGTGGGCTGTGCCGCCCTTGCCGGAGCCCTTGCCGAAGATGCCGCCGCTGTCGTCGGTGGTGGGCACGCCCAGGTGGTCGCCCAGGGTCGCGAGCAGCGCCCGGGCCTGGGTCAGCTCCCACTCGGTGAGGTGGCCGACCAGCGCGACGCGGCCGCTGGCGGGGGGGCGGTAGGGGTCGCCGTCTTCGGCCCGGGGCCCGGCGGCGAGGGTGGCCGAGATGCAGTGCCACTTGGTGAGGCGGTTGGGCTGGTGGAGCACGAGTCCCTGGACGGCCGAGAGGGGCACCCGGCCGTCGCGGGCGCTGTCGAGGGTGGCGGCCTCGAGGTCGATCACGACCCGGCTGGCGTCGCTCCGGGGGCCCGCCCGGACGAGGGTGAAGGCGCCGGCCAGCCCGCTGCCGAGGCCCACCAGCGCGCAGACCGCGGCCACCACCAGGGTCGCGGCGCCCGGGCCGGCGCCCTCGACGGTCTCGAGCAGCGCGACCAGCCCGACGATGACGGTCAGCAGCACGGGCACGAGCAGCCCGAGGGCGGCCGCGCGCTTGGCGAAGAAGCCCCGCGGGGTCTGGAGCACGAGGCGGCGCCCGTCCACGGTGAGGGCATCGGTGGCCGAGAAGGACACGAGAACTCCGGTTGGGCCTGCACTCTTGCACAGGCGGGCCCCGCCGGGGGGGACCCGGACGGGGCGGGCCGGGGCGCCTCAGCCGAGCAGCGCCGGGATGGCCGCGGCCTGGATCTGGTTGGCCTGGGCCCGGGCGGCGAGGCTGGCCTGCTGGACGATCTGCTGGGCGACGAGGGTGCTCGCCACGTCGGCCATGTCGGCGTCGCGGATGCGGGACTCGGCCCCGGCGAGGGCCTCGGTGGCGGCGAGGTTGAGGGCGAGGGCCTCGTCGAGGCGGTTCCAGGCGGCGCCCAGGTCGGCGCTGCGGCGGCCGACGGTGTGGAGCGCGCTGTCGAGGGCGTCGAGGGCGCTGCGGGCGTCGGCGGCCGTGTCGATGGCCGTGCCGCTCAGCCCCATGCCGGCGGTGGTGGCGTCGGTGGGCACCCCGATGTCGATGCGGTCGGCGTCGCTGTCTTGGATGCCCGCCTGGACCTCGAAGCTCGTGGGGCGGCCCGCCCGGGCGATGATGTCGTCGCCGATGGTGGTCATCAGCGGGCCCACGTTGGCGCCGGCCGGGTCGAGGTCGATGGTGAGGCCGCCGGTGGTGCTGGTGATCTCGTCGAAGACGGCGGCGTGGGTGGCCGTGGTGGTGGTGGCGTAGACCCGGAAGCCGGCGCTGGCGAGGGCCGCGGCTGTCTCGCTCTCGGTGACGGGGGTGAGGCTGGTCTCGCGGCCGGTGTCGCTGGCGTAGATGATGATCTTCTCGACGGCCGGGCCGCCGAAGGGGTGCTCCTCGGGGCCGTTGTCGCCGTCGACGGGCACGATGCCGGCCTGGTCGAGGAACACGGTGTAGGGGTCCATCGTGCCCACGCCGGTGGTGGCGAGGCTGGCCAGGGCCGCGTCGGTGGCGGTCTCGTCGTCGGTGAGCTCGAGGAGGGTGGTGCTGCCGTCGACGGGGTCGCCCGCCGGGGCGGCGCCGGCGCTGGCCTCGGCGACGCCGATGCGCACGGTGATGCCCTCGGCCTGGAGCCGGGCCCGCAGCAGGGGCAGCTCGCTGGCGAAGACGGGCAGCTCGGCGGCCATGCTGTTCGAGACGTCGGCGATGAGCAGGATGTCGACGGCGGGCCGGGCCAGCAGGGACTCGCCGCCCATCTCGGTGGTCGCGGCCGTGCGGTCGATCTCGAGGGCGAGCTGGGCGTACTCCTCCTGGAGGTAGGCCCGCTCTTCGTCGTGGAGGGTCTCGCTGGCGCTCGCGACCGCGAGCTCGCGCATGCGCTGGAGCATGTCGGTGATCTCGACCAGCCCGCCCTCGGCGGTGTCGACCACGGCCATGCCGTCTTCGATGTTCCGCCGGGCCATCGCCAGCGAGCGGGTGTCGGTGCGCAGGTCGGTGGCGACGCCCAGCCCCGCGGCGTCGTCGGCGGCCGAGAGGATGCGCACGCCCGACGACAGCCGCGCGAGGGTGCGGCTGAGGCCCGGAGCCCGCGCCGGGGCGAGGGTGTCTCCGGGGATGGTGATGGGACGCAGCGACAGCAACAGCGAGACCGGGGGCGACGAGCGGGGCGCAGGGGGGCCTTCGGCCGATCGGCCACCCGGTTCAAGGGGGGGAGGGCGGAGGGGGAGAGGATGGCCTGCTGTGGGTCGTTCTCGGCGAAGATCGACATTCTTGCTCAAGCCTGCGGCGCTCCCGTCCATGGGCTACATGCCCGGCCGGAGGTGCCCCGTGGCCCGGTACGCTGTCGCGCTCGTGATCGCCCTGCTGCTCAACGCATCGGCGAACCTGATGATCAAGTTCGGCATGCATGCCATCAACGCCGAGCTCGCGGGCCAGAGCATCCTCGCCGGCGGCCCCGTCGGGGTGATCAAGCTGGTGCTGCGCCACTGGATCCTGCTGGCGGGCCTCGGCTGCTTCGCCCTGAACGTCGTCTTCTACAGCTTCGCCCTCCAGAAGCTCCAGATCAGCGTCGCCTACCCCATCATGGTGACCGTCGGCTTCGCCATCATCGCCGCGGTGGCCGGGTGGAAGCTCGGCGAGACCCTCACGGCCACCCAGTGGGTCGGGGTGGGGGCCATCCTCCTCGGCGTGACCCTCGTGGCCAAGGACGCGGCCCGCCAGCTGGGCGACGGGGCGCCGCCGGCCGCCGCTGAGGCCGCTGCGCCGGAGGCCCCTGCGCCTTGAGCCGCCGCGCCCTGGGCCGCGGTCGGCGGGCGGGGCCCCCGGCGGGGCTCAGCGGTCGCCGTCGGTGCGCCAGTAGGCCGCGCCGTCGGGCGTGCGGGCCACGAAGCGGTAGTCGACGAGGTAGCGGCGCAGCGCGGCGGTGTCGCTGTGGATCTCGGCCAGCAGGGCGTTGACCTCGCGCTCGGTGTAGCGCTCGCCCGGCTTCAGCGCCTCGACGACCCGCTGGAGCACCACGAGCTTGTGCTTCTCCTTCTTCGGGATGCGCTGCAGGGCGCGCTGGTCTGGGCCCGAGAAGTACTTCTGGCGCAGCTTCTCGGCCTCGGCCACCGTGATGGCCGTGCGCTCGTCGGTCGTGGGCAGCTCGGCGTGGAACTCGACGAAGCGGGCGGCCGGCGGCGGTGGATCGGCGGCGGGCGCGGGGGCCACGGGGGCCGGGGCGTCGTCGGGCGCGGGCAGCCGGGCGCCGGCCTCGAGCAGCGCCATCAGGGCCGAGAACACGCGCGCCTCGCGGTGTCTTCGCCGCAGCTGGAAGCGGTGGTTGCGCACCGTCGAGACCGAGCGGCCCCCGAGGGCGGCGGCCATGGCCTTGTCGTCGAGGCCCCGGGCCTGCAGCGCGACCACCTCGGCCTGGACCTCCGACAGCCCGTGGCCGGTGCGGCCCAGTGCGAGCAGCGCCGCGAGGGGCCCGCCGTGGGCGGTGGCGACGTGGTGGTCGGCGGCGGCGGAGGCGACGCGGAACACCCCGTCCTCGGGGAAGACCTGGCCCGTCTCGAAGCGGGCCTCGCAGAAGAGGCAGAGGTGGGCGCCGTCGCGCAGGGTGTGGCCGTGGCGGAGGTCGGCGGCGGGGCAGGTGTGGACGCGGGACATGGGGCGCTCCGGGCGCGAGGGGGGGGGCGGCGCGGGCCGCGGGGTCTACAGCGTGGATGGTGCACGGGAACGTCTACGCTGAAGCGCAATGCTTCAGCAAGCATCTAATCAAGAATAGATGGGGCGCCGGTTCCTTGCCCTTGGCGGGCACCCGGTCGGCGGCCCAACGGGGGGGGGCACGGCGCCGGCCCTGCGATAGGGGCCGGGCGACCCGGGGCCGGTCGTGTGGACGGTGCCTCCGGGGCCTGTGCCCTGCCTGCTGGAGACCCCCATGGCCCGTCCCCCCGCCCCCCCTGTCTCCCCGGCGGTCGATGCCGCCCAGAACGAGTTCCACGCCGCCGTCCTGGACGAGATCATCGCCGCCATCGCCGCCCACGACGTGGTCATCGTGGGCATGGCCGTGAACCCCTTCGTGAAGAAGGCCCACGCGGCGGCCACCGAGGCCGGCGTCACCCCCCACTGCCTGAACTACGGGGGCTACCTCTCGGAGTGGAAGCCCCGGCTGGCCATCAAGATGTGGTCGGGCTGGCCCACCTTCCCCCAGGTCTTCGTCAAGGGCACCCTCATCGGCGGCAACGACCGGCTCCGGGCCGCCATCGCCGACGGCAGCTTCCAGGCCATGCTCGACGCCCCCCGGGCCGAGGGCTGATCTCGTCCGGGGCCCGGGGCGCCGCTGCGCGATAGCGGGCCCCATGTCCTCCGACCGCCTGAAGGCCTTCCCCCGCATCGATCCCGCCACCTTGCCCCTCGTGCCCTGGTCCCGGGCGCGGCCCATCGACAAGGTGATGCCCTGGTTCGACGGGGACGGGCTCGTCGACAAGCTGGCCCGGGCCCTGCTCGTGGCCCAGGCCGTGCCCTTCAAGGAGCTGCTCGAGAGCTTCGAGGTCTTCGCCCACGTGCGCAAGCGGGTGCGGGCGCCGGTGGTGGTCGACCTCTGCTGCGGCCACGGGCTGGTGGGGGTGCTCTACGGGGTGCTCCAGCGCGACGTCGACCGGGTGCTGCTGGTCGACCGCCAGCGGCCCGAGAGCGTCGACCGGGTGCTCGCGGCCCTCGCGCCCGTGGCCCCCTGGCTCGCCCCGAAGGTGGCCTTCGTCGAGGCGGGCCTCGACACGGTGGACGTGCCCGAGGGGGCGGCCGTGCTGGGCATCCACGCCTGCGGCGGCGCCACCGACGCGGTCATCGACCGGGCCCTCGCTGCCCGGGGGCCCGTCGCCCTCGTGCCCTGCTGCCACCAGAAGTCCCAGCTGCCGGGGCCCCCGACCCTCGGCCGGGCGCTGGGCCTCGACCTCGCCACCGACGTCCACCGCACCTACCGGCTCCACGCCGCCGGCTACCAGACCCGCTGGAGCGAGCTGCCCGCGGTCATCACGCCCAAGAACCGGGTCATCGCCGCCTGGCCCGCCGCGGGATCGCGCCCGTGACGCCTCCCGCCACCCACCCGCCCCTGCTGCCCGCTGCCGACTGGCTGCGCGGCCACCAGGCCCTCGCGGCGCTGACGGCCACCGCCGGGGTGGGGGCGCTGGTCCAGGGCGGGGTGCTCGCGATGGGGCTCACGGCGCTCGGGGCCGGGGCGGTCATGGCCCTCGCCGGGGCGCTGCTCGGGCGCCGCCCGGTCCTCCACGGTCCGCTGCTCTTTGTCGACACCATCGCGCTGACGGCCATCCTCGCGGTCTCGGGCGGCGTGGGCAACCCGCTGGTGGGCCTCTACATCGTGCCCGTCATCGTCGCGGCCCTCGTGCTGCCGCCCGTCCAGGTCTGGGGCATCTTCGCCGCCACGGGCCTCGGCTACGGCAGCCTCTTCGGCCTCGCCCCGAGCCCCCACATGGGCCACGCGGGCATGGCGGGCCACCTCGTCGGCATGTTCGCCGTCTACGCCGCGGCGGGGCCCATCGTGGCCCTCGCCCTGCTCCATGCCCGCCGGGTCACGGCCCGGGCCGAGGCCCAGGAGCACCAGGCCCGGGCGCTCCAGGCCCGCACCGAGCGCCTGGCCGCCCTCGCCACCCTCGCGGCCGGCGCCGCCCACGAGCTCGCGACGCCCCTGTCGACCATCCTCGTGGTGGCCCGCGAGCTGGAGCAGCGCGCCGACGACGAAGAGACCGTCGAGGATGCCCTGCTGGTGCGCGAAGAGGTCGCCCGCTGCCAAGACATCCTGCACCAGCTGGCGGCCGACGCGGGCCAGGGCATGGGCGAGACCCCCGTGCCCGTGGCGCTGCCCGCCTTCCTCGACCGGGTGGTGCGCGGCGCGACCGACGTGGTGGTCGTGGCCCCCGAGCTCCGCGTGCCCCTGCCGCGGCGGCTCGTGGTCCAGGCCCTCCGGCGCCTCGTGGGCAACGCCCGGGACGCCCAGGGCCCCGGCGTCCCCGTGCGCCTCACGGCCACCCGCAGCGAGCGCGCCGTCACCTTCACCGTCGAAGACACGGGCCCGGGCATGGCGCCCGCCGTGCTCGCCCGGGCCTGCGAGCCCTTCTTCACCACCAAGGCCGACGGCCAGGGCACGGGGCTCGGCCTCTTCTTCGTCCACTCGGTCGCGGCGGCCCTCGGCGGAAGCCTCCACCTCGACTCGCGCCCGGGCGCCGGCACCCGGGCCGTGCTCAGCCTGCCCGTGCCCCCCGCCCTGCGCCCGGAGGACGCCGATGCCCGCGCATGACCCCAGGGAGACCATCCTCGTCGTCGACGACGACCACCGGCTGCGGCCGCGCATGGTGCGGGCCTTCGCCCGGCGGGGCCTCGATGCCCACGGCGCCGACAGCCCCGCGGCGGCCCTGGCCCTGGTCGACGCGGGCCTCGTGCCCGACCTCGCGGTGGTCGACCTGCGCATGCCCGGCGGCTCGGGCCTCGAGCTGCTGCCGGCGCTGATCGCCCGGGCGCCGGCGGTCCGGGTGGTGCTGCTCACGGGCTACGGCTCGATCCCCACGGCGGTCGAGGCGGTCCACCGGGGGGCCGTCGACGTGCTGGCCAAGCCGGCGGACGCCGACATGGTGCTGGCGGCCCTGCGGCGCACGAAGGGCCCCGCGCCCGAGGTGCCCGAGGACTACCGGGCGCCCTCGCTGGCCCGGGCCGAGTGGGAACACATCCAGCGGGTGATGGCCGACTGTGACCACAACATCTCGGAGGCGGCCCGGCGGCTCGGGCTCCACCGCCGCACCCTCCAGCGCAAGCTGGCCAAGCTGCCCCCCGGCGACTGAGAGCGCAGACCAGCGGGGGCCCGGGCGCGCGCCGCGGGCCTACTCGAGCCGGCCGAAGGGGTCGGAGAAGCGCTCGTCTTGGAGGGCCGCCTCGTTGCTGATGGCCGCGAAGAAGGCGTGCATGGCCGCGCGCTCGCCCTCGCTGAGGGTGAAGCCGATGAGGAAGGGGCTCTTGAGGGGGCTGTCGGCCCCCACCCCCGCGTCGGGGCCGCTGTCGATGGTGCGGCCCGCGGCGGCGTAGTGGTCGAGCACCCCGTCGAGGTCGGCGATCGAGCCGTCGTGCATGTAGGGGGCCGTGAGGGTGATGTTGCGCAGGCTCGGGGCCCTGAAGGCGCCCATGTCGCGCGGGTCGCCGGTGACCTCGATGAGGCCCTGGTCGCGGGCGGGGTAGGCGCCGTCGCCGTCGAGGTTGTAGAGGCCGTTGTTGTGGAAGGCCATCTCGATGAAGGGCGTCTCGGCCGAGGCGGCGGCGTCGCTGAAATTGAAGCCGCCGTGGCAGTGGTAGCACTCGAGGCGCTCGGAGTTGAACAGCGCCGCGCCGTCCTTGGCGAGCTGGCTCATGGCGCCGGGGTCGCCCCCCGAGACGTACTGGTCGTAGGGGGTGTCGCCGACGAGCAGGGTGCGCTGGAAGCTGGCCAGGGCCTTGAGCAGGGCGTCGAGGGTGAAGGGGTCGTCCTGCTCGGGGAAGGCGGCGGTGAAGAGCTCGATGTAGAGGTCATCTTCGGCGAACTCGTCCAGCCGGTCGTCCTCCAGATCGGCCAGCCCCAGCTCGATGGGATCCGTGCCGAAGAGGGGGCCGAGGGCCTGGTGTTCGAGGTCGAGGATGAGGTCGTTGGACCAGGTGTAGCTGGTGTTGTAGGCGACGTTGACGAGGCTCATGGCGCTGCGGCGGTGGAGCTCGCCCGTCGTGCCCTCGGCCTGGGCCCGGCCGTCGGTGAAGGAGAGCGAGGGCAGGTGGCAGCTGCCGCAGGAGCTCTCGCCGTTGACGCTGAGCCGGGGCTCGTAGAAGAGGTGGCGGCCGAGCTCGACCTTGGCCTCCGTCATGGGGTTGTCGTCAGGCACGGGCGGCTCGGGCAGCCCGAGGGGCAGCGACCAGCTGAAGGCCGCCGCCTGCGCGTCTGTGGAGGGCACCCCCTTCGCCCGGCCGTCGTCGGCACAGGCCCCGAGCAGCGCCAGGGCCAGCACGGCGTGCGGGAGTGGGGCGCGGGACGGGGCCGGGGGCATCACTGGACCGTGGCGAAGGTGGGGACCGTGCCGGGCACGCCGTCGAAGGCGAGGCCGAGGTTCTCGAAGAGGGGGGCACAGTCGGGGTCGTTGGGCGCCGACATGCACAGGGGGGCCGTGTCGGCGGTGTTGGTGTCGAAGTCGAGGCCCTCGACCATGGCGGCGAGGTCGATCTGGAGGGTGTTGCTGTCGGGGTCGAAGGCGCCCGGTGCCGTGAAGGCGACGCGGTTCTCGTTGGTGCAGCCCGTCACTTCGCCGGCCTCGTCCTGCTCGCAGAGGGTGCTGCCGACGTGGAGCGAGAAGCCGCCGGGCTGGCCCGTGGACGCACCGTCGACCTTGAGGAACTTGTAGCCCGCCGCCCAGCTCCAGAACATCGAGCTCACGTTGAGGGGGGCCGGGGCCGTGGCCGGGTCGATGTGGTTCACGTCGAAGGGCACCCCCATGGTGAAGCCGAGGTCGTGCCAGGTGCCGGCGGGGCCCGCGAGGGTGATGGCCGTGTTGGTCTCGGCCGTGCCCGCGCGGCAGCCGTCCTCGAAGTCGACGAGCACGACGCCCTGGCCCTGCCAGGGGCTGGCCTCGGGAATCGACAGCGCGAGGGCGGCGCCGTCGGCGTCGGTGGCCGTGGGCAGGCTCAGGTAGAAGCGCATGTCGTCGAAGCTGACGGTGCTGCCGTTGAGAGAGAGGCTCTCGCCGCAGACGAAGGGGGCCCCGTCGACGACGAGGGCGAGCTGGACGGTGCGGGTGCCGTCGGTGCCGTCGGTGCCGTCGGTGCCGTCGGTGCCGTCGGTGCCGTCGCTCCCGTCCGCGCCGCTGGTGGTGCCGTCCGCCTTGGTGGGGGCGCCCGTGCTGCAGGCCGCGAGGAAGAACAAGAGTGCGGTGCGCATGGGGGCTCCGAGAGACACAGGGGGACGACGGGCTGCGGCGGGGCCACGGGCGGGGCCACGGGCGGGGCCGGACCTTGGGGGGCAGGCTTGGGTGCGGACGGGGAACCCGGGCGGAGAGACGCCCACGGGGGCGCGGCAGGGCAGACGGTCCCACGGGGCCGCGGGCCGACCCCGCGACCGGCCCCTGGTTCTACACGCGCCCGGGCCCGCCGCCCCTGTCGACGGTCAGGTCCCGGCGGGTTCTCTCGGGCAGCGCGGGGGGGAGACGGGGGGGACCACCCAGGGGGGCGGGCCACCGGCCTCAGACCGGGTAGCGCCACCGGGCCATGAGGGGGCCCACCTCGCCCAAGATGGCTTCCACTGCGTCATCTTGGAGGGTGTTTCGCCAGTCTCCGACCACGCCCTTGCGGAAGAAGCTGGCGCCGCTCTCGGCGCCCCGGCGCCGGCCCCCGCTGAGGCGGGAGAAGGACGCGGCGGCCACGCAGGCGGCGACCGTGGCCGGGTCTGCGGCGACGCCGAGCATGGCAAAGACCGGGCGCAGCACGTCGTCGGGGGCCGCGTGGAGATCTTCGTAGCGCAGCAGCGCGACCCGCCCGGGGGCCGCCTCGGCCGCCGCCATGCCGGCCTGGACCATGCGCGCCCACTGGCGCCCGTAGAGGCGAGCGAAGCTGGCCATCTCGCCCTTGTGGACCTCTTCGATGTAGGCCGGGTTCACCCGCAGGGTCTGGCGCCAGTTCGAGGCGAAGCCGTCGCGCGGGTCCCGCACGGTGCAGACGAGGGCGCAGCCGGGAAAGATCCAGTCGAGCAGCGGCAGCGCGGCCATGTTGGCGGGGGTCTTCTCGCCCACGGCCACCGCGCCGGGCGCCGCTGCGGCCACCTGGTCGAGCAGGGCCGTCGCCGCGGCGCGCACCACGGCGCGGAGCTGGGGCTCGCCGAAGGTGGGGAAGCCGGCGGTCTCGGCGAAGAGGCCCGTGTTGTCGGCCTGGATCTTCTGGTTGTAGCCCTCGAGGGCGGCCTTGAGCACGGGCACGAGGGTGCCGGTGAGGTGGCCCTCGCCCCGGCAGGCCAGCGCCGGGTGGGCGGCGAGGAGGTGCTGGAGCCAGGTGGTGCCGGACTTGGGCGGGCCCCCGACGAAGAAGACGCGCCGGGCGGGCGAGACGGCGGGGGGGTCGGTGGACATGGGCACTCCCTCGGGGCCGCCCCTACTCGGCCGGCCCGTGCCTGACCAGGGCCGCCCGCGGCCGGCCCCCCGCGCCAGGGCCCGGGCGGGCCCCGCTCAGGCCACCATCCAGCCGACCACGGCCACCGAGCTGCCGAGGCCGAGGCCTAGCGCGCCCGCCCGCCAGACCGGCCCGCTGCGGGGCATGGCCGCGATCACCACCCGCAGGGCCACGGCCCACCAGAGCACGGCGGCGGCGACCAGCAGCGCCCCGGCCGGCGGCAGCGGCCCGAGCGGGCCGGCCGGGCCCCCGGCACAGAGCCCGTGCACCACGGGGGCCGCGACAAGCAGGGGCAGCAGCGAGAGCAGCGGCCGGCGCCCCTCGACGGCACTGGCGGCCAGCCAGGCCATCGCGGGCAGCAGCAGCGGGCCGTAGACCACACCCCCCGGGGCCGCCACGAGGGCCACCCAGGCGCAGACCAGCGCGCCCACCCCCGCGAGCCGCCGGTCGTCCCCCGGGGCCCCCCACAGGGCCACCAGCGCGATGGCCGCCGTGGCCAGCCCCAGGTGGACCGTGCGCAGGGCCCAGAGCTTCCACAGCCACAGGGGCACCGGCGCCCCGTCCGCCAGCCACGGGGGGGTCAGCGCCCCGGCGTAGCGCACCGAGGCCCAGACGTCGGCAATGACGGCGCCCACGCCGATCTGATCACCCGACCAGAGCAGCAGCCCCCCGCCGGTGACCGCCCCCGCCGCCAGGGCCCCCCAGCGCCGGCCGAGGCCGAGCGCCCCCACCAGCGCCAGCGGCGCGAGCTTCACGGCGGCCCCGAGGGCCAGCAGCGCGCCGCCCACCGCCGACCAGCCCAGCGACAGGGCGAGCAGCAGCAGCCCGAGCACCCCGGCGAGGTGGAGGTTGGCCTGGCCCAGCTGCACGGCCACCTCGACAGCGGGGGTGCACCACAGGGCCACGGCGAGGCCGATGAGGGTGCCCGCCAGCCGACCCTGGGCCCGGCGGGCGGCTGCCCCGGCCGCCGCCCCGCCGCCGAGGAACAGCACCATGCCGAGGTGGCGCCACCAGCCCGCAAAGTCCCACCACTGCTCCGGCGCCACCGCCGCCAGGAGGGTCGGCAGGGTCGGCGGGTACATCGAGGCGAAGGGGCTGCCCTTGCCCGTGGGCTCGGGGCCCGCGATGGTCGGCGCCCGGCGGTAGACGGGGTGGTAGCCCGCGAGGGTGCGGAGCACGGCCGGATCGGTCGGGTCCTCGCCGCGGGCCACGGCGCGGGTGGTCAGGAACAGGGGCTTGGCGTCGGCCGCGGCCTCGGCCTGGGCGCCCCAGTCGCGGCTGAGCCGGAGCCGCAGCTCGCCGGGAAGCATCACCAACAGCGCGCCACAGGCGAGGATGCCCAGGGCGTGGCGCAGGAAGCGGGAGCGGGCGGCGCGGCGGGAGATGCGGACCTCGGCGGGCGTCCTCCCCCACGGGGGGGATGCCCCCACCATCGCACCGGCCGGGGCCTCCCGACAGCCGCCGCCCCCACACTTTGCGCAGCCCTGGCAGACCCCAGGGCCGGCTCAGAGGCCCTGGAGCTGGTCGGGCGAGGGTGCCAGCGGAATCTCGGGCAGCAGGGTGTCGAGACGCTCCTGGACCGCGGCGACATGGGCGGCCCGCGCCTCGGCGGCGGCCCCCTCGGCCGAGCGCCAGGCCCGCACCACCGTCCAGCTCCAGGTGCCCAGGCCCGCGGCCCCCAGCCCCCCCGCCACCGTGCTCCAGCCCGCGGCCCCCGTGGCCGTGGCCTGGCTCGTCGTCCACCAGGCCCCTCCGAAGAGGGCCCCCACCATGGCGAGGCTGCCGAGGCCGCGGCCCCACTGGCCCACGTACATCTGGCCCGCGCCGGGCAGCAGGCTGAGGCCGGCGGCGACCCCGGGGCTCTTGCGGTGGGGCGGCGCGCCGGCGAGGGCGGCGATGCCGGCGGCCGTGGGGCCCTGGGGGTGGGCGGCCGGCACGGCGGCGAAGGCCTGGGCCGCCGCGTCGAGCGCGCCCGCCTCGACCCAGAGCGCACCGCGCACCATGTCGACGGTGGGCCGCAGCGCGGGGAAGTCGTCGGAGAGACTGACCAGCTCAGCATTCCCGCGGTCCGGGGCCCCGAGCCGGGAGACGCAGATGCCCGCCCGCAGCCGGGCCAGCTGGGGGTCGCCGAGGTCGACCCGGCGGTACCAGTCCTGGGCCGCGGCGAAGTCGCCCGTGGCCTCGAGGCCCATGCCCACCCGCACCTGGACCCCCGGCAGCTCGGCCGCGGAGGGCTCGAGCCAGCGGGCCGTGCGGTACCACTGCAGCGCCCCGACCGCGTCGCCGGCGGCGAAGAGGCCGTCGCCCAGGTCGCGGGCCAGGGCCACGTCGAGCTCTTCGGCCTGGGCCGGCCGCCCCAGGACCAGGGCGAGCACGAGGCCCGTCCCCCGGGCGCAGGCCCCGCCGGGGCACGGACGGCGGCGGGAAGGGGCCGCCCGGGAACCGGTGGGGAGGGGCGGGCTGGCGCGCGGCGTGGGGGTGTGCATCCCGCCAGTCTACCGGCTGCGCCCGGCCCGGCGCCCCCCCCCTCGTGCCCGGACGGCCCCGGCGGAGGGCCCCCGCCCCCCGTGCTATTCCCGGGCGCATGTGGATGATCCTGCTCTCGACCGCCCTCGCCGCCCCCCTCCACCACGCGCCGCCGCCAAGCCTCGACGCCGGCTTCGGCATGGTCGACCCCGTGCTGGTTCCCGGCACCTCCCTGCTGCTGACCGGCGACCGCGCCCTGGCGGTCTGGGACCTCGAGGCCGGCGCCCTGCGCGCCCGGCTGCCGGTCCGGGGCGTGGGCCACGAGAGCACCGAGCAGACGGCGCTCCAGCCCTGGGCGCTCCAGGGCGGGGGCATGGTGCGGGTGGTGCGCGACGAGCTGGCCCGGTGGCCCCTCGACGGCAGCGGCCCCACCGATGTTCTCCAGGCGCGCTCGGGGCCCGTGCTCGACGTGCACGCCCGGGGCATCCTGGTGGAGGACAGCGACGCGCCGGGGCTGCGCCTGGTCGACAGCGACGGCCAGACCGTCTGGACCCGGGCCCTCGACGACACCCCCTGGGCGGCGGCCTTTCGGGCGGACGGCGGGGCGGTGGCCGTGACCATCGGCAGCGACCCCGTCCTCGTGCTCGACGCCGAGACCGGGGAGGTGCGGCGCCGCCTCGAGACCGCGCTCGACGAGGACGTGACCGGGCTGCACTGGCAGGGCGACACCCTGCTCGCCTACGGCCGCCACGGCAGCGCCCGGGCCTGGGGGCCCCGCGCCACCCGTCCGAGCGCCCAGGCCGACTTCACCGGCGCCCTGCGCGGCCAGCAGTACGGACGGGTGCTCGCCCACGATGGGGACCAGTGGACCATCCTCACCGACCGCCTCTGGGTCGGCCGCCCCGGTGCGCTGGCGCCCCTGCCCTCGCCCTGCCCCGCCCAGGCCGCCGAGGGCGCGGCCGTGCGCACCCTGCCGGCGGGCGGGGACGGGGCCCGGATCTCGGTCTCGCCCCAGGGCATCTGCCTCCACGGGCCCACCCCCCGCATGCTCCCGGTCGGTGCCACCGAGGTCATGACCGACGTGGACTGGGGCCCCGATCGCCGGCTGCTCACCACCGGCAGCCGGCTGCTGCGCTGGGAGCTCGACCAGGGCGAGGCCACGGTGCTGCCCCTCGGCGGCGACCGGCCCCCCGACCAGCTCTCGGCGACCGCCGACCTCGCCACCGTCGCCAGCGCTGCGCTCGGGGGCTGGGGGCCGGTCGCGGGCTGGCCCGCGCGCCGGGTGGCGCTGCCCGCCGACGCCCGGGCCGTGGCCCTGGCCCCCGACGGCAGCGGGCTGCTGGTCTCCACCCACCGGGGCCTCGTCGCCGTCTCGTCCGACGGCCAGCGCCAAGAGACCGTGGCCGGGCCCCGCAGCGGCCACCAGCTCGCCTGGGGCGGGGCGGGGCGGCTCGCCTGGCAGGGCACCCTCTGGGCCGACCCGGGCACGGGCTTCGCCGAGGTGGCGGGCGCCGACACCTTGCTCGGCGGGCGCACCGCCCCCAGCCCCCGGGGCGACCAGGCCCTCTGGGCGACCGACGCCCCCGTCCCCGGCGGCCCGACCCACCAGCTCCACCGCGGCGGCGCCGGCGGCCCGGCCACCGTCGTGCCACCCTGCCGGCCGGCGTGCGCTCCACCCCGGCCCGGCGGGCCCTCTCCCCCCGGGGCGACCGGGCCGCCGTGCTCACCGTCGACGACCGCCTCCTCCTGGTCGACCTCGACCACGACCGGGTGCTCGCCACCGCGGCCCTGCCGCCCGCCACCCGCCGGTCCGCCCTGGCCTTCAGCCCCGACGGCCGGGTGCTCGCCGTGGCCGGCGACGGGCTGCGGCTCTTCCCCGTCGCCGGGGACACCCTCGCCCCGCCCCTCGTGCTCCACCCCCTGCCTGGCAACATCAACGTAAACAACGACAGCGTCGATGTTCTCGCCATCTGGGACGGCCGCTTCTCCCTGCCGGAGCACCGCCTCGACACGGTCCAGCTGCGCGAGGGCGACGGCCCCGACAGCCCCATCCGGCCCGCCCGCGCCCTGGCCGCGACGGCCCAGGATCCCGCGCTTGTGGCGCACTTCTGGGCGACCGTGCAGCCCTGAGCACGAGGACCGGGGGGCGGCGGACCCAAGGGGGCCTGGGACGCGGCCCTCAGGCGCCCGCGATGTCGTGGCCGACCATCAGGCCCATCGCCATGGTCGTGACCTGGGGGTTCACGCCGAGGCTCGTCGGGAACAGGCTCGCGTCGGCCACCCGCAGGTTCGCCCAGCCCCAGACCTTGCCCGTCGGATCCACCACGCTGGTCTCGGGCGCTGCGCCCATGCGGCAGGTGCCCATGGGGTGGCTGGCGTAGAGGAAGAGGTGGTGGGGCTGGAGGGTGGCCGGGATGAGCCGCTCGATGTCTTCGGGGCGGTCGATGCCCGCGAGGCCGTGGATGAGGGGGTGGACCCGCCGGGCGCCCGCCGCGAAGAAGACCTCGCAGGTGCGGCGCAGCCCCTCGATGAGCCGCAGGCAGTCGCCGGGGCCCATGAAGTAGGACAGGTCGGGACCGGCCGGGGTGTGGGCCACCCGGCCCTCGCTGTCTTCGTCGTGGACGAGGGCGCCGGCCGAGGCGTAGTGCTTGAGATCGCGGATGATCTCGAGGGTCTCGCGGCCGGGCGCGGTCTGGAGCAGCGAGTAGTACTGGTCGGGGGTGACCGAGTAGGTCTGGAGCAGGTAGCCCTCGTCGTAGCAGTCGACCCAGTAGCCCTGGGTGACGCCGGACCAGGGGCGGATCTCCTGGTCGAAGCGGGCCATGGCGCCGACGGTGGGGTGGACGACGAGGTGGCGGCCGCAGTGGGTGTCGTCGGCCAGGCCGTTGGCGAGCAGGAACAGGGGGCTGCCGATGGGCCCGCCGCTGACGACGAACTGGTCGGCCGTCACCCGCACCTCCTGGCGGGGGGTCTGGCTCTCGGGGTCCATCACCGTGCCCGTGAAGGCGACGACGCGGTCGCCCTCGACCTCGCAGCCCCGGACGCGACAGTCGGCGTAGATGCCCACCTGGCCGATGTTCTCCGCGTGGACCAGGAGCGTGCGGTCAACGCTGAACTTGCCCCCCGTGGGGCAGCCCAGCTGGCAGACGCCGCAGCCCACACAGCCCGGGGCCGAGCGGGCCATGAAGTCGCCCTTGAGGCCCAGCTTCTCGACCCCTTCCTTGAAGATGAGGTTGTTGTTGCGCTGGACCTCCATCGGGTTGACCGTGATGCCCAGGGCCGTCCACAGCCGGTCGAAGTAGGCGTTGAAGCGGTCGCTCTGGATGGTGTGGCAGCCGTGGTCGTCGCGCCACTGGGCCATCACCGACTCGGGGCAGCGGAAGCTGATGGCGCTGTTGATGAGGGTCGAGCCGCCGACCCCCCGGCCGCCCGGCAGCGGCATGACGGCGTTGCCCCGCAGCGCGCGGGAGCCCCGGGACTGGTAGAGGTTGCGCAGGGCCCAGGGCTGGCGGGCCTGGAACTGGTCGGGGCGCCAGTGGCGACCCTCTTCGAGGAGGATGACCTTGAGGCCCTTCTCGGCCAGCGCCAGGGCCGTCGCGCTGCCGCCGGCGCCCGCGCCGAGGATGGCCACGTCGGCGTGGAGGCGCAGGGGCTTGCCGCCGTAGTCTTCGGCGCTGTGTCGGCCGGTCGCAAAGTCGCCGCTCATGTGGATCCTCCGCCACAGCCCACCCGCCAGCCGATGGTCTCGATGACGGCCGGGTGGGAGAAGTAGGCCATGGCCAGCACGGCCTTGACCGCGTCGATGGCCGTGCGGCGGGCGACCGGCTCGGCGGCGCTCCACCGTCCCACCACCACCTCGCGCTCGTCGACGGTGAGCTGGGTGAAGGTGCGCCCCCAGCGGGCGACCGTGCCCCACTCGAGGGTGCGCAGCACGTAGCGGAAGCCGGCGAGCTGGAGGGGCAGCAGGATCTGCTCGGCCACCTCGTCGACCTTCTCGGTGACGCCGGCCTCGATGCCGTCGACCGGGAAGACCCCCGCCGGGAACCACAGGGCGGAGAGGGCCGCCACCACCGACAGCTCTTCGGCGTTGAAGACCTTGAAGCCGGCCGCCGGCGCGCTCAGGCGCAGGGCCATCACGGCACCGGCGCTGCCCGCGAGGGCCACGGCCGCCCCGCCGATGAGCAGGTGGCGGCGAGAGAGGCCCGGGGAGGAAGACTCGGCCATGGGCGCCTCCTCGGCACTCAGGTCGCGGAGGACAGCCCCGGGGACACGGGGATGCCCACCCGACGGTACACGAACTGCAGCAGCCACGCGGGGCCAACGAGCAGGAAGGGCAGCTCGTCGAGGAAGGAGGGCTTCTTGCCCTCGATCTTGTGGCCGACGAACTGGACCACCCAAGCCAGGCCGAAGATGCCGATGCTGACGGCAAAGAGGGAGAGCCCCGCCCCCGCAATGGCGGCGTTGATGGCGATGCACAGGGCCGTGAACGCCGCCATGCCCGCGAGGATCGTGCGCGAGAGCTTCGCGTAGAAGGCCATCGCGACCGCCGCCCCGAGGAAGGCCCCGGCCATGCCCGGCAGCGGCAGGGCCGCCAGCAGCCCGAAGGTCGACAGGTAGATCAGCGGGATGCACACCCAGTGGATGGCCTTGTTGACGGGGTTCTGGTGGCTCTCGGCGTAGGCGTCGAACCACTGGTCGGCGGTGCGCATGGGGGCCTCGGGGCTGGCTGCTTACTTTTGCGTAAGTAGCAGCGGCGGCGGGCACCGTCGACCAAAACGAGAACATGATCTCGCGGCCGCCCGGGGCCGACCAGGCGCGGGGCGGACGGCGCGGGGCACGGCGGACCGGGCCCCCCCAGCGTGCTACGGGGCGCCCCGCCCCATCGATGCCCGCCGCGTCGATGCCCACCCGATGTTGGAGACGTCATGGACGACCGTCCGGCGCTGTCTGCGTGGTTCCCCTCCCCGGGCCGCGATGCCTGGGAGCCCCTCGCCCGGAAGGCCCTCAAGGGCAAGGATCCGGCCCGCCTCCTGCGCCAGCTGCTCGACGGTCCGACGGTGGCGCCGCTCTACACCGCGCCCGCCGGCAGCCCCCTGTCGCCGGGCCTCGCCCGGGCCGGGGCCTGGGAGCTGCGGGCCCTCCACCTCGCCGCCACCACGGCCGCGGAGGCCACCGACCTGGCCGAGGCGGCCGCCCAAGACGTCGCCCGCGGCGTCGACAGCCTCCTGCTCTCCAACCCGAGCGGCGCCCCCTTCACGGCCACGACCCTCGGGCCCGTCGCCGCCGTGCGCGGCGGGGCCGGGCTGGTGCTCGACTGTGGCACGGACGGCGCCGGCGCCCTCGCGGCCCTCCAGGACGTCGACGCCACCGACGGCGCGGCGCTGCTCGTCGACCCGCTGGGCGAGCTGGCCCGCCGCGGCGGCGATCCGGACGCGCTCGACGCGGACTGGGACGCCCTCGCGGCCCTCATCACGGGCGCGCCCGCGGGCATGCGGGTGGTCTCCCTCTCGACCCTGGTCGCCGACGAGGCGGGCGCCGAGAGCGCCACCGGGCTCGGCTGGCTGCTCGCCAGCGGTGCCGCCCTGCTGCGGGCCATGGACGACCGGGGCATCGCGCCGGCGGCGGTGTGTGACCGGCTCCAGCTCCAGCTCGGCGTGGGCCGCGACCAGCTCGTCGGCCTCTCCCGGCTGCGGGCGCTGCGGCTGCTCTGGGCCCGGCTGCTCGGCGCCTGCGGCGTCGCACCGGCGGCCTCCCGGGTGCCCGTGCACGCCGTCCAGCTCGCCCGCGACCTGTCCCGGCGCGACCCCTGGACCAACCTGCTGCGCAGCACCATGGCCGGCTTCGTCGGCGCGGTCGGCGGCGCCGATGCCGTGACCGTGCTCCCCTTCGACCACGCCCTCGGCCGCCCGGACGCCCTCGGGCTGCGCCTGGCCACCAACACCCAGCTGCTGCTCGCCCAAGAGAGCCACCTCGGCGCGACCGTCGACCCCTGCCACGGGGCCTGGGCCTTCGAGGGCCTCACCGAGGCCCAGTGTGCCGCGGCCTGGGGCGCCTTCCAGGAGCTCGAGACCGCCGGGGGGGCGGCTGCCGTGCTCCGCTCGGGTGCGCTCGCGGCCCGGGTCGCCGGAGAGCAGGCCCGCCGCCGCCAGCGCATCGGCGCCCGCAAGGACGTGATGGTGGGGGTGAGCGAGTTCGCCGACCTCGCCGCGGCCCCGCTCTCGCGCGCGCCGGCACCCGCGCTGGCCCTGGCCCCGGACGGCCCGGTCGCCCCCCTGCTCGCCCAGCGCGACGCCGCCCCCTGGGAGGCCCTCCAAGACGCGGGGCTGGCCCGGGGCGCCACCGTGTTCCTGGCCTGCTGGGGCCCCCTGCGCACCCACAAGGCCCGGGCCGACTGGATCGCCAACCTCGTCCAGGCCGGCGGACTCGTCGCGGTCCATGGCCCCGCCGACACCGACCCTGACGGCATCCTCGCCGCCTTCCGGGCCAGCGGGGCGGCCGCGGCTGTGGTCTGTGCCCCCGATGCCGAGGCGGCCGCGGCCGGCGACGCCCTCGTGCCGGGCCTCGAGGCCGCCGGGGCCCGCTGGATCGGGGTCGCCGGCCGCGCCCTCGCCGACAGCGCCCTCCCGCAGCTCTACCTGGGCGGCGACGCCCTCGACCAGATGACCGCACTGCACAGCGCCCTGGGGGTGTGCCGATGATTCCCGACTTCACCCGCATCCCCTGGCAGGCCCCCGAGGGCACCGCCCCCGTCGCCCCCGCCGACACGACGGAGTGGTCGACCCCGGAGGGCATCACGCTGCCGCGCTTCGTGACGGGCGCCCCGGCCATCGACCCGGGCATCCCCGGCGCGGCCCCCTACATCCGCGGCCCCTACGCCACCATGTACGCCGGCCGTCCCTGGACCATCCGGCAGTACGCGGGCTTCTCGACGGCCGAGGCCTCGAATGCCTTCTACCGGCGCAACCTCGCCGCCGGCCAGAAGGGCCTGTCCATCGCCTTCGACCTCGCCACCCACCGGGGCTACGACTCCGACCACCCGCGGGTCGCGGGCGACGTGGGCATGGCGGGCGTGGCCGTCGACAGCATCCTCGACATGCGGGTGCTCTTCGACGGCATCCCGCTGGACCGCATGAGCGTGTCGATGACCATGAACGGCGCCGTGCTGCCGATCCTCGCGCTCTACATCGTCGCTGCCGAAGAGCAGGGCGTCGCGCCGGCCCAGCTCGCCGGGACCATCCAGAACGACATCCTCAAGGAGTTCATGGTCCGGAACACCTACATCTACCCGCCCGCGCCCAGCATGCGCATCATCGCCGACATCTTCGCCTACACGGCCGAGAACATGCCGCGCTTCAACAGCATCAGCGTCAGCGGCTACCACATGCAGGAGGCGGGAGCGACGGCCGACCTCGAGCTCGCCTACACGCTGGCCGACGGCCTCGAGTATGTGCGCACGGGGGTCGCCGCCGGGCTGGACGTCGACGCCTTCGCGCCCCGCATCAGCTTCTTCTGGGGCATCGGGATGAACTTCCTGATGGAGGTGGCGAAGCTGCGGGCCGCCCGGGGGCTCTGGGCCCGGCTGATGAAGCCCTTCGCCCCCCAGAACCCCAAGAGCATGGCCCTGCGCACCCACTCCCAGACCTCCGGCTGGTCGCTCACGGCCCAGGACGTCTACAACAACGTCGTGCGCACCTGTGTCGAGGCCATGGCCGCCACCCAGGGCCACACACAGTCGCTCCACACCAACAGCCTCGACGAGGCGCTGGCCCTGCCGACCGACTTCTCGGCCCGCATCGCCCGCAACACCCAGCTCTTCCTCCAGCACGAGTCGGGCACCACCCGCACGGTCGACCCCTGGGGCGGCAGCGCTGTGGTCGAGCGGCTCACCGAGGCGCTGGTGGACCGGGCCTGGGCCCACATCCAAGAGGTCGAGGCCCTCGGCGGCATGGCCAAGGCCATCGAGCAGGGGCTGCCCAAGCGGCGCATCGAGGAGTCGGCCGCGCGGGTCCAGGCGCGCATCGACAGCGGCCAGCAGACCATTCTCGGGGTGAACCACCTGCCGCCGACCGAGCCCGACGACATCCCCATCCTCCAGGTCGACAACTCGGCCGTGCGGGCCGCCCAGCTCGAGCGCCTGGCCCAGCTCCGGGCCGAGCGGGACGACCGCGCCGTGGCGGACGCCCTCGCCGCCCTGACCCGCTGCGCCGAGACCGGCGAGGGCAACCTGCTCGCGCTGGCGGTGGACGCCGGCCGGGCGATGGCGACCGTGGGCGAGATGAGCGACGCACTCGAGGCGGTCTGGGGTCGCCACGAGGCCACCCCGGCGGTCGTGCGCGGGGTCTACAAGGGGGAGGGTGGCGTGTCGGCCGAGCAAGACGCAGCGGTGGGGGCGCGGATCGCGCGCTTCATGGAGCAGGAGGGCCGGCGCCCCCGGATCCTCGTGGCGAAGATGGGCCAGGACGGCCACGACCGCGGCCAGAAGGTGGTGGCGACGGCCTTCGCCGACCTGGGCTTCGACGTGGACGTGGGCCCGCTGTTCCAGACCCCCGAGGAGACGGCGCGGCAGGCCGTCGAGAACGACGTCCACATCGTGGGCGCCAGCTCCCTGGCCGCCGGCCACCTCACCCTCGTGCCGGCCCTGCGCCAGGAACTCGACAAGCTCGGCCGCGACGACATCCTCGTCGTTGCCGGCGGCGTGATCCCGCCCCAGGACCACGACGCCCTGCGGGCCGGCGGGGCCGCAGCGATCTTCGGCCCGGGCACAGTCATCCCCGTCGCCGCCGTCGCGCTGCTGGACGAGCTGGCCACCGTGCTGGAGCACGAGCTTGGCTGAGCGACGGCGCCGCCGCCGGCTGGGCCGGGCCGACTATGTCGACGGGGTGCTGGGCCGCGACCGGGCCATCCTGGGCCGGGCCATCACCCTCGTCGAGTCGAACCTTCCCGCCCACCAGGACCTCGCCCAGGAGGTGCTCCAGGACCTGCTGCCCCACACCGGCGGCGCCCACCGGGTGGGCATCACCGGGGTGCCCGGGGTGGGCAAGAGCACCTTCATCGAGGGCCTGGGCATGCGGCTGGTCGACGCGGGCCACCGCCTCGCCGTGCTCGCCATCGACCCGACCAGCGGCCGCACCGGCGGCAGCATCCTGGGCGACAAGACCCGCATGGCGCGGCTCTCGGTCGACCCCCGCTGCTTCATCCGCCCGAGCCCCACCGAAGGCTCGCTCGGCGGGGTGCACCGCAAGACCCGTGAGACGCTGCTGCTCTGCGAGGCGGCCGGTCACGACGTGGTCTTCGTCGAGACGGTGGGCGTGGGCCAGAGCGAGTTCGCCGTGGCCGCCATGGTCGACAGCTTCCTGGTGCTGATGCTGGCCGGCGCCGGCGACGGACTCCAGGGCATCAAGCGCGGGATTCTCGAGCTGGCCGAGATCCTGGTGGTCCACAAGGCCGACGGCGACAACGCCGAGCCCGCCCGCCGGGCGGCCCGGGAGTACGCCGGCGCCCTGCACTTTCTCCAGCCCACCAGCCCCGGCTGGACGACGCCGGTGCTCACGGCCTCGTCGCTGACCGGCGCGGGGGTGGACGAGGTCTGGGACGCGGTCACCAGCCACCGGGCCCAGCTCCGCGCCACGGGCACCCTCGACGCGCGCCGCCAGGACCAGCGCCGCCGGTGGATGTGGGACATGGTCGACAGCGAGCTCGGCCGGCGCCTGCGGGCCGATCCCCGGGTGCAGGCACGGGCGCCCGTGCTCGAGCAGGACGTGGTGGCGGGCAGCCGCACGGCCGTGGCCGCGGCCCAGGAGCTGCTGGCCCTGGTGCTCGACGCCGGGCCGCTCGCCAGAGACTGAGCGCGGCGCCCCCCCCCGGTGCGCCCCGGTGGGGGGTGACGACGGTCGTCAGGGCTGACGACCGTCGTCAGGGGCCAGAGCCAGGGAGTGGGGGGCCTCGGCGGCGGGGCGCCCCGCGCGGGGGGGGTGACGACCGTCACCCCGACCGGGTCACAAGAGTCTGATCCACCATGCGTTGGCGGCGGGCATGTCTCTTGCTTGTCAGGGACTTGGCCGAGCGACCGGTAGAGTCGTCTCAGTGCTTTCCCGCCACCACAATGGGCCAGACCTGTGGCCCCTCCCTCCCCGGAGACCCCCATGCGCCACCGCCTCCTCCCGAAGCTGCTCTGCACTGCCAGCCTGCTGGTGCCGCTCAGTGCCTGTGTCGAACGCGAGGGCGGCAAGGCGGACGACACCGGCGCCCCCCCGACCGACGACGCGGCGACACCCGGCGAGAGCGCCGACAGCGCCAGCCCCGACGGCAGCACCGAGCCCGATCCGTGGATGGGCGCCTGCGACACCGAGCTCGACACCGACTGCGACATGCTCAGCGACGCCCAGGAGGGGCTGCTCGGGACGGATCCCAGCGAGCCCGACACCGACGGCGACAGCCTGCCCGATGGGCTCGAGGTCTTCCACTGGGGCACCCACCCGCTCTGCTCCGACACCGACGGCGACGGCATCGACGACGGCACCGAGGTCGCGGGCATGTCGGCCCCCGGCAGCTCCCCCCTCGACCCGGACGACCCGAGCGCGACCGCCGCGCCGGCCCCGCGCTGCGCCGACACCCTGCCCGACGCCCTCTACGACCTCACCGCCGACCCCGACGGCGACGGCCTCTCGACGCTCGACGAGCTGGACTGTCTCTCCGAGCCGCTCGTGGCCGACACCGACGGCGACGGGCTCAGCGACGGCACAGAGTGCGGCACGGCCTGCCTCGCAGGCGAGGCCGACACCGACGGCGACGGGCTGGACGACGGCGACGAGGCGACCGCCGGCACGGCCTGCGACCAGCTCGACACCGACGGCGATGGCCTGAGCGACGGCGACGAGGTCCTGGTCCACCTCTGCGACCCCCTCAGCACCGACGGCGACGACGACGGCCTCGGCGACCTCGACGAGGTCACCACCCACGCCCAGTCTGGCGACCCCCAGACCCCCGCCAACTGCATGGTGGCGGATGCCGACGGCGACGGCCTCGAGGACGGCATCGAGGCGCTGCTCGACGGCTTCGATCCCCGGGTGGCGGACGACACGAGCCGGGTCGTGCGGCCGGGGGTGGTGGCGAGCTGTGTCGACCCGGCGGTGGTGGAGGAGGAGTTCAACTTTGGGGACGGCGACTACTATCCCGCGTCATCCGCCGAATTCTACGAGGTCACCGAGGGCCCCGAGTGCCGCTGCACCTTCGACGTGGTCCACCCGACACCGGTCTACGTGAAGGGCGTCGAGGTCTTCGCCGACCAGCGCATCCACCAGGGCACGAACTGGGCCGACGCCCCCCTGCCCCGCGGCGTGCTCATTGCCGCCCCCGCCTGGGACTGGCCCACCCCGACCCACACGGCGCCCATCGGCGACGTGGTGCTCTCCGAGTCGACCACGGATCTCTCGGCCACCGGCGGCTACTGGAACGCCTACACCGACGCCGCCGCCCAGGACGCCTTCACCAGCACCCGTCCGGTCGAGGTGGTGGGCAGCGTCGACCTCCGGGTGAGCTACGTCAACACAAACCGCCAAGAGATTGGCGATCACTGCGGCGTCCTCGGCGGCGTCACCCACGACGACGGCACCGAGCTCCCGGGGCTCCAGCTTCTCGTCGAGGTCGAGGACCCGGCGACCACGGGCCCCCCCGGGCTGCTCCCCGACCACGACCCCCGCAGCTGCCGGCCGGGCCCCCCGTCCCGCGACCGCTACGCGCTGCTGCCCACCGGCCGCAGCGCCGTCCCCGCCCCCCTCGGCGACGGCGCCTTGGCCGGCGCCGTGCTGCGCACCGTGACCGTGGTCGACTGGCGCGGGGCCGACCGCCTCGAGCTCCAGGGCCCCGAGGGCCAGTGGATCCTCACCCCCGAGGCCCCCGCGGTCGCCCTGCCCGCCCCGGGCCCGAGCGCTGCCGCGCTCCACTGGACCAGCCACCGGGCGGCCGAGGGCCGCTACGCCGACCCGGTGGTCGAGCTCGAGACGGCCTGCGACGCGCCCCCCGCGGCGCTCCGGCCCGCAGCGCTGGCCGGCTACCAGGCCGGCTGGGCCCACCTCTCGCGGCTCGCTGCCGCAGCGGGTCTCTCCGGGGCACTCACCCAGCAGTGGCCCGGGGCCGACCTCGACGACCACTCTGCCTTCCGGCTGCGGCTCTCGCTCCCGGGCCCCGACGCCAGCCCCCACGCCGGCAGCCACCTGCGGGTCGACGTCGCCGGCGCCGAGGTCCTCGCCTTCCTGCCCCTCACCCCCCGCGCCGGGGACGAGGGCGCGCAGGGCGGCGCGACCGCAAAGGCCTGGGATCTCGCCTGGTCTCTCGGGGGGCTCCAGCTCCAGGGCGCGCTCGAGACCGAGGCCAGCGGGCTGCGCCTCCAGGTCGACGCGCTCGGCGCGGGCGCCGACCCCAGCCCCCTCGAGCCCCCCCTGGTTCTCCACTTCGCCAGCGAGTAACCTCGCCGTAGGAGGTCGGAATGCGGTCTGTACTCATCCTCGGGGGCCTCGCCCTGCTCCCCGGATGCCTGCTCACCCCGACCGCCTTCGACGAGGCCCGGGCCCCCTTCACCGATCCGGACGGCGACGGCTTCACGGCGGCCGAGGGGGACTGCTCGCCCCACGATCCCTCGAGCCACCCGGGCGCGCCCGAGCTCTGCGACGGGCTCGACAACGACTGCGATGGCTCCATCGACAACGAGCCGGCCGACCGGCTGTTCTATGCCGATGCCGACGGCGACGGCCACGGCTCCACGATCGTCCAGGCCGCCTGCACCGCGCCGGCGGGCTTTGTTCCCGCCGGCGGCGACTGCGATGACGACGACGCGACCATCCACCCGGGGGCCGCCGAGGCCTGCAACGACGTCGACGACAACTGCGACGGTGCGGTCGACGAGGGCGCCCCCCCCGACCGCCAGTGGTACCCCGATGCCGACGGCGACGGCCACGGGCTGCCCTCCACCCCCTACGGCGCCTGCACCCAGCCGAGCCCGAACTACGTGCTGGCCGGAGACGACTGCGACGACACCGACCCCGCGGTCCACCCCGATGCCGAAGAGCGCTGCAACGGCATCGACGACAACTGCGACGGCACCCCCGACGACGAGCCCACCGTCGACGCCCCGACCTGGTCGGTCGACA